>DATFHX010000012.1:0-30518 GCA_035247945.1 Saccharimonadales bacterium (SeqCode) | reverse complement strand
ACCGTCAGGATCGCGCAGTAAAAAAGCTGGTGCAGGATAGGGTGGAGTTTTATTAGGCATACCATTCTAGTATAACCTTTATGGCTGAGCTATTCCTGAACCGTGCTCTATCTATTTCGTCTATCTCCGTTATTGTGCACTTTTGTACATGTGTGTATTAATGCTTAATGACAACGATAGACTCCTGCGTGGTCGGGGTGATCCGACTTGAACGGACGACCTCAGCGTCCCGAACGCTGCGCGCTACCAACTGCGCCACACCCCGGCAATAATGTAACTATACTCGGATCAAAGTCATCCAGTAAAGATGCCTCGTGCTCAGAACCAAGTAAAAAATCCATCACAAGGATGGATCTTTTACTTGGTCGGGGTGAAAGGACTCGAACCTTCGGCCTCACGGTCCCAAACCGCGCGCGCTACCAACTGCGCCACACCCCGATAGGTGTTTACTTAGGGTATTATACATCAGAACTAGGGTTTTTACCAGAGCTTTCTTGATGACCCTAGGGGAAAACGTGGTAGGATAGATATATATGATACGGTCGCTTTTGACAAAGGTAGGGTCATGGCATCGCCAGCTAGACTGGAGTGAACGATACTTCTTGTGGGTAATGGCTGCAATGGCGGTAGTGTTTATGGCCATCACATTTGCGATCGGTATAGGTCAGAGTGTCTGGTTTGACGAGGCATACTCTATTATGCTCGCCAAGCAGCCAGCGGCGCAGCTTGTACATCTTACTTCCGTCGATACTCATCCGCCCTTTTACTATCTTCTACTAAAAGGATGGGCATCGCTCTTTGGATGGAGTGAAGCGGCACTTCGAAGCCTCAGCATACTTGCAGCTGGCTTCGCTGTGTTTGTGGCTGGGTTGACTGTACGGCGTATGTTTAGTGCCCGAATTGCCGTTCTTGCACTTCCGTTTATTGCACTCGCACCATTCCTTATGCGCTATGGATTCGAGATCCGCATGTATGCCCTCGCTTCACTTATTGGAATCCTCGCCACCTATGTTCTTGTGCGCGCTCTGCAGACTAAAGCGGGAAGAGATCAGTGGCTTCTCTACGGCATCTATGCTGCGCTTGTTGCGCTGGGGATGTATACGCTCTACTACCTTGCCGTTCTTTGGATTGCACATGCACTCTGGATGATATGGCGTGCAGTGAAGCGGAAAGAGCCACTGAAAAAGTGGATCCGTGAGCCGTGGGCGATAGCATATTGGATTGCGGTTCTTCTATTTTTGCCGTGGCTACCAGCATTCGTATCTCAACTAAGTAATGGAGCGCTCGCTGCTATCTCACAACCACTTACCGTCGATAACCTTGTCGGAATCATATCATTTGAATTCCTGTATCGACCGTCATGGCAGCTGGGTGCCTTTGCTTCACTCGTCATTGTTGCTGTTATTGTAGCGCTCGTCTATATGACAATGCGTGCCTTTCGCGCAGCTGGAAAAGTGCAACGCCCCTACCTGACACTCCTTCTCTGGTATATTGCAGTTCCAGTAACTCTTGTTGCTCTCGTGTCGCTGCTTCGCCCTATGTATGTGGAGCGATATCTTGCACATGTAGCGATTGGTGGAATGCTCTACGTTGGAGTTATTAGTGCACTTCTTGTAAATGCAAATACTCTTTGGGCGAAGCGTATCTACTGTGGGCTCCTTGTTGTCCTTGTCTTTGGTGTCGTGCAACTTGCTGCAGTAGGTAACTTCAACTTCCAACGTCTTCAAACACCAATGGTGCGCCAGGCTGCGGCTTCAATTCCATCATGTGGAAATGAAGAAACGGTCTTTGCAGCGGATCCTTACGTGGCTATTGAACTTGCGTACTATCTTCCTAAATGCCAGATCTATTTCTACAGTGCCGACATCGTTCTAAAAGGTGGCTATGCGCCGCTTAGTAAGAGTCCACTCCGTGTTGGAGACCCACAAAGAGAGCTCGCACCAAGTAACAAGCTCTACTACGTCTATTATGGAGATGCGAAGCTACCAATGCCGTCTCGGCTCTATGAACAAGGGCAGCGCGATTTTGACGCACTGCACGTTCGCACACTTAGCGCGGAATAACTCGATTGATATACGGAATCTTTAGAAGCGCCCATGTTGCAATAATGCTGCATGTGGCCAGTAGACTATTGAACCAGAGATTATCTGACTGTGCAAAAAGGAGCTGACAGATGACAAGGGGAATCGTATGAAGAATGTATGCAGTAAGCGAGCGTTCCCCGAAGGTAAGAAGGAGCCAGCCGAGCCATTTTTTGAGGAATGGCAGAATAAGCTGGAAGAGACTCAAAAGCCCTAAGAACCAGGTGAAGGAAATGAGGATAGTTGCAGGTGTCACGGGGTCGCGTCCGAAAAGTGTATCCTGGTAAGTGCCTGGATCTGTCGGTAGAATTATGGATGCTGAAATGGCTGCGGTAATCAGGAAGACAGCGATACTCCCATAGCGGATTATGAGACGAATAGACTTTGAAAGTGCGTGGTACTTTTCGAAGATTACATCGAGATAGAAGCCTGCAACAGCAGGAATAAAGAAGAGGAATTGCCACTGCATCCATTCAATACCGTGAGTGAATCCCCATGCCCACATCATAGCTGAGAAAAGGGCTACAACAATTGGGCGGCCTCGTCGCAAAAGCCAAATGACAAGCGGTGAGAGGACGAGGAATATTGCATAGAGGTAAAGGAAATGAGTGAGCGTGTGAACATAGTCGGTTCGAAGAATGCTCGCAAAAAGTGTATTCCAATCACCGGGGTTAATGGGGATATAGGCCATATTACCCTTAAAGGTGAGATTCCATGAAACACTCACGAGCGCTACGGAAGTGATGATCATCCAGAGATACAACATGACCCCGCGAGTGACGAGCTTTTTGCTGACGGTGAAAAGAGGTAGGTTGCGATTTTTGTATCCACGGACATAGCCAACGAGGAGCCCAGATATTATGACAAACCCCTCTGCTGCAGATGCCCATAACTCACCACGCCCACTAATCGTAGCGAAGAGGTTTGGCCATCTCCACAGATGGTCAACAATAATCACGATAATAAAAAACCCGCGCAAATAGTCCAGTGCAAGAATACGCTGTTTCGCGCCGGAGTTGGTCGGCGATTTGTGCATCACTCTCTATTATACAGAACCATAACTGTGACATTGCTGAGAGTATAATTCTTGCGAGGCGATAGGAAAAAGCAGTATACTAAAAGCATTATGATGCGTCCTACTCCATACCCAGCACCCGATTTTTCACTTAAAGATAGCGATGGAAATGTACAAACCCTCGCCGATTATAGCGGTGCATGGCTTGTACTCTATTTCTACCCTAAGGACGAGACGCCAGGATGTACGACAGAGGCATGTAGTATTCGTGATGCCCGTGACGAGATCTCTGCACTTGGTGCGAACGTGGTAGGGATTAGCATGGACGATGCAACCAGCCACGAAAAATTTAAGGCAAAGCATTCACTGAACTTTACACTTCTTAGTGACCCGGACCGAAAAGCAATTGATGCTTACGGTGCTTGGGGAAAGAAAATGTTTGGTAAGGAAGGGATTCTTCGTCGTACCTTTATTATTGATCCAAATGGTGTCGTAGTAAAAGTATATGGCCGTGTAACGCCACTTGGCCATGGTGAACAAATCGTCGCTGATCTAAAAGCACTGCAACAAAAATAGGTATCGGGGTGTAGCGCAGTTGGTAGCGCGCAGCGTTCGGGACGCTGAGGTCGTCCGTTCAAATCGGATCACCCCGACCAGATAGTATCAGGAGCTAGCGTGGACGCTTTGCAGCAACTTCACGCGCTTTTTCAGCAAACTCATCATTAATGACCGTTGGCGTGAAGTCTCCGTATTTACGTGTAACTGCTTGCTCTATAAGATGATCGGCAAGCTTCGGATTCTTAGGCAGGAGAGAGCCATGAAGGTATGAGCCAATAATATTCTTATATTTTGCTCCCTCTGTGTCGTCCTGACCATTATTGCCTGCGCCCTTGGTGACTTTTCCAAGGGGCTTTACATTCTTCCCGAGGAACGTCTGTCCACTATGATTCTCATATCCAATGAGTTCACCAAAACTGCTTTCGGTAACGATATTGCCTACGAGTCGTTCTGGTCCGGCGTGTGTCTCTATATCGAGAAGCTCGATCCCTTTAATAGTATGACCGTCCTGAGTAACGAAGAAGCGGCCAAAGAGTTGGTAGAGTCCGCAGATCATGAGCATAGGGACATCCGCTTCAGCAAGATCATGGAGTGTTTGCCCGATTGAGAGAAGGTCGTTCTGTACTTTGTCCTGACCTGAGTCTTGTCCGCCACCACCGACAATGAGATCCACTTTATCAGGGAATGAGTCTCCCGGGTTATAGGCGAGGAGCTCGACCGAATAGCCGTGCCATTCAAGTCGACGTTTCAGAACAAGTGTATTACCCCAATCTCCATAGATATTCATATCCTGAGGATAGAGCTGAAGAAGGCGAATTGATTTTTCGGTCATGCAATCTCCTCGACAGTGGTCATTTTAGCAAGTTCACGGCGAAGCGCAAGCATGGCAGTGTAGGTGCAGTAGATCCGTTTTGGCTGGTCGCCTGCACTTGTAATAAAATGCTGCAGAGCTGCGCTTAAGTCGGTATCGACATCTGAAACAGGTACCTCGTCGTATTGAAGACGAAGCGCCATGTCATTCGCACGAATACCAGATACCTGGAGGACGCCTGTCTCGCGGAGACTGTCAAATGCAACATCCCAAAGCCAAGACATGTCACGGCCATCTGCATAGTTATCATTAATAGCGATCATCGTTTGGTAGCCGACAGGGCTAAAAGAAGAAAGGCCAAGACGAAATCCGCTCGGATTCTTTACAAGTACAAGCTCGAGGGGCTGTCCGCCAATGGTGACTGTTTCACCTCGCCCAAAGGCCGGAGTGACATGTGCGAGAGATCCGAGGAGTTTCTCAGTATTTACTTCATCACCCATAACACTGCGAGTGAGAGCGAGTGCGGCGGCAGCGTTATAAATATTATAGATACCCTGAAGCTGCAGGCTGACAGTATGGGGGGTATCATCAAAAACAAACTGTGCTTGGTCGCCCTTTATGGCTTGAAGTGTAACATCTGCCGTAACATCGGACGTTTTGCTATCCCCTCCATGGAGTGTGTCATCGGTTGGGAAGTGTTTGAGGAGCTGAGGGGAAAGACCGAAGTACTGAACGGATTGGCCCTTGAGTGTCTGCGCAATACGAGCAACCCTGGGATCTTCTCGGTTTAAAACGACCGTATCACTTGTGTGAGCAGCGATCTTCTGAAGAAGTTTTGCAGTAACGTCAATCTCACCAAAACGATCAAGTTGATCGCGCATGACATTGAGGAGAAGAGAGAATCGTGGGTGTACATCTTTCACGAAATGGACAGCATGTGCTTCATCGAGTTCCAGAACGGCAATATCCGCACTCAGTGTTCCGTGGTTATCTACTTCACCAAGGAGAGCTGCGGCAACCCCACGTGTAAAGTTACTCCCCGTTCGGTTCGTAAAGACACGAAGTCCTTGTCCCTCAAGGAGCTCAACGACCATTTTTGTTGTCGTTGTTTTGCCATTTGTTCCACTTACGACTACCACGCCGTGTGGAAGCTGCGCAAGTGTTCGACGAATGAAGTCAGGATCAATTTTTTCAACAAAGAGTCCCGGCAGGGCGGAACCGCTTCCGCCGCGTAGTCGTGATGCGTAGCGAATAGCCTTTCCAAGCAGAGTAACATAGGGCTTTGACATATACCTTATTATAGCGTACCTGGCGCCAGTACGGTACAATGAGGTTATGGCTATTATAGGGATGCTTACCTGGTGGTATACCACCGGTTGGAAGTTGCGCGCACTTCGTCTTCGCGAGAAGATTGCTGCAACTATGGATTACTTCTCAATCGACCTTCTCCTAAAAACGTTATTTGCACCATTCCGACAAATCTCAGCAGGCAGGGTAGATGGTCCAATTGGTGTAAAGGCGCAGGCATTCTTTGATCGACTTATCTCTCGTATGATCGGCGCAATTATGCGAACGATTATGATTATCGCAGGGGTAATTACGATTCTTGTTCATGGACTTATTGGCATCGTCTCGCTCGTCCTTTGGGCTTTCACACCACTTCTTCCCCTTATTGGGCTAGGGCTTTTTCTGATTGGATGGGTTCCATGGAAAATCTAACCTTTAACTATGGTAGTAGCCGAGCTGCAAAGGCACGACTTGGCAGAGCGCTCGGTGGTATCTGGGCGAGGCTACTTCCTATTATTACGGTCCTGCTCCTTGTAGCAGGAGTGGCACTCCTCTTTATTCAAGAACCAGTGGGGTGGGTGCTTGTTGGACTCGTTGCAATTCCTATTATGGTATGGGAATGGTACACCTACGATCTTAAAGCACTGAAGCCGGCCAGGAATGCAAAAACGATCGATGATGTTCTTGCAGGGGATATTCTTGGACAACTTGGAAAGAACCCAAGTCCTCACGATATAGCAACGGCTGTTGGACGAGTACAGAGTGGACAGTTCTTTGGCCCACGCTTTGGCATTACGGCGAAGTTCCTTCAAGACATTTCATCGGAGGACGCGAGTAAGACCTCGGATCTATGGCAGCTCGCGCTCGCCGTCCGTGCTGAGCTTGATACGGATACGATTACCGGTGCAGTACTTGTCGTTGCCATACTACGGTCGTTTCCAGATCACGAAGGACTCCTTGCACATATACAGATTGACGATGCTGATCTACTTGCCGGTGTTCGTTGGCAGCGGCATATCATGGAATTGGTAGAAAAATCGAAACGACCTCGCCGTACGGGTGGAGTGGCGAGAGATTGGTCTTTTGGGTTTATTCCTTTACTTACGCGGTTCGGGCAAAACATTAGTGAGCAGATTGCTCGTGGCGGTCTCCTGTCGGTCAATCTTGAAGCGCATGTCCGCGCACTCGATCAGCTTGTTGAAACACTTGGTACGAATGGGCGTCAGAACGCGGTACTCGTTGGTCCCGCAGGCGTAGGGAAGACAACTATTGTGCATGCTTTTGCGGATAGACTTCTGGATGCGGGAAGCCGCCTTCCAGAGACCCTCAAGTTCCGTCAGGTATTTATCCTCGACGCATCTGCACTGGTCGCAGCAGCGCCAGGACGAGGTGAACTTGAGAGTCTCGTTATGCGCGTACTTGGTGAAGCCTACTCTGCTAAGAATATTATTATCTGCCTAGATAACGCACAGCTTTTTTTTGAAGAGGGGGTTGGATCTGTCGATCTTACAAACGTGCTTCTCCCCATTCTTGAGGCGGGACGGCTGCGCATAATCCTTGCTATGGATGAACAGCGCTACCTGCAAATTGGACAGCGTAACCCAAGCCTTATTAACGCACTCAACCGAATCACTGTATCTCCGCCTGGTAGGGATGAGACGATGCTTGTCCTGCAGGACCAGCTTATTATGACGGAGTTCCAACGTAAGGTAACCTACATGTACCAGGCACTCGGAGAGGCCTACCGACTCAGTGAGCGGTACGTTCATGATCTCGCAATGCCAGGCCGTGCTATTAAGCTCATGGAATCTGCCGCAAGCTATGCACAGAATGGCCTTGTATCCGCACAGTCTGTGCAGAATGCTATTGAACAGACAATGGACATTAAAGTTGGCGTGGCGAGTGGAGAAGCGGAGCGTGAGAAGCTTCTTAACCTTGAAGATCTCATTCATAAGCGGATGATTAATCAGACGCGTGCTGTATCAGTCGTAAGCGATGCCCTTCGCCGTGCACGTGCAGGTGTCCGTAACCAAAACCGACCGATCGGGACGTTCCTTTTTTTAGGGCCTACAGGAGTAGGTAAGACAGAACTCGCAAAGGCACTCGCTGACGTTTATTTTGGCGGAGAAAGTCGAATCATTCGTCTTGATCTAAACGAGTTCGTGCGAGCAGAGGACGTTTCGCGGCTCATCGCAGACGGCGCCGATGATCCATCCAGTCTGACCGCTCAAGCAATGAAGCAGCCATTTAGTGTTGTGCTCCTTGATGAGATTGAAAAAGCACATCCACAAGTACTCACGACACTACTCCAACTTCTCGATGAAGGAATCCTCCGTGACATTAAAAACCGTGAAGTAAGCTTCAGGGATGCAATTGTTATTGCTACAAGTAACGCAGGTGCCGATAGAGTCAGGGAGTATATCGAACGTGGCTACCAGTTGGAGCAGTTTGAAAAGCCATTTATCGATGAGCTGATTAATACGAATCAGTTCCGCCCTGAATTCCTTAACCGATTCGATGAAATCGTTGTCTTCCGTCCGCTTAGTAAAACAGAGCTTGTCCAAGTAATTGATCTTATTCTCGCTGGCATTAATAAAACACTCGCACCTCAAAAGATCGGTGTGAGTGTAGCGCAGGATGCTAAGCTTTTTTTGGTTGACCAAGGATATGACCCTCGACTTGGTGCGCGACCAATGCGGCGCGTTGTCCAGCGTGCAGTTGAGAATACGGTCGCTCGCCAAATGCTTTCAGGAAGTGTGGCGCCGGGAAGTACTATTGAGATATCACTCGAGCAGGTTCAGCAGATCCTGGGCGTCGAACGGCAGTCGTAAAGAGAGACGATGAATCTATAAAATATAAAATACCGCCGAGCTCGGCGGTATTTTAAAGGCGATTGTCTCTTTAGAGCTAGTTCTTAACTGACCAGGCGAAGGTTGCAGTTCCAACGCCAGGATCAGCATCAACATTAATCGTAAACTGCGTCGCTGTCGGATTACTAACCCAGAACTTAGTCGCAGCTCCAAGGTTATTCGTTGGCGTAAGTGTAATTGTCCCAACCGCTGGTGTGATTGCAAGTCCGTGGTTGACTGTTATTGTTGTCGATCCGCCTGCGACAGTACCTGTTCCGGAATTCTCTGTTTTCCAGCCAACGTTATTACGAACGATAGTATTCGTTCCGCCAGATTCGATAAGAGCGACTGTCGCTGGGTTTGCGCCTACGGTGACGCTATTCCCCTCAATGAGGTTGTCGCCGCTACCACCAGTGCCTTCTTCGCGAATAAGACTACGAACGCGTCCAGCGACGGTATTTGAAGTCTCAAGTGAGTTATTGGCAATGATGTTGTAGTGTGTATTGAACTCAAGGTGAATACCGGAGGCGGGAACTGTGCCAGCGTCACCAGGGCCTGTAATGAGATTACTTGTCACAATACATTTGTTTGCAACGAGGAAGATTCCGTCGCCGGCAAGTCCGTCAAACATACAGGCAACAATCTTGGTATTAACGACATTCTGGGCACGAATACCAATACAGTTATGACTTCCACTTACGAAGTTACAGCCAATGATGTGTTGAAGCCCTGCCTGGTCATACAGCATGACAGGAGTCGTGCCGATAGGGTTGGATGCTCCGCCAAGGAACTCAAAATCCGTCTCGACGAACCAGTTCTCATCGCTTGAAGTGAGCCATGCACCGCCACCAAAGCCGGCGCTATTTCCTGAATTATCGAAGAGGCAGTTGAGAACGCGGTTGTGGTGACCGAATGCGCCACCGGTAATAGGACCAAGTTTGAGTCCCCAGTCATAGACACTCGTAATATGAAGTCGCTCGAAGGTACATTGAATTGCGCCGTCTGCCTTAATACCTCCACCGGCAGTTTGATTTGCACTATTTCCATCGATCTTAAAATCTGAGAAGTGGGCGCCGATAATGCCAACACCCGGGTCGCCTCCTGAGAAGGAGAACATGTAATCATTTACACCGTTTGCGAGTTTAAGTGTTGTTGCTGCACGTCCGGATCCCATGATTGTCAGTGGTTTTGTGATCGCTAAAGGTGTGCCTACAAGAGAAGTACCGCCGTCGAGGAGAAGGATTTTATTCACCGCGACCGCCTCATCGATCGCCGCCTGGAGTGCTGCCGCATCATCTGTTGTGCCATCAAACTTGGCACCAAAATCAACCGCACGAATGAACGCCTGGTCGCTCCACCGGACGCCGAGTGACTGTGCTGAATCGGCAACTAAAAATTGCCCATTCGAACCGACGCCAAGTCGCGCTGGTGTATTTGCTGCACTTGCAACAATAAGGTCGCCTGGAGTGGTGAGGACGCTCTTATCTATTTTTGTACCAACAGCTGCTTGAGCGGCGTTAGCGGTATTGAGCGCGTCGGTTATATCGGCGCCTCGTTTTAATGTTCCGTCGGGGTTATGTTCGACCTCTAAAAATGCGTTTAGGATCCCACCCCAAACTTGGTCATCGCTTCCTGGATTCGGTAGTCTTGCCATATGAAATAAGTATAGACTAAAACGGTTATGTAAAAAATACTTTAATGGATGAATCGAGCAATTTGTTTAAAGCATCGACGATAATAGGCGCGCATAGGGAGAAGTGTGCCAAGACGAGGCAGGGAGCCTCTATGAAGCAGCCAAAGGGCTGTACGAAGCGGAACGAACCCAATCCAAGCTACTTCACCCTTTTCGGGTGTGACGGCATTGCGATCGCTATCGAGGCGGACTGCATAGCTATAAAGAATTGCGCGACTGAGCTTTGGCCGTCCGTTGCGTTTCCAGTGGCGAATGTGCTTTGACGTGCCAAGAAAAAGGAGCTGGTCTTGGCGAACTTCAAGTCCTGTTTCTTCTTTAACTTCACGGATCAAGGCCTCTTCTGGTGTTTCTCCATGATCGACAAAGCCTCCGACACCGATATCTACAAGTCCTGGATACTGCGGTTGGTCGAGCGAACGTTTTTGAATAAGCACAAGGCCACCCGGTGTGAGTAAAAACCCATGAGCACCTCTATGCCAAAGCCCTCTATTTGTAGCGTCTTCAGGGTCGCTCAACTCACCCGTTACCCGATCGGATCTTGTAATAATATCAATAGGTCGCAGCATGATTCTAGTATAAAACGATGCGGCCTAGGTTGTAAATTAGCTTAAGCGGATCGTTGTCGAGCGTGAAGTTCGTCGAGATGTTGGTAGCCGCCGTGCCCGTCACTCTCCATGGAGTCAACTTCATTCCAGGTGACGGGTTCGGTGCGAATAATCATACCCTGAACCACGCGGTCACCTTGCTCTACCGTCACGTCGTGGTCGGTGAAGTTATATAGAAAGGCCATATTCTCATCATCATCTCCGTCGTAAAATGGATCAACAACACCGACGCTATTTGCCATCATGAGGCCTTTTCGAAGCGGTGTACTGCTTCGACTAAAGAGTAGAAGGGCGTGACCTTCCGGAACGCGCAGTGCTACATTTAAAGGAACAGGCTGAATCTGCTTGGAGGGAATTGTCACTGAAGTGCGCGCCGTGAGGTCGAAGCATGCCGCACCTTCGGTGCCTGCGGGAAGCGGAAGATTCTTATCGAAACGCTTAATTGGAATCTGCATATGGACTACTCGAAATTAAAGCTCTTAACGGTAATAACGCCGGACATCTTATATTTATCACTGCCGATTTCTTGGAGTTCACCAGTAACCTTCACCTTCTTATCGCTCCCTGAGGCATCTGCAAGATCAGATCCCGTTGCCCCACTGAGGCCGTAGTACGTATTTGCGTCAGTTTGAAGACCGAGTGCGCATTCCAACGTGTGCGGACCATTACTATCTTTTGGAGGGAGGCAGACAATCTTTCCGCTGTAACTGACAGTTGGAGTGACCGGTGTTTGATTCTGAGACTCGGTAAGTTTCTTATATGCGCCGGTAAGGTAAATTGCGAGGCTAGCGGCGGCAATAAGCAAGATGACGACAAGAGTAATAATGAGTGGTTTACGGCTGTGTGGTTTCATAATGCTTATAGTAGCACAAAGCCCGGGCTATTCGAATGTCGTAGTGAGCTACGAGATCTTCTGTCGATTACGAATATAAAACGCGAGTGCAAGCGTAGCGACAAGAGAAACGCCAACAATAATTTTTGTATACGAATTCGCTACACTCGCGACAGGATTTGTCTGGAATTTTGAGAGAATAATAACGAGAAGAATATATAGCTCAGACATAAGAATTGCATAGACGATTCTATCGAAAGGGTTTCGTATCTTGAGAATAAAGTAGGTAATAATTGCAATGACAACTGGTGATACGAGTGCATAGCGAGAACCAGCTGAGATTGTAAGCACGAGTTGAGTAAGTGCATATGCTCCAAATGAAAATCCTAATAGGAATTTACTAATCATGCTTGGTGTGTCGAGCCTTTTACGGTATTGAGTCGCGAAGGCAATACTACAAATGATTAAAAGAACTATTGCGGGAAGTGTAGTAAACAGGAATCCACTGAGGACAAAATCCCCAAGTGTCGCTCGTATGCTATCGAGCGGAAAGTAGAGTCCTACTGCAAGGAATGCATATATTACTCCAGTGAATACGTTTCTTCGAGAAAGAAAATACCCCGCGGTAAATCCACCGCCGAGCAGAATCAAGTAGGGAATATAGAAGAGAATCATCCACGGACGTGTTATGAATCGCTGGTTTACAATGCTATCGAAGATGCTCGATACACATCCTGCAACAATAATAGAGAGTCCGGCTGTTGTTAGTATTTGTTCTGGTAAGAATGCGTGTCTGGATTTCATAATTGTGGTTATGATACCAGACACGCATTCATAGGGTCAATGAAAGAAAGTTACTAAATTTCTAGGACTATGCACGTGCACGGCGCTTACGTGTACGAAGTGGCCTTGCGACAGGATCGTCCATCGAGTAACGTGGCATTACCCAACGCCTCTTGATCGACAGGAGGATAGCACCAGATCCGAACCAGCTCACAAGTACTCCGACGAGAATGTTCAGGTAAGGGATAAGCATTAAGATTGATAGGACGACAACACCGATAAGCATTGCGAGAATTGCATTACCACTCTTCCAGATCATACGGCCGGTGTAGAATGCGGCAAATGCACCAGCAAGCAGCATGATAAGAATCCAGGTGACGAGGATGACGAATGCAAGCGGTATGCCAAGTACTGTCACGAATGCGATGACAATTACGAGCGGCATGGCGATACTTGCAATGAATCCTATAAGCACCGCAATAAGTGCCTGTGGAACGGATGCTACGCTTGGATCAGTGACAGATCGGAAGACTCGTGGGAAGAGAAGGACGAGTACGAGTGCACTTACGATGAGCATTAATGGGATGACAAGAATACCAATTCCGTTGAAGGTGTTATTCTGTGCCATCGAGGTATCTTTAGCCGGCTCGGTCTGCGTAACGGCACCGGTAATGTGCGCACCATCCTCGACAGTAGCTTGTTTTGCACTGGTGTAGTTAACGACACCACCGACATTTGCCCCATTTGCGAAGGTTAGGTTGCTGATGTTTGCTGTAACGTTACGACCGACGGTCGACCCAATTGTTGCAGATTCACCTGCAGCAACGACGTCACGGTTCACGACACCATTAATAACGATGCTTTGTCCAGCAACGACGGCGTCCTCAAAGACTTTACCCTTACCATCGATCGTTATGTTTTGTCCTGCTATTGATGCATTCTTGGAAATGGCACCATCGACAGATATCGTTTGACCTGCAAGACGAATGTTTCCATCAACCTGCCCTGAGACCCGGATAGTTTGGGCGGCACAAAGAACGTCCCCTTGGACGGTACCGCTAATTGTGACATTTTGACCGGCACAGTAAAGGTCACCCTTGACGTTACCGGCGACATCGACAGATGTTCCGACAACAAATGCCGATCCATCGATCTGTTCACCTTGACTTATAGTTGATTGACTTTGTGCACGGAATGTCTGCGCGTTTGCGGCCGTCATTGCGATGACTGGTAAAGCCAGAACGAGAGCAATTCCTATGATTTTTGTTTTTATGGTCATAGCGCTCCTTGTTGCACTTTTTACTGTTGTATAAATTATTATAATGCTTATGTTCTATTTGTCTAGTCGTATTTTGGCATTTTGCTGTAGATACTCTGATACCCTAAAAATATCCTCTAATAGGTGATGTTACCTCTGTTATCGCAGAGGCCTTACGCTTTAATCGCTCTAGTGTGGGAGTAGAGGGTGGCCTCGTTAATGACGGCGATGATTAGGAAAATAAGGGCGGGTGTAAGGCTATAGAAATGGAAAATAGTAACCGCGGCGGCGCAGTAAATGACGCTCTTTATTATGTAGTAGGCGACTAAATCTACGCGCCTGGGAGCTTTTGGGGCCATAAACTGTCCCCAAAAGACTACCACGCCAACAAGGAGAAGGACTGAGGCGATGACCTGGAATATCGGATTGATCGGAAGAAGGAAGCTAAGACAGGCGAATCCAACTACGGCAACGAGCTCCAGAAGAAAGGCGAGAAGGAGATTAAATCCTTTTAATGGTGCCATTTAAGAGACCTCCAGTGCCGCTCGGACGTCTGTGATAATCTGTGCTGGATTCTTAGCGAGGATCGTTGTAAGTCCCAGCTCATTGGCTGGAGTGAGATTGCTCTGCTTATCGTCAATAAAAAGAGACTCAGATGCGCTTACGTGGAGCTTATCAAGTGCGAGCTGGTAGATCTCAGGTTGTGGTTTAGCGAAGCTAACCTTACATGAGGCTATGAGCTCATCAAACTGGTCATAGTAGCCAGCTTGCTCGAGGACGTTATATGTGGGCTCGATAACATTAGAGAGGAGTGCAACCCTAATGCCCTTTGCCTTAACCTCAGCAATCAGTGCAAGGACATCTTGGTTAGCGCTGAGTCCGCTCCATTTCTTAAACTCATCAGAAATAGAGTCATGAATCTTGAGACCATACTGCCTGTTGATTTCAGACCAGTACTCAACTTCCGAGATCTGTCCACGCATAAATCGGTACATGTAGGTGTCCATTATCTCTTGGATCTGTGTGTCGGTAGCGCCAAGTTGGGCGAGAAGCTGTTTGAGGAAATCGTCACCTGGATCATCGGCGACGACGCCGCCCCAGTCAAAGAGGACGGTTGTAAGGGGTGAATGCATGCACTTACTATACCACGGCAGAGGCATCCTACTTGGTTATGCAGAACGGACTCTTCACACGCTTTAAATTATACGCAGACCATTCAGTGGTGCCGCCTTTCATATTAAAGGCGTTAATATTCATTTGTTTTGCAAGGTAGGTTGCCCGGGCGCTTCTATTACCGCTTCGGCAAATAAATATGACTTTCGTGGTATCTTCATCACTCCTGGTTTTTATCCAGGATGGAAGATTCGCAAGTGGCACATTTGTTGAACCAGGTAGATGATGATCGGCAAACTCGTCAGGTTCCCTTACGTCGATGAGAACCGCGTCCTGGGTTCTCATCGCTTCAAGCGGCGCTTGCGAGTCATAGAGTGCCAGCACTTCATGAACGTCAAGCTCAGGAATAAGAGAAGGTGATTGGATGTGTCTATCCGTCTTACGTCGGAGGTGGCTGTTCTCGATGGGCGGAAAATACGAGGTATCGAGTATCCGTTCATAGTCCGAAACGTAGGGGAGTGGAGTATCTGGGCAAATGAAGACAACATGCATATTTCGAAGTGTCTCAATTGAGCCATCTTGTTCCATGTGCTGCAGGTGTCGAATTACGCCTGCGTAAGCGAAACCTGCACTTGGTCCAACAAGAAGGCCTGTACGGATCAAGGAGAGGCTTGCCTGGTATGCTTCTTTCTCACCAATTTCCTCAAGCGGCTCGGTCAACACGTTATTCCAAGCAAAGGAAACTTCGTCGAGTCCATTCTTTGTTCGTACACCTGGGACGAGATTATTAGGTCTACGGATTACGCCAGCAATTTTTACATTCGGCAGTTTTTTCGTTAAGAAGCGAGCAGTGCCAAGGAGTGTTCCTGTGGTTCCTAGTCCAGCACAGAACATGCCGAGCGTGTCACCGAGCTGCTCAAAGAGCTGTGGACCAGTGATTTTTTCATGCGCTTTTGGATTGGCTTCGTTATCATATTGGCCAAGATTGATATTACCCGGTTCCGCACCTTGGGCGCGAGCTACTGCAATCGCACCATCTGGATCATTAGGGTCTGGGCAAATAGGGCCTTCAACGAGTTGCACTTGTACACCGGCAAGCCGCAGTAGCGCAAGTTTACCATCACTAACGTCAGGCGAGGCGATAGCCCGGACCGACTGAACACCGAAGTAGTGTCCAAGAATTCCTAGACTAAAAACAGTATTGCCGGACGAAGCCTCGACTAAATGACGACCATCAAGAGCGCTCATATCTTCGAGCATCTGCCACGCGGGTAAGGATTTCACATTACCAAGTGGTAGGGTATTCATGAGTTTGGCATCGATGTGGATGCCATATTTTTCGAGGTAGGGATTCAGTGAGGCTGGAAGCTCAACGAGCGGTATATATTTGTCAGACGTAGGGCGCAGGTACTCTGCGACAGCCGTACTGCCGCTATAATATTCCTTGTTCATGGGTTATTCTTCTGGGTATTTGAAATCTGGATCGATCTGGGTCGTGAGATCACCAAAACGATCTTTTACAAATCCTTGGCTTACGTATATTTTATGGAGCTCCCATAGAGTAGAGAGACGACTCTGCATGGGTTGAGTTTTTTCTTGGAGGAGCGATGCAAGACGGTGGAATACGGCTTGATCCTTCTCATCCAAAGACCAGACATCTAAGGTATCCTGTCCCTTATCTACACGGAGGAGGTGGGTAGAGCGTGAGATGCTGCCAACGAGTATGTCTTCACCAACCTTAGAAGTGAGAAACGCATAATCATCTTCACTTTCGATTTTATTTGCGATAACGAAAAGTTTATCAATAACACCGCTATGCTTAGCAAGACGCTGGTACTGCTCAAGTACGGCAACACTTCTCGTTGTCGGCTCAACGACGAAGACGAGCATATCGAACTGTGAGAAGAGTGTGCTTGCAAATGCATCCGTTCCAGCTACCATATCGGCAACGATGACACCTTTGTCGGTAGTGTGCGACAAGACATTCTCTAGAACAGACAAGTTATTATGGTAGCAGCTCGAGGCTATTCCATCCTCGGAATAAGACCCGACGGTAATGAGCGAGAGAGTATCTGTAATTTTTTGTCCGTATGCGTTTAAGAGCCAATCCTTTGAGTTTGTGATATCAACGAGATTTGAACCTGATCCTGGCGGCGTTGATTTTTTAAAGTGAGCGTTCGTTTGAATCCGTTGGTTTGTCCCACGGAGATACGTGCGGATCGCTTCACTCGGTTCTTTTTCTGAGATGAGCTGGTCCTTGGTTGGTTGATGGTGTGTCAACAATTCTGCCATGTGCATATTAATATCTGCATCTACGGCGAGTGTTGGCTGACTTTCTGATTGATACTGGGCAAAAAGTGATGAAGTTGTTGTTTTACCACTTCCACCCTTTCCTACAAATGCTATTTTCATATTCTGTACTATAGAGCTATTAGTAACGTTATTGCAAATAAGTTGCAATAACGTGCTATACTGCAACTATGAATCAAGAAATTGCAGCCTTGTTTGCCACGCACCATCTTCGAGCCACTTCGTCTAGGCTGGCAATCCTTCGTATATTTCAAGATGCGAGTGTGCCCCTTGCGCCTGCTGAAATAACGAAAAGATATCCTTCGATAGACAAGGTGAGTGTCTATAGGACAATCGATACATTTAAGAAGATTGGATTATTGACGAGTGTTGCTCACGGCTGGAAACAGCGCTATGAACTCGCTGCGCCGTTTCGGCCGCACCATCACCATCTTCTCTGTGACATGTGTGGCGCTATTGAAGAAATTCAATCCGAAAAACTAGAGCAACTCATCCATCTCATTGCAGATGAATATGCGTTTACCGTAAAGAGTCACATGTTTGAAGTGAATGGGATTTGTCGGAACTGTCAAGCGAACACCGACTAATATCTATTCGTTTACCTTTTGTCCAATAAAGCGGATAAGATGATGGATGCCCTTTGCGGCGTCCTTATACGTTTCACCATTATTGTCTATGAGAAGCGGTTTGAATTTAAATGCAAACCGCTTGGCTTCGTCTACGTTCAGGTACCGTTTTGCAACGCCGTCTACCTCGAAATAGTGCTCCTCGAGCTTTATACCTGTACCATATTCAGGATCGTCTACGGAATTAGTGAAGAAAGCTAGAATGCCGTTTGGCTTGAGAATGCTGTAAATATCTTCGAAAATTCGTTTCGTCGTCTGCTCATCGAAGTAGTGGAGTGAAAGGTGGGCATATACGACATCGAAGGATTGGTCAAAGGAGAGGGGCTTTCTAAGATCCACTTTCTTTGCTGAAATGTGCTCCTTAATATCTTCCGATGCATTTTCTATATTTGCTTCGAGTGATGCTATCTCAAGATCCGTACTCGTAACGGTAAAGCCATGAGCGGCGAAGTAGAGCCCATCTTGTCCATGGCCTGCTCCAAGCTCCAGAAGGGAGCCATGCTCTGGGAAGTATTCAATAGCTTGTTCAGCAAATATAGACGGCTTATGAATCCAATCTTCCTTCGAATAGTTTTTGTGTAGGTTAGTCCAGTTCTTCTCAGTCATTTCTTAATAGTATCAGATATCCCACCTTATGCCTCTAGATCGGCGTTTATCCTGCATAGGAGTGACAAGAGATCCTATGCGGTGTTATATGCTACTGACGCTCGCATTTTAATAAACTCATTTAGAATGATCCGAAGCGTCTTTTCTTGTTTATACCAATTGCTGGCCTTATATTCTTCGGCACAGTCTGCATTTACTCTATAAATCTGAACGCTCGTGGGGAGATGCTTCTTCAGTACCGCCCAACCGCGTCGCTGCGCATATGGCGAGTTAACGACTGTTAGTGATTGGGGTGAAAGGTGGAGCTGCTCAAGAAGATTGAGTGAGCTTCGAACATTATCAGGGAGCGTGATAGAGTGTTCTTCGGTAATGATACATGCTTCCGGAACGCCCGCATCTACGAGTATTTCTTTATAGCGAAGCGCCTCGGGCTCGGTATCACCGGAATGGTAGATGGGATTACCACCACTCACGACAATCTTTTGAGATATGTGCTGGTGATATAGCTCCGCGGCTTTTTCAGCACGAAGGGGCGTCCGAGAGCCAAAGACGAAGATGAGGTCACTTTTATGTGGCGTGTCTTCTTCTGTGAGGTAGGTATAGGCTGCATTGAGGAGGCTCGTATCTGGGTTTTGAAGAATAGCGGGGACGAGACGATCAAGAAGGTCAGATCCCTGTGAAACAATAGTATGAATAGTGAGGGTGTCGGTATCGAGAATGTCACTGGGAAGATTGTAGTGATGTAAAATTGCTTTAAAGGATGCGAAGTCTGGAAAATGGAGCGCGGTGTTTTCGGGTGGGATGGGGCGAATGGCCTCAGTATTGAGAATATGAGCGAGTTCGTCACTACCAGGAAGGGTTGAATTGTCTTGTCGGAGCATATGGCTAGTATAGCAAGAACTATTCGGCGTCATACGATGTCAGTATAATGGAACTATGACAGTGGTTTTTACTATTGGACACTCAACCCGACCACTTGAGGAGTTTATTGACCTACTCAAAATGCACGGAGTAAAAAGACTCGTCGATATTCGTACTGTTCCTCGGTCACGTCATAATCCGCAGTATGAACAAACCGCGCTTGAAAATTCTTTGCCTAGGGAAGGTATAGAATATGTCTATCTGAAAGCGCTTGGCGGTCTTCGACCAAAGGTGGATCATTCAGTTAATATGGGGTGGCATAACGAATCATTTCGTAATTATGCCGATTATATGCAAACAGAAGCATTTGCTACTGGTCTCGACAAACTCATCAACTTATCTAAGGAAAAAATAAACGCAATTATGTGCGCAGAAGCAGTTCCGTGGCGCTGCCACCGCTCACTAGTTGGTGATGCCCTGCTCGTTCGGGGAATACATGTGCAGGATATTATAAGTAGGACGTCCACGCAGGCACACGAATTAACTCCTTTTGCTGTTGTCTCAGGAACAAAAATAACCTATCCGAAAGATACTCCTGATGATGAAAAGTAAGTTTCCAGATTTCCTCAAACAACCTGTCGATGATGTAGCTCGGAAGCTGCTCGGATGTGAGTTTGAGCGGGATATTGACGGTCATACCGTCCGTGTCCGTATTGTTGAAACGGAAGCCTACGATCAGGACGATGAGGCGAGTCATGCATTCGGTGGGGAGCGGACGCGTAATGCAACTATGTTTAAAGAAGCGGGACATCTTTATGTCTATTTTATCTACGGCATGTATTACTGCTGCAATGTCGTAACCGGTCCTGCAGGATATGGATCTGGAGTACTTATACGAGCGGTTGAACCAATCGAGGGTGAAGATATTCTTGAAACGCGTCGAGGGATTGGGGGCATAAATGCGACAAATGGTCCCGGTAAGCTCTGCAGGGCGCTTGGGATAGATTTAACAATGAATGGGCACGATCTCCATACTGCACCAATGAGACTCATTACAGGGTCTCTTCGAAAAGAGGAGAGGGTCGTGATGTCAAAAAGAATCGGCATTTCAAAAGCACGAGATATCCATAGACGGTTCTATATCGAAGGAAATCCGTATGTATCCCGTACGAAAGGTTGAGATCTAATATTTAACTTTAAAAACGAAGAAGCGAAGACAGAGACAGATGACTATAAGTATCGAAACAATGAGCAAAAACATTCGTTCTCTTCTTCCGGTATCACCACGATCCGTGCAAATTTTATAGATTCCGAGTCCCATCAGGCCACCTAAGGTATTGGTGATTATATCAGTTATATCTGACACGCCAATTGCAAGTAGGTACTGAATCGTTTCGATAGCAAGACTAAAAACGAAAATGAAGAACAGTTTCTTCCAGAAGTCGATATTCTTTAGGGCGGCACTTATAAAAAATCCAAAAGGAATGAATATGAGGATGTTCTCGACCATTTCGCTGAGGTGTCCCGTAAAGGGTATAAAATTGAGGGTTCTTGTCTGAAATTCTGTGAGAACGGAAGGAATATCGAGCGATGTTTTGAAAAGCACCAGCCACAGTAAGAGGAATGAGTAGATAATGAGTGCTATCTTTGGAAGTGCTTTCACAGTGGTAGCATGCCTTATTTCAAAGCTGCAACGGCTTTTGAATTAAATCCTTTGACGACAAGCCAGACGCCTAGGGAAAGTTCAAAGAGCGCGACAAGAAGTGCAGCGAGTCCAGCCCACGAATCATGCTGACCGATGACATTAAACATGACAGCTCCGTAGCCAAGTAGTAGTGGGAATGCTCCAATAATTCCGATTAAGGAAAGGCCGCGCGGTACGAGACGCGATTTATATAAAAGAATCCCCAGGAGCAGGTCATTAACGGCCGGTAGAAAACTTTGACTTTGTAAAAAGACTCTGTCATAGAGAACGGCAAGCATATGTCCAGCAGCCTGCATATCTGCACCGGCACCACTTTGGTGAAGACTTACTATGGCCATAATGAGCGATACACCAATAAAAATGGCGGTCGCTTCTACTATCCGAGAGGCTACCAGACCAAGCGCAAGTGTCTGGCTTTGTTTCTTAAGCAGAGGATACAGCACAACCGCGGTACCAATGCAGGCTAACGCCATAATAACTTCTAAAAGTGCGCCTATAATCACACCAGTGTCGGAGCTATTACTGAGTATAAAATCAGCGCTCTTTGTTGGTCCATATAACGAAAGGGTGGGTATTGAGATAAACGTAAGCAGGTAGAGTAACCCTGCGATTAACGATGTTTTTCTATGCGCTTCAAGAGTCATCTTCATTGCTATATCATACCAAAATAAAAAAGCCTCGGGGCCTTTTAGGAAGATACGCATAGAAATGGTACCCCGGGTTGGAATCGAACCAACGACCAAAAGCTTAGAAGTCTCTTGCTCTATCCACTGAGCTACCGGGGCATACGGCATAGTATACCGTCAAAATGAGCATTCGTCGAGAGGGGTAAACTATCCACCGCGGTGCTGTATTTTTTACGAAGAATAGTATAGCCATAAGCGTTTACACATATTCGACACATGTGTATTATTAATTCTTGGGTAAAGAAATAATCTAAATAGGGAGGCGACGTGGACGCTAGTGTAGTACTAGCCTGCATCGGTGCAGGCATTTCTTTGTATGGAATTGCGCAGTATATTAATGGAATTTTGAAACATGGGACGAAGCCGCGTATGGCATCATGGGCGGCATGGCTGACGGCAAATACCGTCTTTACCATTGTTGCCATTCAGGAACATGCCTGGCTTGCAGTTGCAATCAATGGAACTGCAGTACTTACAAATACTCTTGTTGTGCTCGCAAGTGTTAAGAAGCGAGTATCGCTCCGCCCGACTGATGCCGTCGACTGGGCATGTCTTATCGTCTCCGTACTGTCTGTCGCTCTTGTCCTCATAATGCCAGAGAATAAGATAGCTGTAGCGCTTCTCGCTATGGGTGCTAACCTTGTTGCAACGACGCCAACCTTTCGTCATGCGTGGCAGCGACCGCGTGAAGAAACCTGGCAGCTCTTCGGTGCAAACGTTGTCGCGAATGGACTTGGTGTCGCGAGTGTCGTTATGGTAAGCGGCGTCGAACTCGCAGCTATCGCTGGTCCACTTGTTGCAACGCTTGGGAACACGGCGCTTGTCAGTATCACCCTTGGTCGTGGCTGGTTTACTGCAGCTGAGCATGAAATTGAACGTGAAGTTCAGGCACTTGAAGAGCTTGTAACTGAGGGTCAGATTGACTCATAAAATGCCGCAAAAAAGCCTTGCGCGCGTAAAGACGCTTGTGCTAGACTAACTGCATACAGAGGTTTAGAGAAACCCGGACGTGAAAGCGTCCGGGTTTTCTGTATGGGAAAATTTGCCATAGGTGGGTGCGGAATAACGAAGCACTTTTATGTGAGCGTAAAAACTAACATGTGTAAAAGGAGTAAACAAACATGCATTTTCCTGACTTTATAAAACGTATAGTAACAGGGGCGATCATTGCATTTGCTTTTGGTGTTGTCGGAGCAATTGTTGGTCCTCAGCCCGCAGCACATGCTGCGGCAAACGTCACGTTCCTAAAGAGTGCAGATAAAAGCATCGCCAATCCTGGTGATGTCGTGACATATACGCTCACCATGACAAACAGCGGCGATCAGTCTGCAACGGGGATCACCGTAGCCGATGATCTCGCTGATGTTATTGACGATGCTACCTATAACAATGACGCACACATTACAAGCGGCCCCGGAACCGTACAACCTACAGGCCCAGTGATTGGATGGAACGGTGATCTCAATATTGGACAAACGGCAAAAGTTGTCTACACAGTAACGGTAAAAGATCCTGCACCAGGCAACGCAAACCTTGTTAATAAACTTGTATCAAATCAGGGAAACTGTCAGGCAGGCAGTACCGACCAACGCTGTGCAAAGACGGTGAATGTATCTCGTGTTATATTCTCGAAGACTGCCGACACGACAACGCTCACTCCGGGAAGCACCGTCCACTACACCATTACAGTGACTAGTAACGGTACTGCGGATGCAGGAAACGTAGGCTTCACAGATGACCTCTCTCAAGTACTTGACGATGCCACGCTCACTGGAACACCTGCTATTACAGGCACGGGGCAAGTCGCCTACAACAGTCCGAACATTGTCTACTCATCAAACATTCTCGCCGTTGGTCAAAGTGCGACCATTACCTACAGTGTCACGGTCGGAAACCCTCCTGCGGGCAATGGGAGCCTAAGTAATACGGTTGTATCAAATCAGGGTAACTGTAAACAGGGCAGTACCGACGCTACCTGTAAGGTGCAGATTGGTCAAGGCAGTGGCGGACTTCTCCCGCTTGTAATCAGTAAGAGCGTTAATAAGACCAGCGCCTCTGAGGGGGACCAGCTGACATACACTATTACAGTTACAAATCCCAATCCCCAATTCACCGATACGCAAAGCGGAGTCTTTACGGATAACGCAAGTGACGTATATGACGACGCATCTCATTTTGGAGGATCACTATCGCAGCATATAGCAGCTTCCACAGATCATACGACAAATATAACGACATATACGGTGACGGATCTTCCTGGTGGAATGAGCGAGACGGCGACATACTTTATGACGGTTAATACTCCAGACACGGGCAATAAATCTCTTTATAACTTTCTCTCGGGCCTCAACTGTACAAGCCCGACGGTAGCTGGCTGTAGTACGACAACTCCTGTAACGACGGTTACTCCAGGAAGCCTACAAATTACGCACACAGCGTCACCTTCTCAGGGTACTCCTGGATCTATTGTGACCTACACGATTACCGCAAAAAACAATAGTACCACTTCAGAACCACTCAGTCTCAGTGAAGATCTATCGAATATCCTCGACGATGGAACACTTAATACTGGGAGTACGACGAATGCGACGATTACCGGTTCGGCACTTACATGGAGCGCAACTATTCCAGCCGGCCAAACAGTAACAGCTTCGTACGCAGTGACACTCAAGCCTGTCGGGAGTGGTAACGGAACTGCAGCGGGCACCGTTGTAAATACGGGAACGACTAGTAACTGTGATACAGGCTCGACAGATCCAGCTTGTACAGCTACGGCAACAGTAGTTCCAGACACAGCTTCAAACACGCTCCATATCACCCAATCTGTTTCGCCCGCCTCTGGTGCGCCGGGAGATGAGCTTACCTTCACGATCACGGCAGCTAATACTGGCACAACAGATATTCCTCTCGATCTTTCTGAGAGTCTCGCAGATATCCTCGATGATGCCTCAGTGAAAACTGGTAGCGTAACACAGTCAGTGGGTGCAGCTGGAATTATCGGATCGACGTTCGCATGGACCGCAACTATTCCAGCCGGTCAAACAGCAACCGCCTCGTACACGGTCACCCTTAAGCCGAGTGGAAGCGGAAATGCATCCCTTATAGGTACGGTAGTTGAATCAGGCTCGACAGTCAGTAACTGTGATACAGGTTCGACAGACGGAGCCTGTACGGTGTCCGCAGCGGTACGTACACAAAACGGTGGAACGAACCCAGGTGGTATAAACACGACAACGACGCACGACACGACCGCCGACGGCGCAAAACTTGCGGCAACTGGTCAGGACGGGGTCTTGGTCATTATCGCTGGCTTCCTCATGCTGCTCAGTGGTGCGTACGTAATACGAAAGAAACTAGCGTAGCATTTATTCAAGAATAAAAAGAAACCAGAGCATTCTGGTTTCTTTTTATATCAATTCTGGTGCGGGCGGCGAGAATCGAACTCGCATCACTTGCTTGGAAGGCAGGTATATTAGCCATTATACGACGCCCGCGAACTTTATGTATTATAACAGAAACTACCGTATACTAGAACCATAACCATGTTCAACGATCCCTTTCACCGCGAAGAGCCAAAACCATTCCACTCAAGTGGGTATGCTCAGGTGTCACAGGGGAATACGATTGGATCAACGAACGGACAGACCTTCCATCAGCGGATCCATGTTGAACGAAATCGCTCGTCAATCGCCCGCTACGGTAATTCGCATATCGGACAGGGTTACATTCACCAAAGCGTCACCCCACGCACGGGGATAGGAGGGGATGTCCCACGACAGGCGCCACCAGTGAATACGCGAGGTCACATTTCGAGTCTCCCTCGTTCTCAAACACGTACTTCAACACCGCGGACGGCCTTTCATGAACCACCGTCGCGGTACAACCCATATAGCTAGTTAGGAAGGCTAAGGAGTGACAATCCTGTCGTCGCGTCTTTTGAACGTGGCAGTCTATCTCCGAAGATAGTATGAAGATGAAGCTCACAGGTACCGCCAACCTCAAGCTCTCGAACATGCCCACCAATTGCCTGATAGTCTTCTCTACTGAGAGTACCGTGCATGTGAATCACAGGCTCATTTTCCATCCAAGCAATATTGCCTTGGAGCGATGTGATCTCCATGAGCTCATTAAACCGTTTCCACTGATATTCTTTAGTGTCGAGATTGTAGAATCCAAGCTCGACCCATTGAGATCCGCCAAGCCCATTTATCCAGCTTGCCTTGATGTCCTGCTTTTTAATAAAGTCGGTAAGTGAAGTAATGAGCTGTTCGCCTCGTTCAAATCCAACGGTGTAGTTGTATCCATCGTATAAATACTGCATATGCTCATAATAACAAAAATCCCCTCTGAAGGGGGCTTTCTGTGGGCTGGTCAGCTGCACACATGGTGCAGTGACCGGCCCACGAGCTAGGAGATCAGTGAAGGCGAGCGACGTGTGCCCACATCGATGACGGTAGGATGACACTTCCGGGCGCGCAGGTGCGCGTGTCCGTGGCGACGATGTAGACAGTTGTTGTGTCTCCGTCGCGGTCCAGACCGAGCGTGCTAACCCCGTTCTTGGTGACCGGGTTGGTTCGACCCCAGTAGATGATGCCGTCACGGTCGGTCTGCTTGACGAAGACGGCGTACGGCTTCACACCCTTCGCATAGGACCAGTTGTACTGGTCGATCACGAAGGTGTTGTACGCCGTACGCTCGATGATGGTCTTGTAGCCGATGATGATCCGGTTCCTCGTGTCGGTCGCGACCACCTCGTACCCGCCGGTGTGACGATCGAAGCTGATGATGCTGTTCACGTTCGCGGTCGGGATGGTCGTCTCGGGCGTGAGCGAGGTCTCGTAGCTGCGGCAGGCGAACTGCTCGGGAGACCGGGCGATGCGCATGCGCGAGATCTGGTCGCGCACCTCGTCCTTGGTCGGGTTGTACGCATCGCTCGACGGTGTCGGTGTAGCTGCGACGCGTACTCCCTCGATCGGGGCAGGTGTCAGCGCGGCGGCCGGCAGCGCGAGGAGGAACAGGGCAGCCAGCCCAAGAAGCCAGCGGTGGGCGGTGTTCACTTCGGAAACTCCTAGGTTCACGCTACACTCTAGAATGAGCATAGCTGTAATTAAATTATATCATGAAATAGATAATAAGTCAATGAAACAGCCCACAGAAACTAAAGCCTGTGGGCTGTTTCTGTGGGCGAAACACCTGCGGTTATTACTGCCGCGGTGCGAAGGTGATCTCCCCGTCGTTGACGTTGATCGCGCCGATGTAGCGGTCTTCGGTGTCGAAGACGTCGAGAAGGTCAGCGGTCGAGCTGGCCTTGACGACGACACCCGGGATTGAGCGGAAGCCGTCGGCTGGCGGTGTGGGGTAGCCCATGAGCTGCAGGCGTCCCCTCGTCTGGTCCATCAGGTCCCGGTCCTCTTTGGTCGGAAGGCCCATGAGCTTGCCAAGCTTCTTACCGAGTCCCACCTTCATCATCTCCTTCGGTGTGGGTTGGTCGTATATAAGTGTATCACGGGTGGGTACGTATGTAAAAAAGATGATATAATATACTTTGCACACTTCATAGCAGCCACAGAGATGGGACTGAATAGTGGGAATCGGAGATATCCCCGGATCTCTCAGGGATCTGAGTAAGGAGCAGCGTCATGCGCTTGCAAACCTTCTCAATGCTCGCAAGAGCTATGCAGCGGAGGAGATCAAGCTCAACGACCTTCGTCTAAGGGCACTCGCCAACCCGACGAGCGAAAACGAGAAGGCGGTGCGAGACTTCGCCTCCACGGTGACGACGCCACTTCGTGAGGACGTCACCAGGCAGACGCTCGTTCTCATGCACGAGGCGATCGATACAAAGGGGCTTGTGGAGTTCCTTCCGTCTGTGCTCATGGGGTTGCTCCAGTTCGTCAACCTACCCCTCATGCTGACGGCGATCGGTGTCGATCCGGACGAGGCCGACAAGATCATCCAGATCATCACCGACTACGTGAAGAAGGGAATGTAGAGTCAACATCCGATGTGCCCGAAAGAGTAGAAGAGGATCGAAGATCGGTCCGTCTCTTTCGGGCAACATGCCTGAAAACATCTCCTATTTGAGTTGAGATGTGAGTAGGGCTTTTTGTTTTGCTCTTATCTAAATGAAAAAGACCTCGTTGAGGTCTTTTTCTAATAACATCTTGGGGCGAATGATGGGGATCGAACCCACTACCTTCGGAACCACAACCCGACGCTCTAACCAGATGAGCTACATTCGCCAAATACTCTCGTATTATACCACAAACTACCAAACGTGAAAGGGGTCCACGTATGGATTTTTACTGTCATGTAGGCAATAATAAGAATAAGCATGAATACTTTCCAAAATCAGAAAGAACGTGGATTCACAATAGTGGAACTTCTTGTCGTGATCGTTATAATCGCTATTCTCGCGACGATCGGAATCGTGTCATATAACGGAGTGCAGCAGCGTGCACGTGCGGCTGCATTTGAAACGACTGTAGACCAATATCGTAGTGGTCTTTTGCAGTACTTTAATCAGAATAATGCCTATCCGGCAGGTGGTACATTCTGCGTTGGTATGGCGGCGGATTATGCAACGGGTGGGTGTTATTCGGGTGGTGTTGGCTATGCGGCTGTAGAAACCGCCTTAAGGGGTACTATGACGGCGCTACCGAAGATAGATAACCGTTGCCACACGATGTATAACGACCAGTATAGCTGTAGGCGCAACCTTACTCTCTTTAAGCAAACCGCAGCGACACTCGACGGCGTGCCAAGTCAATATTATCTTGTCTATTTCCTCGATGACAAGCAGCCGTGTAAGCTGCAAGGTAATGTCGGAGGTTCATGGCAGAACTATCAATCGAAGCCAAATTCATCGGGCTACCTTGAACAAGATCCAGCATCTGGAACGACGATGTGTATGATTAGTATGCCATCGCCAGAAACATAAAGTAACTACATTAGCTTAAAAAAGAAGTGTCCTGCTCGCAGTGATACTGCGAGCAGGACTGATGCTCATCTACATACTTCGTAGAACCCGACCGGTCGGGGCCTACCCAAGCCGTTTGAGCGCCTCGCGGACGAGCTTGGTGTACGTCGCTTCCTTACTGGAAGAGGAGAAGCGCGTGACACTCAGGAGGAGCACGCTCCTTCCATTTTTGCTGAAGCTGATGACACCGGCGCCGGGTTCAGGAAGGATCTGAACCTCGTCGAACTCGATGGAGAGCGCTCCGGCGTCGGTATCCACGGTGAAGCTGTTGGCCTCGACACGTGCAGACCTGACAACCTTGCCGAAGTGTCCCGAGTTCTCGGGTCGGATGCCAACTTCGTAGTGCGGGAAGTTCTGCAGAAGCCCAAGGACTTCTCGGAGGATATCCTGTTGTGCGGCAGCCATGCCTTTGCTCCTAACGACTGTAGATTTCGGCCTCCTTGATTATACAGGAAGAACCGATTAAGATTAAATCTCGCGAATTGTTTCAATCTTAGCGCCGAGCGTGTTTAGCCGGTTGGCGAAATCTTCATAGCCACGGTTAATCGAGTAAACATCTCGAAGGGTCGAAGTACCTGGGGCTGCGAGCATGGCTAGCATAATAACAACAGAAGGGCGGAGTGCTGGAGGTGCAATGACATCAGACGCCTTCCACTTTGTTGGGCCAGTAATGTAGACGCGGTGTGGATCGACAAGTTCGACATTTGCATTGAGCTTTGTAAGCTCGGTAAAGTAAATGGCTCGGTTTTCGTACGACCAGTCGTGTACGAGGGTGCGTCCGTGGGCAACGGTAGCGATAAGTCCCATGAATGGAAGGTTATCCATATTGATACCAGGGAATGGCATGCTGTGGAGCTTATCTTTTGGTGCATGGAGTGTTGAATGCTTGAGATGAATATCGACGAGGCGAGTCTTCTTGTTGCGTGCGGTGTATTCATCACTCATTTCATATTCAAGACCCATGCCGGTAAGGACGGCAAGCTCGAGCTCGATAAATTCAATAGGGGCGCGTTCGATGGTAATTTCAGAATCTGTTACGATACCGGCCGCAACAAGACTCATCGCCTCGATAGGGTCTTCACTTGGGTAGTATTCGACTGTCTGGTCAATTTTCTTCTTACCATGAATAGTAAGGGTGGTTGTACCAATACCTTCAATCTTTACGCCAAGTTTCTCAAGGAAGAAGCAGACATCCTGAACCATGTAATTAGGGCTGGCGTTACGGATCGTAACAACGCCGTCATAGAGTGCGGCTGCCATAATAACGTTCTCCGTTACGGTGTCTCCACGCTCAGTAAGAAGGATTGTCTTTTCGACTTTCTTTTCTTTTACGGTTGCGTGGTAGTAATCGGTGTTTGGCTTCGCAACCACATCCATACCAAAGGCAGAGAGACCAACGAGGTGCGGCTCCACGGTACGTGTTCCAAGATTACAGCCACCTGCAAACGGGAGCTTGAAATCGTCATATTGGTGAAGGAGTGGACCGAGGAACATGATAACTGTACGGGTGCGCTTTGCGGCGGCAACATCCATTTTTTCAAGCTCAAGGCGCTTTGGGGGGATGATCTCAAGATCACTACTGTCACCAATCCAACGAGTTTTAACACCGATGCTCTGAAGCACCTCGATGATACGGTTAACCTCTTCAATGCGAGCAACCCGACGAAGGGTTGTTTTGCCCTTATTAAGCAGCGCTGCGCAGAGGAGTCCAACTGCAGCGTTCTTACTTGTCTTTACCTCAATGCTCCCGGAAAGTTTCTGGCCACCATGGATGCGGAAGTTAATCTTGCCAGTGTGGTTAAGGGTGACAATATTGCTAGAGAGAACTTCGCTAATGCGGGCGATCATTTCAAGGCTAAC
>DATFHX010000011.1:0-26409 GCA_035247945.1 Saccharimonadales bacterium (SeqCode) | reverse complement strand
CATCATCATTACCAAAGACCGGCTGCACGAACACGGGGGTGTCACTTGGAACTGCCGCCTCCTTTACGAATGCGATCAACTCGCTCTCAATACTCTCCGGATCATCGAGCGCTGCTCGTTTTTGTTCATGGGATCTTCAGGCGATGGGGATTAATCAGCTAATTCCTGCTCAACAGCCCGCTGGATCGTATAATACCTCACTCACTGTAACAGTAGTGGCTTTTTGATGAGAAACAGAATAATACTGCGAAATATGTTGACATTGACATAAGCATTTTGTACACTAATAGTAAGAGGTTACATTTAAACCCGGACAAGTAATTGTCCGGGTTTTTTGTTATCTCGAGAGACAAAAAAGAAGGGAGGGTGGTGATATGACATAATGTAAACCGCCTATTGAGTGGAAAAATCGGAGTGTTGTGGTAAATATCGTAGACCGAGGGTGGTGGTTCGCCCAAGGTAAAATAAAAAGCCTGGTAACAGGCTTTTTATTTGCATTGGCTAAACAGGGGTGGTATACTTTATCTAAAGTTTCTTCAAAGAAAAATATAATCAACTCTATAATTTCTTGGTGGCTAGCCCACCGGGCGTCGAGCGCCTCTGAAAATTGTAGACTAGACCACAATTAAATATGCTAGCAGGTTGTGCTATAAAATGCAAACATTGCCCCATCTAGGATGCGGGGGCGAGTTCTGAGACGATTACCTGTTCTGGAGTAAGTTGCGGGGTTACATTAAGCCGTAGGCGAATATGAACGAATGTTTGCGCTCCCCGTTTAATGAAATGCCACTTCAAGGTAATTGATTGCCCATCTTCTAGCTCTTCTTGGAACTCGGATACTTGATTGGAGACTGGACCATGGAGCGCCTCCTCGATGGTTTGAGTACACTCTTTTGCTCCGAGAAGATTGAAAAGTGCGGAGAGTCGAGTGCCGATAAGACTTCGCTGTTGTCCTCCCATCGCAGGACTAAGTGCTCCTGCATTGACGATAATTCCTTGGTCATTTACAAGGAAGGAGGCCATGTCGTTGCGCTGTTTGTTATTGTCGAGAACATTAAAGAGAGAGATCATGCCACACTTTCGACATTTAATTTCAACAGTACTTATAACGAGAGACCCCTTGAAAAGTAATTTGTTGCACGATTGACATCGGTATTGTTGCAGAAAATCCTCTTGCGTGTTTGTTTGCATAAGCTACCCCTTTAGTCATGGGACTTCGCGAGCCTCTCTTTGTTGTATTTTATGTCTCTAGTTAATTAAATTTTCAAAATAAAGTCAATACGTTTTTACAACATATATTGCGCATCACGCCAATGTGCGATATAGTGACTTTAGGTACTCGATGCCCGGACACAAAACCTTGTCCGGGTTTTTTGTTGAGGAGGAAAAAATGAAAATACAAAAAAGAAAAAGTACAAAAATACAAAAAACAATATGGTTAGGGTTTGGCGTCGCCAGTGCTGCGACGGGCACCTATATGCTCATGCTTGTCTTTAGCCCGGCGATTTACCAGCCATATGATCCTAAGACAGTCGAAGAGAAAGTGGCGGTGTCTAAAGAATATAATGCAGATACTATTATTATTCCAAAGATTGGTGTTGATGTGCCGTTTGCGTCCGGTGATGCTGCTGTTATGGAAAAAGGTGCCTGGCACCGCTTTCCAGAGCGAGGCGACCCTGCGAGTGGCGGCAACTTTATTTTAAGCGCACACAGATTTCAAATGACCTACGACCCAATTGCGTCGAGGCACAGTTCGCCCTTTTATAATATCGATAAGCTGAACGTTGGCGATTCAATCGACGTGGTGTATAACAAGCAGCAATATACGTATCAGGTACAAAAGAAATATAGCGTGAAACCATGGGATATTTATATAGAAGCACCTTCAAAGGATCCAAAATTGACCCTCTATAGTTGTACGCTGAAGGGTGAGTCGGATGGGCGGGACGTGATTGAGGCGAAGCTTCTTCCTAAAAACGCACAGGCTAGTGCGGATACGGGAACGTCATAAAAATTAAGCTTGCGCTTAAAAAAAGAATGCGGTACTATGGAGTGCAAGAGGTTCTCTAAGGCCCAACGTTTATTCGTTGGGCCTTTTTGGGCTTTAAGTTAACAATAAGGAGGGAATAGGAATACCTATGGTTAAGCAAATTCACTGCGAGGGAATGAAATGCTAAGGTATCTGCGAACTACACTTGTTGCCGCCGTTATGGTGGTGGGGGCAACACTCTTATTTACAAGTAATACGACACATGCTGCGGGTCACGTAGGCAGTAGTGTCTGTCCACCAACTGGCGCACCGACTCTGTTTGGACGTGCAAACTGTGACGGGTACTTTACTGGAGTGGACCAGTACAATAACGGTATTAACATTAACGACGTTATCAACGATGGTCCAGGAAGCCCGAGCCTTTTGAGCGTCAATAATGTTGATGACTTTGTTTTGAAAGTTAAGAACGCACTCAACGGATCTGACCAGAATGACAAGACTGGTGCTGCATTCTTGATTGAAACAATGCTTGGAAAGCAGGGAACTGACTTTACGACCATTAGTGGTGGTATTACCCAGGCGCAGTCAGACTTCGCTTTCTGGGAAAAACTTGTTCGTCACTACGACGCAATGGGTGACGTAAGCTGGAACCCAAACAACACGAATACAACCTTGGATGCTGGGTTCATTAACTCAGGTATCTCTGCGGGTGGTAATAACGATGCCGTGTTCTTTATTGATCCAGACACGAAGCTTCGTCCAATGATTAAGTTTACCAACCCTGATGGGACACAGTACTGGGTTGACAAGAACTGTGCAAACCCAACGGGACTCGATCCAAACGACCTCAAGCCACTCTATGCGAAGGTTTCTATCGGTAATTACGTATGGTTTGACGCCAACAATGATGGAATCGTAAATGGTAAGGATGCAACCTCTGGTATTAACGGTGTCAACATGGCTCTCTACACGAATGCAGCCGACGCTAACGGCGACGGTACGCTCGATGCTACTGAACTTGCTGCAGCGACACCTACTGCAACAAAAAAGACAGCCGATGATCCGCGTACGGGCTCAACAAAGGGTCGTGACGGATATTATCGCTTCACCGATCTTGATCCAGGTAAATACTTCGTCTGCGTAATGCCGACTAACTTCGCGGCAGGTGGTGTCCTCGAAGGAACGACAGCCTCCCCTGTGCCAACGGGAGTTGCGGATACCCAATCGGATAACAAGAGTCACGGTTTAGTGCCGGCTGGTGGAACTCAGAATGCAAATGGAGTATGTTCGACAGCTATCAATCTCCAACTGTTCCAAGAGCCTACGACATCAGATTCTAATAAAGATGATGATAAGGATGACACCTCAGATTTTACTATCGACTTTGGTGTATGGCACCCATACAGCCTTGGTAACCGAGTATGGTGTGACACGAACAACTCCGCAACTATCGATTCTGGGGACGGCGCCTCACCTTGTGGAAGTCTCGGAGTTGCGAATGTAAAAGTGAATCTGATGGACTGTGACGGGAACCAATTAGCATCGACTACGACTGATGCGAATGGATACTATCGATTCGATAACCTAAACGCAGATTGTTACAAGGTGCAGATTGACCCAAGTAACTTCCAATCAGGTGGTCCACTCGCAGCTTGTGGCATCCCATCATCTGGTGCGGGACTCGAGACGGATCCAAACAAGAACGTTGATAATAACAGTAACGGTATAACCCAAAACGGAATGGTTATGTCGAACGCAGTCAACATTGGACCTAAGGGTGTTGAGCCAACGGCTGAAGCTGATCTCGCCCCTGACGGACAGGGTACGGATGACCCATATGCAAATATGACAGTTGACTTCGGATTTACGTGTACACTTCCTAAGACCGGAGAGGCATTAACGCCACTCCTCGCGACGGCTGCAGCAGTTGTCATCGGTGGAGGAAGTCTCATGGCAGTACGTAAGTTTATTCCTCAGAACGGTCGTATCTAGGAACTGACCGCGAGCATAAAAGCCACCTCGCAGTATGCGAGGTGGCTTTCTTTGCTTAAGGACTTTACTATCGGAGCTGCTTAACTTGTTCAAATCGGAAGCAGTCGACTATATGATCGTTGACCATACCACACGCCTGCATGTGCGCATAAACGGTGGTTGGACCAACAAATTTGAAGCCTCGTTTTTTTAAATCCTTGCTAAAAGCAATTGACTCATCGGTGATCGCGGGCACGTCTGATCCACTTGTCCAGCTGTTTTCGAGAGGTGATCCCTTGACGAATGCCCATTGGTACTTTGAAAAACTACCAAATTCCTGTTGGACTTCGAGGAAGCGACGCGCGTTATTTATTGCTGCCATGATTTTTGCGCGATTTCGAATGATCCCTGCATCATTCATGAGCCGTTCAATATCTGTATCGGTGAATGCAGCTACCAGTCGAGGGTCAAAGTTTGCAAATGCCTTACGGTAATTGTCTCGTCGTTTGAGGATTGTGATCCACGAGAGCCCAGCCTGCATGCCTTCGAGGATGAGAAATTCGAATAACTTCTTATCGCCATGAAGTGGGACGCCCCATTCTGTATCATGGTAGTCGATATAGAGTTCGTCGGAAGATACCCAGTGGCAACGTGAGAGGGTTATGCTAGCCATGCTACGAGAAGATTATAATATGCTTCAAGATCTTCGGCCATGATCCACTCATTAGACGCGTGGCGACCACCGCCTCGAGGTTCCGTGATGATTGTAGGAATTCCGAATTTAGCAAAGTGGCGTGCGTCAGTTCCCCCAAATGAATCAATATACTCAGGCGCTGTTCCTCGAACCCGCATATATGCTTGAAGGAAGTCTTGTACGAGGGGTGAAGTTCTGTCAAAGGAGACAGGCGCTCCCATCTGTGGAGTGGTAACAATAATGCCAGAAGCGCTTGCAAGCTCTGTAAGGCGCTCATAAAAACGCGTAAGCTCGTCGGCGTCAAAGCTACGAAAATCGATCATAGCGGTGGCTTCAGATGGGATCTGATTAACTGCTGTACCACCCGAAATTCCTGTAATTGCGAGAGTACCATCGGTCCTCTCTTTATTGGGAAATTCATGACGAAGTGTCTCGATTAGATCGAGAATTTTTTCAATTGCATTATCACCCTCCCAAGGGCGTGATCCATGAGCGGTTTGGCCGCTTGCTGATAGGTTAACCCCGAAGAATCCCTTAGCGCGTGCTTCGATTCGCCAGTCTTCGCCACCATCTGGAATAAAGACGCGTTCTGGCCTCCAGCCTTGATCAAGAATCTGGAGGATGGAAGCGCCTCCAATCTCCTCGTCGGTACTAAAGAGAAATCCAATGTCCTGAGACATGATCGCACCGGTGTGTGATTTCGCGAACTCAATAAAACAGGCTGCGGCAAATTTCATGTCATATGCGCCTCGTCCATAGAGACGTCCGTTGTCGCGGCGCATAGTAAAGAGGTCGGGGTCTCCTGGAACGACATCTACATGCGCTGCAAGGAGTGTCTTTGGCGTTTTTGTGTCTTTCGCCGTCGCGATAAGCCATGGGTTTTTTACCGTGATGTCAGTAGTGATATGAAGATCAAGCGGAGCTAGTTCGCTGCGTATATATTCGATAATTTCACGGCAAGCATCGGCGTTTGTAGGTACGCTGGGGATAGCGATAAGTCTTGCTAATGTTTGTTCTATATTTTGTTGCATATCGACCCAAGTATAGCTTAGTTTTACACAGGCTGCAAAGGGGTGGTGAAAAAAGTGTTGTACGAATGATTGATGAATAATTATGAATATTAACGTCATAACATGATATAACTAGTTTTCTGCACATAATAGGTGTATAGTACGGTTATGATTGTTTTTAAACGTACTAAAATACTTGCCACTCTTGGCCCACCAACACATAGCTATGAAATGATTGAAGCACTCGCTGCCGCTGGCGTGAATGGCTTTCGCCACAACTTTAGTCACGGAACGCATGAAGACCGCGACGCGCAGTTTGAATGGATTCGCGCTGCGAGTAAAAAACTTGGTAAACCAGTCGCCATCTTACAAGATCTTCAGGGGCCAAAAATTCGTCTTGGGAATCTAAAAGAAAACACGCCTGTTAAAAAGGGTGATGAGTTAATCCTTGATTTTGCTGTCGCAGAGCATGATGGCGGGTTAACTATCCCCGTACAATATAATCTTGCCGAAAAGGTAAAGGTCGGCGAGCCTATCTACATCTTTGACGGAAAGATTCGAACGATCGTCACCGAGGTTCCTTCTGAAACTGCGATTAAAGTTCGTGTTGAAAATGACGGAACGCTTATGAGTCGTAAGGGCATCAATCTTCCGGATACAGACTTTGGGGGTGATATTCTTACTGAAAAAGACCTCAAAGATATTGAGTACGGCGCAACGAAAGATTACGATTACATCTCTCTGAGCTTCATTCAGTCACCAAATGATATTGTTAACCTTCGTCGTATTCTTGATGGTTATGGATCTGACGTAAAGATCATCGCGAAGATCGAAACGAAGGCGGCAATTGAAGAAGATACGCTTGAAGAAATTGTGAAGGTGAGTGACGGTATTATGGTTGCACGTGGTGACCTTGCAGTTGAAGCGGGTGCTGAAGTTGTGCCTGTTGTGCAGCGCCGTATTATCGCACTCTGCCGTAAGTACGGTAAGCTCAGCATCGTTGCAACGCAGATGATGGCGAGTATGGTTGATGCACCTGAGCCAACACGTGCCGAAGTGAGCGATGTTGCCAACGCTGTTATCCAGGGCGCTGACACCGTCATGCTTTCTGATGAGACAGCCAACGGAAACTTCCCACTTGAGACTGTAGCTGCAATGAAGAAGGTAATTCTTTACACGCAGGAAAACGCAGCAGTAACACCAATTACTGATGAGATTCAGATCGATAACCACCAACGCGATGCTATTAGTGCCGCTGCAGTAAGTTTAGCCGAGCAACTCCACGTCGATGCAATTGTTGCTGAGACAAAGTCAGGTGCGACGGCAGCCAACATCGCCGCACACCGTCCTAATCTCCCTATTATTAGCGTAACGAGTGAACTACGCTCTGCACAGCAGCTTGCGCTAAGCTATGCAAACCGAAGCTATGTTCGCCCTGACGGAGAAACTGCGGGATTCCAGCTCGCACAGGAGCTAAAGGCGGAAGGCTTCTTCGGAAGTGGTGATACCGCCTGTGTCGCAATTGTGAGTGGGCGACAGCCAGGACTCATCGGTGCAACTGACACAATCCGTGTGCGTGTGCTAGAATAAAAGTAACGCTAATGGTAAAGCAGGGTGGGATGCGCTTTTTCAAACAGACGATTACTACAGTACCAATTCAAGGTAAAACCGTGTTGGTACGAGCCGATTACAATGTGCCGCTTAATGAAGAGGGCGCTATTGATGATGACTTTCGTATTCGTGCAAGCGTTCCCACAATTAAGGCGCTCCTTGCTGACAACTGCAAAGTTGTTATTATAAGCCACCTGGGACGCCCGGAAGGTCGCGACCTCAAGCTCAGTCTAGAGCCCGTAGCTCAGCGCCTCGCTGAGCTACTTGCCGAGCCTGTCCGCTTCGTTGACCAGACAGTTGGTGATAAGGTTCGAATGGCTATTAAACGTGCGCCAAAACGAAGTGTGACAATACTTGAGAACCTTCGGTTTGACCCTCGTGAAGAGGCAAATGATGAAACGTTTGCAAGGCAGCTCGCCCAAGATTCAGGCGCAGCGTATTTTGTGCAGGATGGCTTTGGCGTGGTGCATAGGGCGCATGCAAGTACGGTTGCAATTACCCAGTGGCTTCCAAGTGTTGCTGGACTACTCCTCGAACGTGAATATACAGCCATTACAGGCGCAATGAAACATCCAGAGCATCCTCTCGTTGCAGTGATGGGCGGTGCTAAGGTCGCTGATAAGATAGCCGTCATTGAACGGCTTATTCCCGTTGCTGACCAAATTATTATTGCCGGCGCAATGGCAAATACATTCCTTGCTTATCGAGGGTTTTCTATGGGAAAGAGTGTCTATGAGCCGCATGAGAACGCTATTCTCGAGACGATTTACGCGGCTGCCCGTAAGAAGGTCGGTGAGGTGGTGGACGAATTTATTGTACTACCTACTGACCTTGCTGTCGGTGGTGCTATTGATGAGAACGAAAAAAGGCGAACAGTAGCAGCTGACGCCCTTCAGGAAAATGATATCGCGCTTGATATCGGTGAGAAGTCAATTGAACGAATGGACGCGGCCGTTGCAAAAGCGAAGACGGTTATCTGGAATGGGACGCTCGGGTATGCCACGCTTCCTGAATTTGCACACGCGTCTGCAAAGCTTGCACTCACGCTGGCGACGCATCCTAAAATTACATCCATTATTGGTGGTGGTGATACGGCAGATTTTGTACTACATTGGGATGCTCGTGGAGGTGAGAGTTTTACGCATGTCTCCACTGGTGGTGGCGCAAGTCTCGATCTTATGGCCGGTAAAAAACTACCAGGAATTGAAAGCCTGCTAGACGCCCCGCGCTCAGTAGGGTACACTAAATAACAACACTAAGCATAACTATGATGACGCGTAAAAAACTGATCATTGGTAATTGGAAAATGAACCTCAATATGCATGAGGCCAGTTTATACGTGCATACTTTAGCTGGCCTTGTGAAGGTTCGCCGGGATGTTGAGGTGGTGCTTGCGCCAACAACCCTGACACTTCAATCGCTGAGCCTTCAGGTGGAGCGTCGTCAATTTAAGCTTGCGGCCCAGAACCTCTATTGGCGAGACCACGGTGCGTTTACTGGAGAAGTTTCAGCAACCCAGCTCCGGGGTATCGTAGATTATGCAATCATTGGTCACTCTGAACGTCGCCATATTTTTCATGAACCCGAGCGGGATATTCGCTACAAAGTGCAAGCAGCAATTCGTAACCATATCGTTCCGGTGCTATGTATCGGTGAAACGGCAGATGATAGGTCTCGTGGTGAAACCCGGGATGTACTCCATGACCAACTCATCAGTGGTCTTGCAAACGTAACGAGTGAAGAGCTTGACGACGTTGTTATAGCCTATGAGCCTGTTTGGGCAATTGGAACAGGTGACAACGCAGTGCCTGCAGATGTGAAGACGGCGGTAGATTCAATCCGCGATCAGATTAAACACCTTTACGGAGTAACAGCGGCGAAAGGTGTCCGTATTCTGTATGGCGGAAGCGTCACAGCTGACAGTGCCGGAGACTATCTTGCGATCCACGGTATCGATGGACTGCTCGTCGGAGGGGCGAGCCTAGATGCTCATAAATTTAATAGCATAATCGAAAAAGCGCATACATCGGCGGTAGTCAAGAAGTAAGGTGGAATATGAAAGACATTGATTTTGATGAATTAGATCGAGCGGTGAATTCAATTATGGGTGGCAAGGGTCGAACTGATGACGCCAAAGATGCAAATAATGAAGAGCCTGTTCATGTAATCGATACACCAGAGGAAGTGGCGGCAACAGAGCCAAGTAGTATGCCTAAGCCCATGAGTCTGCCAAAAGAACCTACTCAAGAGACGAATCCTCAAACTTCGAGTGATGACCCAATTGAAGACATGAAAGCGACATCTCCAGAGAACCCAGAAACGAAAATGCCACCTGCTTCCAAGCCAACTCCTGCAGTTCGTCGTGGCCGCTTTATGGATATGGTCCGTCCCGGCGCGGTACAGTCAACGGGTGTAGCACAGGCAAGTCGTCAGGGCGTTACTGTCGAACCAACAGGACCTGTCATGTCTGATATTATGCCATCACGTGCGACCACTACTGTCTCTCGACCGCAGCAGGTGTCGCAGCGTGTATCGTCTGAGGCTGCACAGGAAACACCTACTCGTACTGTTGAAGAGCCAAAGGTGGAATCTACGGTGCAAAGTGCTTCGTATACCTCACCAGTTCAGTCGCAAAAGCTGTTAGATGCTCCCGATGACGAGATGCTTCTTGACGCTGCGCTTGCAGACGCTCGGGAAGATGAACCCGAGAAGCCGCTCGAGTCACCCTTTCTTGCGGGGACGAAAGTCGAGAAGCGACCGCTTGGAGGCGTATCGTCGACTCAGACGGAAGCCGACGATACCTTACAGCCGAGCCCGCCCCTCCATGCAGATACCGGCGCTCAGTTAACACCAAATCCGGCAGATGTTGCCGCGACGCCTCTTCCAGAAGAATTATCCACGGATGTAATGGCGCTTGAATCTGATGCAAATACTGTCGCCGTACCTACGAGTGATGCGAGGAGCGAAGCGGTCCGTCAAGTGTCCGCTGTTAATGAAGCATCTTCTGAGGTAACACAGGAGTCTACCCAGGCGCCAGATGTTCAGGAGCAACGGCCTATGGACACTCAACCAGTTAGGCCGATGCCAACATCTACGGTTGAACCTGTTGTGCCAAAAGGACCTATCTCTATTCCTCAACAGTACAAAGAGGAGCCTAGTACCGGCGATTCGAAGAACGGCGCTATCTATGATACGGATACCTACCACCACCAACCGCTTGCGCATCCTAAAAAGAAAAAATCCGGATGGATGTGGGTCATATGGATTATCCTCATTCTTATAATTGGCGCAGCCGCTGGTGCGGCGCTCTACTGGGCGGGAATTTTCTAGCCTGTCATATTCCTCTTCTAATACGCTATACTAGTACTAATGGATCTACTTGCTGAATTGAATCCCGCGCAGGCTGACGCGGTAAAAACGACGACCGGCCCACTCTTAATTCTCGCGGGGGCGGGAAGCGGAAAGACGAAGACACTTACACATCGTATCGCGTACCTCATTGCCAGTGAACGTATTTGGCCGAATGAGATACTCGCAGTAACGTTTACGAATAAGGCGGCCAAAGAGATGCGTGTGCGTCTTGGTCAGCTTCTCGGTCAGGACGGCCAAGCACGGAACTTTATGCCGTGGATGGGAACATTTCACGGTATTTGCGTTCGTTTGCTTCGTATGGACGGAGATAAAATCGGCATTCTCCCGAACTATGTCATTTATGATGAAGACGACCGCCAAGGGCTGATCAAACAGGCGATGAAGCAACTTTCTATTACTGATAAGCAGATCAAGCCGCGTACAGTAAGTAGTGCCATATCGAATGCTAAGAATGAACTCATCTCACCAGAAGAGTTTGAGGCAAGTGCCAACTATCCATTCCAAAAAGAGGTTGCGCGTATCTATGCGCACTATGAGAAAATGCGCAAAGAGGCGGGTGCATTGGATTTTGACGATCTTCTCATTGAGACAGTTCGACTCTTTCGTGATAACCCAGAGGTGCGTGCGAAATGGCGATCGCAGTTCAAGCACATTCTCATCGATGAGTATCAGGACACGAACGCGGCTCAGTACGCAATTGTAAAATTTCTTGTCGGGGATGAGCGCAATATCTGTGTCGTTGGGGACGACTGGCAATCCATCTATAGCTGGCGTGGGGCTGATTTTACAAATATCCTTAACTTCGAACGCGACTTTCCAGGTGCTAAGATCGTAAAACTTGAACAGAACTATCGTAGTACCGGTGCTATCCTAGACGCTGCGCATAGTGTTATTACCAAGAATACACAGCGAAGCGACAAGGAGTTATGGACCGCCGCACCTGCCGGCGCACCTGTCCAGGTGCATGGTGTGTATGATGAGGCTGAAGAGGCCTATACGGTTGCAAGTCGCATCAGCGCACAGACGGGAATAGGCGCTCGAAAGTATGGCGATTTTGCTGTACTCTATCGTACCAACTCTCAAAGTTACACATTGGAACGAGCGCTTTTGCAGCATCGAATCCCATACCAGATTATCGGTGGCGTACGGTTCTATGATCGTCGTGAGATTAAGGATGTTATATCCTATCTTCGCCTTCTTTATCAGCCGAGTGATCGAATGAGCTTCAGTCGCATTGTTAATATACCTGCTCGTGGAATTGGCGCAACAAGCCTCGAAAAGTTTCTCACGTGGCAGAGTAATAGCGGCATAGATATTATCTCGGCTCTTATTAACGTTGAACAGACAAGTAGTCTGACGCCTCGCGCGAAAAACGCGCTCGTTACACTCGGGGAGCTGCTGCGAACCCTGCAGGCGAAGCTTCAATCTGACGTCTCGCCAAGTGATATCATCGAACAACTTATCGACAAGACGAATTACCGCGATTATATCCTTGATGGAACGCCACAAGCTGAAGAGCGCGAATCAAACATAGGGTCGCTTATCTCTGATGCGAAAGCGTTCGCTACACTTCCTGATTACCTGGAGGAAGTCGCCCTGATGTCGAGTGCGGATGAATCGACGGGAAGTGATAAGGTAACCCTTATGACAATTCACGCCGCAAAAGGGCTTGAGTTTCCTGTTGTCTTTATGGTGGGAATGGAAGAAGGGATCTTTCCGAATTCACGCGTTTTTGAAGCGGGGCCAGGTGAGTTGGAAGAAGAACGTCGTCTTTGCTATGTCGGCATGACACGTGCCCGTGAGGAGCTTCATCTATCGTATGCCCAGAGTCGTCTTCAGTTTGGTCAGCGCGGCTACAATACTCCTTCTCGTTTTCTCAGTGACATGGGACATGAAGTTGCTACGGTACAGTCTCCAGCCTTCAATACTCGGGGGTCGGATGAGTATGACGAATTCATGACAATGCCCTTTGACATTGGTGATTCAGTACGATCTTCCCAGTTTGGCGTGGGGGAAGTGATCGATATTGATGGAATGGCGGTGACGGTACAGTTCGCCGGTGGACAGACGAAGAAACTCAATGTTGAGTATGCCCGTCTTGAGAAATTATGAGCCTCTGGCGTCTTCTTGGGCGACTCCTCAGTCCTTTTGCAATTGTTTTATTTTGGGTCTATAACCGTACATTCCGTACTGTACGCCCTCGAGTCCTTCTTTTTGATGAAGATGGAAGAGTGCTCCTTGTCCGGAGTTGGACGGGTTACCAGGAATGGGAGCTTCCAGGGGGAGGCTGCAAAAAAGGTGAGACTCCCTTAGCCGCTGCAGTTCGAGAACTATACGAAGAGACGGGAGTGCGCGCGGTATCTTCTGAACTCATTCTTCTTGGTGAGATGTATGTACATGGATATAGAGCGCCCGTATATGTAGCGCATCATATTGGTGACGTAACTCTTACTCTTGACCCATGGGAGATCACGAGCTTTCAATGGTGTGACCCCAGTCAACTGCCGCTAAAAACGGGTCCAATCGCACGGTGGGCGGTCATGAAAAACGTGCAAAAATAGGTCGAATGTGCTATAATGGAGGACAGTACCACCGCGTGGGGGTGTTACCTACTCATCTATGAAAAGTATCTCAAAACGTTCGTTTTTTGACCGTTGGACCATCATTGTCCCTCTTGTGATTCTCGGGACCTTTTTGGGTTTTGCGACCCTTGCAGCTCAGGTATATGCAGCAAGCGATGCGGAGCCAAAACCGGTAGCTGGTGAGCACCTAATTACTGTTCATGATGAAGGTAAGGACCGCGGTATTCTCACTCAAGCCTCAACACTTCGCGAAGCATTTGACGGTGCGGGCATTCACATCGACCCGAATGACAGAGTTGAGCCTGGACTTGATGAATCGCTTGTAACGAGCAATTATGAAGTTAATATCTACCGCGCGCGTCCTGTCACGATTGTAGACGGGTCTGTGCGTGTTAAGGTCATGTCTGCCTACCAGACTCCACAACAGATTGCGGATCAGGCTGGGGTGACACTTCACGATGAAGATACAACTTCGCTGACTATGTCCGATGATATCGTTGCGGACGGCGCTGGTGTCCAAATGCAGGTAGACCGTGCAACTGCATTTACGCTTATTCTCTATGGTAAAAGTACGACAGCATACACGAAAGCTACGACTGTAGGAGAAATGCTTGATCAGAAGCATATCACCCTCTCTACGGCTGATACCTTATCTGTTGCTAAGACGGCTCCAATTACCGCTGGTATGACAGTTGAGCTATGGCGGAACGGTGTCCAGACGGTTACTGAAGACCAAGAGATTCCATTTGAGACCGAGAAAGTTCAGGATGCAGATCACGACGTTGGATATAAAGAGGTGAAGACCCCTGGCCAGAAGGGTAAGAAGACGGTTACCTTTGAGATTGAAATGAAAAACGGGAAAGAGGTGAGCCGTAAGGAGATTCAATCTGTTGTATCTGAGGAACCGAAGAAGCAGATCGAAATCGTTGGTTCAAAGGTGAGCCTTCCCGCTGGGTCGCACACAGACTGGATGGCGGCTGCCGGTATTAGCGCGTCTGATTATGGCTATGTTGACTTCATTATTTCCCACGAATCTGGATGGCGACCAAATGCGGTAAGCCCTAACGGATATTATGGGCTTGGACAGACGAACCTGAAGAGTATCTCATCGGCATGTCCAAACTGGCAGTCGGATCCTGTGTGTCAGCTTCAGTTCTTTACGGGATATGCAAATCGATATGGCGGCTGGGCAGGATCATACGACTGGTGGAAGACGCACAACTGGTGGTAAAACAACGAAAGCCATTGCTGTTTAGAGCAGTGCTCGTGAGTACATTTTTCCTGCTTGTTTCAGGGATTTTTGTAGCACATCACGCGCACGCACAGTCATCGACTACGACTACAAACGGCCATCTTATCACCCTTCATGACGAGGGGACCGAGCGAGGAATCCTCACCCAGGCTTCAACGCTTCGTGAAGCTTTTAAAGAAGCTGGTATTATGATTGATCCTAATGATCTTGTAGAGCCTGGCCTTGATGATACACTCGAGGCAACTCAATACGACGTGAACATCTACCGCGCGCGTCCTGTCACGATCGTAGACGGCGCCGTTTCTGTTCGAGTGATGTCACCATACCGCACGGCCGGACAGATTGCGAAGCAAGCGGATATAACGCTTCACGATGAAGATACTACGAAGATGGAAGCGAGTGCAGACCTTGTGCAAGGATCTGGCGTTCGCATGGAAATTACTCGTGCAACAGAATTTACACTAAATCTCTACGGTAAGAAAATGACTGCTTACTCACAGGCGAAGACGGTGGGCGAGATGCTTAAGGGTAAGAATGTAACGCTCGGTGGGAATGATGTGACCTCTGTTCCAGTCAGCGCACCACTTATTTCGGGTATGACCGTTGAAGTGTGGCGAAACGGTGTGCAGACCATTACAGAAGAGCAGTCGATTCCGTTTACTACTGAAAAAGTACTCGACATGGATCTTCCTATTGGGAACCATCAGGTGAAGACCCCTGGACAGACGGGTGTTCGTATGGTGACGTACGAGATTGTGATGGAAAACGGCAAGGAGATTGGTCGTAAAGAAATCCAGAATGTCGTTAACAAGGAGCCTGTTAAGCAGGTTGAACTTGTCGGTAACAAGGCAGTGAATGGTCTTTCGAAGTCGAAGGGTGCGGATGTTTTTACGGATAGTCTCGGTGTTTCTCACCGCGAGACCTACTATGATCTTCCAATGAATATGGTTATGAGTGCATGTGGTGGCGGTGATTACTCGATTCGATCTGACGGAGTGAAGATTGATCGTGACGGGTATATCCTTATTGCTGCAAACCTCAGTCGATACCCTCGCTGTTCTGTAGTTGAGACAAGTTTAGGGCTTGGTAAGGTGTACGATACGGGAGGGTTTGTCGCTCGGTATCCTGATGGGTTTGATATTGCAACTGACTGGACTGATTATAACGGAAGGTAATGAATGGTAGCTCCTAATAAATCACTCGGACAACATTGGCTCCGTGACCGATTCACGCTTGAACATATTGCAGATTGTGCTGATATACAAAAAGAGGACACGGTTCTTGAGATTGGCCCGGGACTTGGTACGCTTACGAGTGAACTACTGCGTCGTGCTAAAAAAGTGATTGCCGTAGAATTTGATGGTGAACTGGCGCGAAAGCTTCCAGGGCAGTTTCCTGGTAAAGATCTAACGGTTATTAATAGCGATATTCTTTCGTTTGATCTTTCGCAGCTTCCAGTGGGGTATAAGGTGGCTGCGAACGTTCCATATTACATTACAAGTAAGATTGTACAGCTGCTTATGACAAGTGATAATAAGCCATCTATCGCCGTGCTCCTTGTGCAAAAGGAAGTAGCGGAGCGCCTTGCGGCACAACCGGGAGATATGAGTATTCTTGCCATTAGTGCGCAGTTGTTTGCTGAGGTGACGCTCGGTGACGTTGTGCCGGCGGAACTATTTACGCCACCCCCAAAAGTAGACAGCCAAGTTGTTATTCTAAAAACGCATGCTCAGCCACTTCTTACGGATCTTTCCGAAAAGCAGTTTTTCCGCGTCGTGAAAGCGGGTTTCTCGGCAAAGCGGAAAAAACTCCGCTCATCTCTTGCTGGTGGGCTTGGCATTGAAAAGGGTGATGCGCTAAAGATTCTAGAGGCGGCTCACATAGATCCGGATAGTCGCGCCGAAGATCTCTCCATTGACGAGTGGCAGTCTATTGCCAGGGCGTTTGAGCGCTAGACCTCCTCACATGTGCACGGTATACTAAAAGTAATAGAGCCTATCGAGAAAGCAGGATCCGAGTGAGCATTTTTGAAATTATCTCAACCATTGGTATCGCAACTATTCTTGCTGCGTTTATTTATATTGGTCGTAAGCTCCAGATCCTTGATGATCTCCAGAAAACGTCACACAAGATCAAATTGAATGTGAAGGTTATTGGTGACCACCTCACTAAGTTTGATACGCAGTTTGATCCAAGCGAACTCCAGTCATACAGCCCCTTGCAGCTAACGAGTACGGGAAAGAAACTGATTGCTGATATAGGGTTTGACGTAACTTTCGAAGAGAATCGATCTGATTTTGTGGAATTTATTGATAGTGAAATGCCCAAGTTAAAGTATGATGTTGAGCTGGCGGCGATTAAATCGATCATCGCTTTATCTGATCAGGAATATATGAACCCTCTAAAAGTCTTCTTTTATAACAACCCGAAACGATCGCTCCAAAATGTCGCACCTACACTCGGCATCTACGTACGTGATGATTACCTCAAAGCACATCCAGAGATTACTGAGTAGCTCGAATTACAGACGACGCAAGGTGGGCATGGCTCGCCGTAAGAAACGAATGATTGATCAAGATAGAGTGTTTCTTCTGCGCTTGTTGTATGGAGTGGTGTAGTGCATCTCTACTATCACCTGATCTCATTCCGATTATAAAGGAGACGGTTTGCGCGAGACTCGGTAGACTATCCCAAGCCCCGAGATGTGCAGCAACGTCCGATCCTAGGAGAAGTGTAAGAGTGCTTTCTGAAAACTGTGCAGTAAGCCAGGGGAGGGTCTGGTTTGTTGAGGACGTGGGGAATGGTGATATAAGAACTGAAAGCTGAGGGTGCTGTTCAATGGCTGCTTCGATCCGCTCAATCCTTTCGGCCAGCGGGGTGGCGTGTGGTTTGCCTCGGGGGATGGCTTCGGGAATGAGATGCACTACATCGAGGCTATGCATCTGAGCGGCTTTTAATGCAAAAGAGATATGACCCGGATGAATAGGATCAAATGTACCGGGAAAAATACCAATATTCATAGTATACATAATTATAACAGAGGTAGAAGCCCCGACACCGCAATGAGTGTCGGGGCGGAGTGCTACTTGGCGAGGTAGAGCCGAAGCGCATCCCAACCTTCCGGTGTGAGGCGTACGATTTCGTGGTCACCGACTATCTCTATCGTCACGAGCCCTTGGTCGATGGCGGCCTTGGGCGGGGAAGGTCGATCCGGTTCTTGGGAGACGGAGGATCGCAGGGTACCGAAGTCTCTACTGCTGAGATAGATACGCTTAGCAGGCATGCGGATTGAGTAGTATACCACTCCGTTCTTGTAGGTAGGTTGTTGGAAGTGCTTGAATCCTTGGATGAGGATGTCGTTGGCGGTAGCACTTCGTGCCGAAAATTCACCGTCCTGTAAGGTAATTGTATCAGTACGACTTGGGCCTACTCGAAAGATACGAAGTCGGGTGCCGTTATTGTCGCACCAGGTGCCCGCAAGCAACTTAAACTGCTGAATGAGGAGATCTTGCATGCGCTCGTCAAGCATCGTGCTTCTCGTTTTGTAGCCATAAGCAGTATAACACATAACATGTGTATATAGAGTGTTTCTATGGGGTGGTATAATCAAGGGAGATGATTGCTTCAGACCAGCCTACAATCTTTCCTTCGTCACTTCGTGCGGCGGTTTCTTCGCGGAGCGATGGAAATATGAAGTTTGGACTTGCTGCTCCACATGAAGTACGCGCTAATCGTCAAAAATTCTTAATAGAGGCGTCAATTGATCCGGCGAACACGACGCTGGTAGCGATTACCTATGATACGGATGATTTTGCAAAATATCGCGTTGTTTCCGAGCATGACAAGTCTGTCGGAATGACAGGCTCGGAAGGCGTAGTCCACGCAGATGCCCTCGTGGTGGATCAACCGAACCATGCCCTCTTTCTTCCGCTTGCTGATTGTGTAGGGGCTGTTTTCTATGATCCAATTCGCGCTGTTCTCATGGTGTCACATCTTGGGCGACATAGCGTGGAGATTTTCGGGGGAGCGAAAAGTGTTGAATATCTTGTAACGAATCACGCTGTACACCCAGAAGATCTTTTAGTATGGCTTAGTCCGGCAGTTGGAAGTGCAACCTATCCGCTCCATGCCTTTAATAACAAGAGTCTTCATGAGGTTATTACTGAACAGCTTATTGGAGCTGGGGTTTTAAAAGATCACATTGAAATGAGTATGGTTAATACTGCTACGAGTGAGGAGTACTTCTCTCATAGCGAGTTTCTTAAAGGTCGTAGGAGTGAGCAGGGTCGATTCGCGATTGTCGCCATGATGACCGAGCAGGGTGAGCCTGCTATTTAGCGTTATTAATCTGTTACACTAGAAAGTAATTATGGGTAAAAAACTATATATCACAACTGCCATTCCGTATGTAAACGGCGCGCCTCACATTGGCAACGCGCTTGACTATCTTCTGGCTGACATTTGGACTCGCTACCAAAAACAACACGGCCGTGATGTTCGATTCCAGGTAGGAACTGATGAGCATGGTAATAAAATTGCAACAAAAGCCGCCGAGCTTGGTATTTCTCCAAAAGAATATACTGATCAGATGTACGGTAACTTTGAAGCACTCATGAAGAAAGTGGGCGCACAGTATACTGACTTTATCCGCACAACCGACATTCATCATAAAGCGGCGGTGCAGTATATTTGGCAGAAACTACAACCCTACATTTATAAGGGTAGCTACGAAGGCTGGTACTGTATGGGTCATGAAGCCTTCTTTACTGATAAGGAGGTAGAGGCCACTGGTGGTATCTGTCCTGATCATCAGAAACCATACGAGCGAGTAAGTGAAGAGAACTACTACCTAAAAGCAAGTGCCTTTACAGATAAGCTCCGCGAAGAGATTGAAACAAATCGTATGCAGATTGTTCCTGAATTTCGCGAGAAGGAATTTCTTGAGCTTATTAAAAACGGCATGCAAGATGTCAGTATCTCTCGTCCTAAGAAGAGTCTTACTTGGGGCGTTCCCGTTCCAGACGACCCAGATCAGATCATGTATGTTTGGATTGATGCGCTCGCAAACTACATTACCGTTCTTGGCTATCCAGACCAGGATGGTTGGCAAGATTACTGGCCTGCGGATGTGCAAGTTATTGGAAAAGATATTCTTCGATTCCACGCGGGTATTTGGCCTGCCATGCTTCTTGGACTAGATCTTCCTCTTCCAAAGAAATTGCTAGTTCACGGACATGTCAATGTTGGCGGGGCGAAGATGAGTAAGAGCGTTGGAAATGTCGTTGATCCAAATCAAGTAATTGATGAGTATGGTCTGGATGCATTTCGCTACTTCTTCTCTCGCCACATCCCAACACAGGACGACGGTGACTTTACATGGGAGAAATTTGAAAATGCCTATAACAACGAACTCGGCAATGACCTTGGAAATCTTATCTCGCGCGTTGCGGGAATGGTGACACGGTATCAAAGCGGAGTTATTGGTGATGCGCCAAAAGGTGACCACGATACAAAACCATACTACGATGCAATGCATGAGCTGAAGTTCAACGAAGCTATGGACGAGATTTGGGTGACAGTACGTGCACTCAATAAGTACATTGAAGTCGTGAAACCATGGGAGATTGCTAAGCGCCGTGATACAGACCCTGAGGCCGAGGCACACCTAGGTGAAGTACTTGGTCATGCTGTCGGCACGCTCTTGCAGCTCTCGGAGCAGCTTGCACCGTTCCTACCTTCGACAAGCGAAGTGATTCAAAAGACCTTTGGTACGGGTGTGATTGTTCCACTTGAGTCTACTGGTGGTCTCTTTCCTAAGATTTACACCCATACTCCTGATCCACACGCGAAGCAATAAGCCCTAGAAAAATGAAAGATCCGCCCCCTGAAAGGGCGGACCTTTCATAGTGGGCGGATGGTTGCCGGACTCTAGCGGCTGAGTGTTGTCTCACCGCGGCTGGTGGGCTTTAGTGTCCCGTCCATGATGAGACGGAAGACGCGCACCGCTTCGTCTAGCTTGGTACCGCGTACCTCGACACCGGCGACTGCACCCGTAGCGACGGCTGCGCGGGTGAAGGGGTAGCCTAGCTCTTGGCCATTGTAGTAGCCGGCACGTCCAGACGTTTTGGGCGGGGTTTCACTCCGGACAACCGCGTAACGAACGCTGAGGTTGTTTGCGGTGATCGTCGTCGGAAGTGCTTCTCCCACGGGATATTCCACGTAGACCGTGTTGTGGGCGTCGAAGAAGAAGGTCGTGCCGCCGAAGCAGAACTTCTCTTCAGCGGCATCTCGTGCCTTGGTCATAATGCCGAAAAAGGGGCTTCGCCTGTTTCCCGGCTGACGACCGGACGTAATGTATGCTTTGACTGTTCCATCCACGACGGGGTTTCTCCTAGTCGATCGGCGAAATGACGATGGTTATTATAGCAGATTTTTGCTATAATCGCTAGGAATGCATTTGTTTGATACGCACTGCCATATTCATGAAGCTAACTACCCTGGAGGGGGAGAGGTTGCGCTACAACGTGCGCATGCTGCTGGTGTAACGCAGATGATCTGCGTTGGTACGAGTGAAGAGAGCTCCCGCGAGGCAGTCGAGTTTGCGGCACTTCATAACGGCGTGTATGCTGCGGTAGGTGTGCATCCGCATGAGACGAAAGAGGGGTATGGGGAGGTAGACCGTCTTCTGGGGCTTGAGAGAACAAAGATTGTTGCTGTTGGCGAAATCGGACTTGATTATTTCTATACGCACAGCCCAAGGGAGACTCAGATTCAGGCACTCGAAACACAGATAGACTGGGCTCTACGGCGTGACCTCCCGATTATTTTCCATGTACGAGAAGCATTCGATGATTTTTGGCCGGTATTCGATAACTTTCAAGGAATTAGGGGTGAACTCCATAGTTTTACGGACACAGCCAAGCAGCTGGAAGAGGGGTTAAAGCGAGGACTGCTTGTCGGTGTGAATGGAATAAGCACCTTTACGAAGGATGCGAAGCAGCAAGAGATGTTCGCACATATCCCTCTCGATAGAATGCTGCTTGAAACGGATGCACCCTTCTTGACACCAGCGCCACTTCGTGGTAAAGTGAATGAGCCAGCGTTTGTTGCGTACGTTGCTCAATTCCATGCTGAAAAACGCGGTATTTCTCTTGAAGAATTAGCCCAGGCAACGACAGCAAACGCCGAACATCTATTTTCGATCTAATCAAAACAAACAGTGAAACACTTAATAAAAAGTGAGGACTACTGTTATGGAACGAAACGAATCAAACGGAATGGGATACATTGCAACGGGCGTAGAGGCGACCTCTTTTTCTGATGGCGACGAACTGTATCTTCAGATGGCAAGCGAAGGCATAAAGTCGTACAGTGAACTCACGCATGACGCACTCCAACAAGCGGTCGAAGCGCCTGTTAAACCTGAGGAGCCACTTTTTGAGCGAATCGGGCAGTCACCACTTGAAAATATTCAACTTGTAGGCGCAAAAGAAGTGGAGCTCCGCCGTGCGACTGCCCTTGGTGAAGAGCCACATGGTCTGAAACCGCTAAAAAGTAGCAACGAGTTCGATATTGAACGCTTTGGACTTGCTGCCTAGAAGGAAGGTAAGAAATGAGTGTATTTAAGAAGGCGATAGCACTGATAGTCGGCGACACGAAAGAAGTCGCAAGTGATCTTCAGATGCCTAAAAAACGTCACTTAAAGACGCTCACTGAACGCGAGCTTTTGCAACTTGAAAGTGAGATAGGGGCGCGTCTTTTTGGTGAGATACCAAAGGGGCATCGTCGTGAATTCTTCTGCCTTGATGCAAATACCTGGATTTGGCACGAAGAGTGGACTGATCCACAAACGAAGAAACCGCAGCAGACGACTACTCGATATGAGGTGAGTGATAAAGGTGTACTAAAGGTGCTTGAGGGCCCTCGATACTCCTATCTTGAAGGTGCGGAACTTGAAAACCTTGCAATGGCTACACAGCTTTACTACGAACAAACTGCTCGTCAGATTTATAAACGCGACCCAGCAACCGGTCGCAAGCTCGTCTAAAGACGAGAACTGGTATAATAAGAGAGAATGAACACTGAGGTGATTTATCTTGATCATGCTGCCGCAACGCCAATGGATGAGCGTGTGCTAACGGCAATGCTCCCGTATCAAACGGAATTATTTTATAACCCCTCAAGTCCCTACGCGCCAGCGCTTGCAGTGAGGCGTGATTACGAAGCTGCGAAAGCGGCGATTGCCTCTGCTATAGGAGGTAAGGGTGACGAACTTGTCATGACGGCTGGTGCCACTGAGTCAATTAACCTTGCCTTTAATAGTATTGGAGGGCATATTGTGACTGCAGTAATCGAGCACCACGCAGTGCTTGAGGCGGCAAAACGTCACGAGCATACCTTTATACCATCCGACGAACGAGGTGTTGTTTCGGCGCAGGCAGTGAAAGAGGCGATCCGCCCAGATACGCGGCTCGTCAGTATTGCCCTCGCGAATAATGAACTTGGTACAGTGCAGCCACTGAGGGAGATCGCCTCGATTGTGCAGACGGAACGTGAATCAAGACTTTCTCGGGGTGAAACAACACCGATTTATCTTCACAGTGATGCCTCACAGGGGGCGGGTCTCCTTGATCTCCACGTAGCAAGACTCGGTGTTGATATGTTGACGTTAAATGCTGGGAAGGTATACGGTCCAAAGCAGATGGGGCTTCTTTGGACGGCAAGTCACGTCCGCCTCACTCCACAGATTGTCGGAGGTGGACAGGAGCGTGGCATTCGTAGCGGCACAGAGAATGTTGCGGGCACCGTTGGATTTGCGAAGGCTATGGAGCTCGCCGAGCGACATCGTAAATCGGAAGCGCAGCGGCTTTCAGTACTTCGTGATACATTACAAAAACGTCTTATGGATGCATTTCCTGATGCAGTTGTCTCTGGAAATCAGAAACGACGCCTACCAGGACATCTCCATATTTCATTTCCAAACCTCGATGCCGAGCGACTTGTGTTTGCGCTCGAAATGCGTGGTGTCCTTGTCGCGACGGGAAGTGCTTGCGCCGCCAATAAAGGAACGCGTTCGCATGTCCTGACAGCAATCGGACTCGATCCGGTGGTTGCTGACGGAAGTCTCCGACTTACGCTTGGACATCTGTCGGACGAAGCTACTACGAAGCGTGCTGCGGAGATCATCATTGAAGAGATTACCCGGGAGCGTCAGAGGACGGCACGATGAAGACCGTAGGCTCCATCGTTCTTGCACTCGTTCTCATTGTTGTTGGGCTTTCTATTTATCTTGCTCCTGATGACCTTAGCCGCTGCCATGCTCAGCCTGGCGACGAAAAACCTTGCCTTAAGGCGGACGCAATTGTGGCAGTAAGCGGTGGTGATACGCAGGCACGAACGGCTGGTGCAATTGAACTCTATAACCAGGGATGGGCGCCGCTTCTCATCTTTTCAGGTGCGGCTCAAGACAAATCGGGACCGAGTAATGCCGAGGCAATGCGCACCTATGCAATCGCACATGGAGTACCGGAGGATGCAATCGTGATGGAGCAACGAAGTGAAACAACCAAGCAAAATGCGGAGAATACTCAGAGTATCTTCGAGCAGCACGGGATTACATCTGTTATCTTGGTAACTTCTGGATACCACCAACGACGTGCAGGTCTTGAGTTTAGCGCAAGGACAAATGTGACGGTTCGAAATCACCCAGTATCCCGTGATAGTCAATGGTCGCCTACGTGGTGGCTTACCCCTACGGGGTGGTACTTAGCAGTAAGTGAATTTATTAAAATACTTGCATTTTACGCAGGAGGATCACGCTAATGACAAAAGTATATGTCGGTATGAGTGGTGGGGTTGATTCATCACTTACGGCAGCGCTTCTCGTCGAGCAGGGCTACGACGTGACGGGCGTGTATATGAAAAACTGGACCGAAGATCTTCCTGGTATGAAATGTCCCTGGGCGGATGATCTTGCCGACGCGAAGCGTGTTGCAGTCCAGCTTGGTATTGATTTTAAGGTGTTTGATTTTGAGAATGAATACAAGCACAAGGTGGTCGATTACATGATCGAAGAGTATAAGCTTGGACGGACACCAAATCCTGACATCATGTGCAATCAGGAAGTGAAATTTAAACTATTTCTTGAAGCTGCACTCGAAGATGGGGCGGATATGATCGCCACGGGTCACTACGCGCGTGTCGAGAACGGCGTTCTTAAGATGGCTGTAGACGCCAATAAAGATCAGACATACTTCCTTTACCGCGTTACCGGCGAGGCGCTTAAGAAAACTCTTTTTCCGCTCGGTGAGTTTACGAAGCCTCAGGTCCGTGAGATGGCAAAAGAGAAAGGTCTCTTTACTGCAAGTAAAAAGGATAGCCAAGGAATTTGTTTCGTCGGTAAAATTGGTATTCGTGAGTTCTTGTCTCAGTATGTAGAACAAGTGCCTGGCGATATTATTGATAAGGCTACGGGTGCTATAATTGGCCACCACGACGGTGCTATTTTCTACACTCTTGGACAGCGCCATGGTCTCAATCTTGGCGGCGGGCTACCATATTACGTTGTTGGTAAAAGTATGAATAAAAACGAAGTGTATGTGACGACAGACCTTAATGATGAAACGTTATGGCGAAGTGAAGTAACGCTGACTGCAGTTCATTGGATCAGCCAGGTACCGGAGAATTGTACCTACCAAATTCGTGTGCGCCACCGTGCGCCACTCGTTTCCGCTCGAGTCATGCAAGCCGGAGATGGGATAGTGCTCTATCTTGAAAATGCAGAGCGCGCTATTGCGGCCGGGCAGTCAGTTGTGATTTATGATGGTCAGACTGTGCTTGGCGGTGGCATTGTAGCCTAGTAGTAGCTTTCCATACAACATTACCTCTGTTATAATATACAGATATGAACGCACAAGAAATCCGTAACGCCTACCTTCAATTCTTTAAAGATCGACAACATCAGGTGATTGCGCGTGCACCCCTCCAGCTAAAAGATGACCCGACAACCCTTTTTACTGGAAGTGGCATGCAGCCTCTCCTACCATTCCTCCTCGGGAAAGACCATCCAGCCGGTAATCGACTCGTTGATAGCCAGACATGTCTTCGTGCGCAGGATATTGAAGATGTTGGGGATAATCGGCATACGACGTTCTTCGAAATGCTTGGAAACTGGAGTATGGGTGATTACTTTAAGGAGCAACAGATTCGTTGGTTCTTTGAATTTCTTACGGATGTCGTAGGACTTGACCCAAACAAGATCTACGTAACGGCATTTATTGGTGATGAGGCACACGGAATTCCTCGTGATGATGAAGCTGCCACAATTTGGCAAAAAGTATTTGCCGAGAAGGGTATTGAAGCAAAGATCGTCGAGGTGGGAAGTCAAGAAGATGGTGACAAGCGAGGGATTAACCCTGGCGAGCGGATCTTCTTCTATGATGACGGCGAGAACTGGTGGTCCCGAAACGGTGGTATTGAGAAAACACCTATTGGCGATCCGTGTGGACCAGATAGTGAAGTTTTCTACGATTTTGGTGAGCAGAACCATGATGCAAGTTATGGTCTTGCACACCCTGCAAGCGATAGTGGCCGCTTTATGGAAATTGGCAACCAGGTCTTTATGCAGTACCGCCGTCTTGAAGGCGGAAGCTTTGAACCGCTCACGCGTAAAAATGTTGATTTTGGCGGTGGCCTCGAGCGTATTGCAGCAGCACGCCTCGACAGCCCAGATGTCTTTAAGATTAGCCTTCTATGGCCAATTATCGAGAAACTTCAAATACTGAGTGGGAAAAGCTATGAGAGCCACACGGCAAGTATGCGTGTAATTGCAGATCACCTGCGTGCTGCAACGTTTCTTGCGGTAGATGATGTTAAGCCGGGCAATAAAGAGCAGGGCTACGTTATGCGTCGTCTCCTTCGCCGTGCAA
>DATFHX010000010.1:0-10473 GCA_035247945.1 Saccharimonadales bacterium (SeqCode) | reverse complement strand
TGCGCTTATGGCGTCGCTCCGACCGGGACCTGACGCACAAAATAAGGATGACAACACGATAACAAGGAGGAAACGTGGCTGGATTACAAAAAATATTGCTCGTTGAGGATAATCTAGAGCTTCGTAATATCTATTCGATGTTTTTGAAGCATCGAGGCTATGATATCCAAGTAGCCGTCGACGGCGAAGACGGTCTTGAAAAGGCGAAGCAATTCCACCCGGATCTTGTCTTCCTTGATATCATGATGCCGAATGTGGATGGACTTCGCGTTCTCAAACTCCTTCGCCATGATGAGCAGTACAATAGCACAAAGGCGAAAATAGTCCTTCTTACCAACCTGGGCGATGCGAACCGTGTAAACCCTAAGGTGAAGCAAGATATGGATGGGTATGTCATTAAGGCGGAAATAGAACTGAGCGATCTTATTGATATCATTAAGTCGTTTAAGTGAGCGTACTGACACATAATAAAAATACCGCTTTTGTTGAGCGGTATTTTTATTATGTGTGGTTATTCGTTAAGATTAAACCTTTGAAACCTGCAGTGCATCGAGCTCAACAGGAGTATCACGACCAAACATGCTGACCATGACTTTGATCTTGCCCTTTTGAGTATCGATTTCGCTAATTGCACCGTCGAAACCTTTGAAAGGACCGTCGGTGATGTTTACGACCTCACCAACGTTGAAGTCGATGTGGTGCTTAGGATCGTCAACGCCCATGCGCTTCTTGATCTTAGAGATTTCAGACTCTGATACAGGGGTTGGAGTAGTGTCTGCACCAACGAATCCGGTAACACCTGGGGTGTTACGAACGATGTACCATGTTTCGTCGGTAAGTTTCATCTCAACAAGAACGTAGCCTTGGAAGATCTTGCTTTCAACAACTTTTCGCTTACCGTTCTTGATCTGAATTTGCTTTTCTTTTGGCACCATGGCGTCGAAGATTTTGTCGGCCATGTCGACAGCGTTAATACGCTGGCGAATGCTCTCGGCTACTTTCTCTTCGTAACCGCTGTAGGTATGAATTGCATACCACTGCCTAGTTGAGTCGTATCGATTCTGTGACATACTTTAATTATTTCCTTAGCGTTAACCAATTAGTAATTGGAATAGATATTTAAACAGTGCATCGAGGAGCAAGACGATAATAATCATTGCTGCTGAGAATGCGAGGACGGCAAACGTCATACTCCATGTCGCGCGGCGGTTTGGCCAGCGAACTTCACGAAGCTCATGCCATGCACCTTTGAAGTAGCCTCCGATTGCTGCAAAAGGATTCTTGCGCTGTTTGCGCTCCTTCTTTTGTTTCTTTGGCTTTTCAGCGGTAACCTCAGCTTTGACTGCTGTTTGCTTTTTTGGTTTTTTAACACCAGAGTCAGTAGCAGTTATTCGAGTAACTGTTGTCTGATCGGCAGATTTTTGTTTACTGGCGGGTGCGTTTTTCTTCTTTGTAGCCAAAGCAGTGCTCTCCAAATTAAATAGTCTGCTTGCTAGCAGACTGTCAAGACTATTGTAGCCTGCTACGCGAGCTGCGTCAAGCATGCTACTATAAATAGTATATGCTTATTCTTGGTATTTACTCACTCGTGATGCTTGCTCTTATGGTTGTTTTATTCGTTCGTCTCGTACACGCGCTCCGTGCGTATAGGATTAAGAAGTCATATACGGCAGCGTTGGAGGCGCCGAGCGTGAGTGTATGTATTCCGGCACGTAACGAGGCACACGCGATGTCTGAGTGCCTTGAGCGGGTTATTGCGAGTGATTATAAGAAGCTCGAAATCATTGTCTATGATGATAGCTCTGGTGACGATACGTCCGTCTTAATTCGTTCCTTTGCCCATGCCGGCGTGCGCTTTGTTCCTGGCGTGGCGCTCGAAGAAGGGTGGCTTGGTCGTAATCATGCGCTTGAAGTACTTGCAGACGAAGCGAGCGGAACGTACGTCGTATTTATGGACGTTGATACGAAAATCGAGCCCACGACGATTAGCCAGCTTGTAAGCTATATGGTAACAGAAAAGGTGGCTATGGCATCGGTTATTCCAGGACGCGACGACACGAACCGAGCGAGTGCCCTCTTTAGTCATTTACGCTATTTCTGGGGACTTATTCTTGCGCGGATGAGCACTCCAGCGGCATCGAGCTCGCTATGGGTGATCAGCCGTGATGTGCTCGTGAATACGCTGGGTGGCTTTACTCCGCATAGGAATGAGGTACTTGTTGAAGAGCACATTGCTGCGATTCTAGGGCCAAGTCAGTACCGCTGCCTCGTCAATACGCCTGCGCTTGGTGTTATGTACGAAAAGCGTTGGGACTCACAGGTTGAAACAAGTCGGCGCCTTCTCTTCCCTACGATGGGTGGTATGTGGTACGGCGCAGCCGCTGGTATTATTTCACTCCTCTTTCTTGCGAGTCCCCTCGTGCTTGTACTCATGGGATTCATTACGGGCTGGAGCCTTGCTCAGGCTGTAGGACTTTTCTATATTGCCACGGGAATCGTTACCTATGCAGTCTATCTTCGACGTGTCTGGACGCACCTCTGGTGGCTTGGAGCGTTACTCTGGCCTTATATAATCCTCCAGGAGCTCTGTCTTTTTATAGCGAGTATCCTTGGATATATGCGAGGGACAATCATGTGGAAAGGACGCTCCGTGACGGCATCCCCTATTCGCGTTGATCATTTAGAGATTGATGAATGAGGAAAACTTTGTTGAGGGTTTATTAATATCTTGTTACACTGATTGTGTAACAAGTCCTCGGTGACAAATTCCTGTCTAGGAAAAGCCTCGGCTATCCGACCGACTGACCACCCTTAGGGGTGGTATTTTATAACTGTTACAGTCCTATTTGATCCTTAACCTTATGTAAAAGAAAGTTCTTGCGGGTTGTTAGCTTGTTCTCTTTATATTCAGCGTATCGTCTGCCGACTTCTTAACGGTATCCTTCTTTATAGTCTTGAGGGCGAAGCTAAAGCTTGAGCCATGGTTAAGACGACTGACGAGAGTGATTTTGGTGCCAATTTTACGAGCAAGCTTTGCAGCGACGTAGAGACCAAGCCCTGTGCCGCCCGTCTCTCTCGTGCGGTAGTCTTCTGATCGGTAGAACTTATTGAAGACTTTCGCCTGATCCGATTTGCTAATACCAATGCCAGTATCCTTAACGTCAAAGGTGACCGTATCACCCGTCCTATGAACTCGCATTGTAATGCTCCCCTCTTTGGTGTATTTGAGCGAATTGGTGACGAAGTTTTGTAGGAGTTCTTTTAGGTACAGTGGACTCGTGAAGACAGTGCCAAGATGCGGTGAAAGGTCGAGATCGAAGCGGAGGCCTTTCTTCTCTGCCTGAGGGCCGTATTCGGTATAGAGATCACCAATGAGGCTCTTAATATCGATCTCTTCCGGCGCGTCAGCGACACCACGCTCGGCGCGCGACAGCGTGCTGAGGTCGTTTACCATTTTAGCGAGAAAGAGCATCTGGTCGTGTGCCGTGGCCATACTCTGCGTCACGATATCCTTAGAGGTGTCTGGACGGTCTAACATGATCTGAGCGTTACTAATAGCTCCTTCGGCAATAGTGAGCGGCGTACGAAGTTCGTGGCTGACAACACTAATGAATTCATCGCGCTCCTCCTCAAGGCTTTTTGCCTTAGTGACGTCGCGAAGAATTATAATGTATCCGTCTTGTGGCTCTGATTTCTTTGATTGGCTGTAGCTACTTCGGATTGGCGAATAGGTTACTTCAAGGCGTACGGTATCTCCGTCCTGAGTGATCTCAAGGTCATCTCGTACAGTAACACTATGTGTTTTCTTGAGCTCTTTAAAGAAGGAAACCCCTCGGCCGGTACTATCGTGGAGAGGAAGGATATCCTCAATTTTCTGTCCGTTAAGGCTTTCGTTAGTGTTAAGGAGGTTAAGGCTGGCAGCGTTATAGATCTTGATCACGCCGTCTTTATCGGTGCTGAGCACGGCATCTGCAAGGTTATTAATGAGCGTGAGAATGCGGTCTCGCTGAAGGGTTTCGAGCGCTTTTGACTTAGAGAGCTCGAGACTGTCTATCTCCTGCGTGCGACCAATGGCAGCAAGCGCAGATCCGACGGTAATAGTAGCTAGTACGGAGAGCGCGTCGGTAACGACAAATTGAATGGTGGTTGCATGAAGGATGAGGTCGACGCTACCAACAACGAGAAGCGTCACAACACTCATCACGAGTCCGATAACGCGGTAGTAGGCGTATGATGTAAAGATGAGAAGCACCCATGCGATAACAAAGGCTGTCTCAAAGCCCGACACGAGTGTTATGTATGCTCCTGCGAAGAGATGATAAAGGGCTAGTTGGAATACTTCGACAGCCGTACGAGTCGGTGGGACGAAGTATTGTTTTATCGCGAGAATACCCCAAAGCACCATGAGGATGATAAATGGCACATCTCCGGCGTAGTGGCTACTATCGACAAAGTTGCCACGCACGGCGAGACCGTAGAGGACAAGAAGCACGGGGATCACGAGTGCAGCGACGCGCAGTACCCACCCTGTACGTCTACTAAACGATGAAATCCCACTATACATATCTAGCACTAGTATACAGGATTAGCGCAAGCTTTTTAAGATTTACTGCTAGATGGCAGGCGTCTCGCTTTTTAAAAGACGTCTATGGGTCTTATAGTGACGGTCGGCGGCACCGACGAGCGACCAAAACGCTTCGCTATGGTTCATCTGAACAGTGTGGCAGAGTTCATGAATAAGGACATAGTCGATAAGCTCGAATGGGAGTTTCATGAGGGCTATATTGAGGCTGATAGTCCCATTACTACTACAACTTCCCCATCGTCCACTTGCGTGTGAGAAGCGAACTTTTGTGTAGTTGAATCCAAACTGATCTGCAAGGAAGCGGAGCCTCCTGGGAAGATAACTCTTTGCTTCACTCCTAAGCGCTTCGCCGACTTTTTCGCGTATTTTTGTGCTGACATCGCTGTCTGAAAGGGATCGATCTTTCGGGAGCGTTACGATGATTTGCTGGCCATGTTTTGTCACTGAAAGTGCACTTGTATGAGGTCGAACGGAAAGCGTATGACTTTTACCAATCTGCATGCCGTCCTCGTACTGCGCCTGACTTTGGTGTTCTAGGAGAATTGCGCGTAGTTCGTTTCTCGAGGATTTAATGAGACGCTTTACGAGGAAAATAGGTGCATATAAAGGTAGTGAGGCGCGGAGACGTCCATCTGGCGCAATACGAATACGAACCGCAGATGCTTTTGCGCTGCGACGGAGGACGATCTCGCCAAATTCCTCGTCTATAAGTACTGACATGCGCGTTACCTGATGGTGATAGTGCGGCGAGCTGGACGGTCTGGAGAAGATGGGCGTGTAGGTGGTTCAGGAGTCTTACGCGATGTCTCTGCGGCGCGTGGGGCCGAAAGTCGTTTTAATACGACCTTCGCCTGAGAAGCGTAGGTGTGCTTACCACTAATAACAATAGGAGCTTCGAGAGGGTCTGGTGCACTAAAGCGCTTCACCCGTGCATCGTACTCATCATTTGTTATTGCTGGACTTGTTCTGTCCTTATAGTTCTTTGTTGCACGATTTCTTGATGTTGCGCTGTCTGTTTGTATCCAGACGAGAAGTGTTTTGTAGCCTGCTTTTTGGGCTTTTTGGGAAAGTTCCGTTCGTTCGGCGCGCGTTTCTGTATGTCCGTCGAAAACAATAGACTGTTTCGTTTTAAAGAGCTCATCGAGTTGGTAGTTTATAAGTCGTTCGACGGTTTCGGGATCTGCGTTTGAGACATTTTGCATTCTCACCTGGCTGACAAATGGAGCGTTGAATGTCTCAGCGAACTTCTCGGCAAAAAAGCTTTTACCGCTTCCAGGGAGGCCAGTCATGACAATCACGTGCGGCTTACTCAGACTTAATGACTTCATGTATGACAGTATAGCAAATGTGTGGGCGGGTATACTAGTCCAACAGAGATGCTTGACGGTAGATATTGAGATTGTATAGAGTGCTTTTGTTATTTCGCCGAAAATAGACAGGTGCTTAAAAGGGGTGTTCTAAGCATAAGAAGTATATCTATTACATACTATTGACATAAACGATAATCTGTGATAATATTTAGATATTACAAATGCCTGTGAGGGGCAGTTTAAAGAGGAACGTGGGAATGAAGAATAAGTTCATCGCATCTCTAGCAAGTATTGGAGTACTGCTGAGTGCACTCGTATTTTTTAATATCATGAGCACAAACTCGGATGCAGCCTCGCTGCCCCGGGACTGTGACAATAACTCCATCATCTACTGTGGTGCAACCACTCCAGATGAGCTAAAGAAATTCTATAAAACTAATAAGACTGGTGACCTCCCTACCCTATACAGCCACTATGGCATTAGCGGTAGCATGATCAACGGTGTTTCAAGCGATAACCTTGGTGAAGTTCACAAGGATGGTCGTATTACCCTTAAGGGTAAGGTTGTGGCAACTGGTGCGAAAAGTATCGGTCGTCAGGACGTATACAAGCCAAGCAGTCCTGTAAAGATTGGTGGCAAGACCTACTACGAACACGAGCCAAAGAGCACTTTTGCTGTTGAATCAATTAAGGCATGGATTTTCCTTGATAACGACGGTAAGTTTATCGGTGCGATCCTAACATCTTGTGGTAACCCAGTACGTGGTAACCCTACTCCAGTACCTTCATTTAGCTGTGACGCGCTTGCTGCAAGTAAGCTCTCACGTGAAGAGTACCAGTTCAACGCTAAGGGTTCTGCAAAGAACGGCGCAACTATTACCGGCTACACCTTCGACTTTGGTGACGGTAAGACACAAGATAGCTCGACCGCTTCAGTAAAACACACCTATGCTAAGGCTGGTACGTACACTGCTAAGGTAACGATCAACGTTAAGGTAGATGGTAAGACGAAAACAGCAACGAGTGCGAAATGTACCGTTCCTGTAACTGTTGCTCCAGCTCCTACCTACAGCTGTGACGCACTAACTGCTGGTAAGATTACCTTCAACAAGTACAACCTTGTTGCAAAAGCTAGTGCTGCTAACGGCGCAACTATTACCGGCTACACCTTCGACTTTGGTGACGGTAAGACACAGAACTCTGCAACAAACACTGCCCAGCACACCTACGAAAAAGCTGGTAGCTACACCGCTAAGGTTTCTGTAACCGTCAAGGTAGATGGCCAGACTAAGACAGTTACTGGTGACAAATGTCAGGTAACGGTCAAAGTTGACCAGCCTACCTACAAGTGTGACGCACTTAACGTACGTACACTGAGCCAAACTGACCGCACCTACGCATACGACCTAAGTTACACTGTAACGAACGGCGCAACTCTTAAGTCTGTTGACTACAACTTCGGTGATGGTCAGACAAAGACTGGTGTAACCCCAGAGGGTGCAAAGAACGTAACCCACACCTACGCTGCTGCCGGTACCTACAAGACCGTTGCAACACTTCACTTCACTGTCGAAGGTGCAACAAAGGATGTAAACTGTGAAGCAAGCGTAACTACTAGCCCAGACATGTGTCCACTCATCCCATCGATTCCTAAGAACGATGAACGATGTGCACCATGCCAGGTTCCTGGTAAGGAAAACCTTCCTAAGGATAGCCCTGACTGTTACGAACACTGTATCGTTCCTGGTAAAGAACAACTACCAAAGGACAGCCCAGATTGTTACGAGAACTGTACTGTTCCAGGAAAAGAACACCTTCCTGCAAACAGCCCTGACTGTAAAGAGAACTGTACCGTTCCTGGTAAGGAAGATCTCCCTAAGAACAGTCCTGACTGTGTAGAGACTCCATCTACTCCAGAAACTCCACAGACCCCTACGGAACTTCCAAAGACTGGTGCAACTGACTTCATCTTTGGCGGCCTCGGTGTGAGCGCACTTGTCGCAGCTGGTTACTACTTCGTAGCAAGCCGCCGCAGCCTCGCAAACATGCTTGGTCGCTAAGACTGAACTCCGGTCTTACAAATAAAATAATCCCCGCCGAGTGGTGGGGATTATTTTATTTGAGCTTAACTGGTATTTCTAGAAAAATGCTGTACCGCCTGGCAACTTGCTCTATGTCTTTTATCACATGAGCAGGTAACAAGACGAATGGTTCAAGTGTGAGGATTATCTCCTTCGCTTTTGGTGTTTTCTTCCATGTTCCATCGACATGTCCATCCACGACGATCGTTGGGCGGAACATGCCATTGCCACCCGGAACAATCCTCTGTAAACCGTCTGGCTCAAGCATTGCTGAACGATCCTTATAGCCTAGAAGGAATTCATCAAAGCCAGGTAAAAGCAGCGTGGAGTGACTGGCTGGCTCTCGTAAACTAGGTGCATGCCAATAGAGTTCACCATCTATAAGTGATTGTGCGATCTCAGTACCTGCATATTCAATAGCCTGCTTTGCATTTGTCAGTGTCATAGATCCCCATCCTGCAAAATCTTTAAGCGTAGCTGGTCCGTGACTGACGAAGTACCGAATAGCGAGTTCGCGGAGCGCTGTTGCGCGGTCGGGTAAGGGATCGTGGCTTGGAATCCATGTATCTAAAAGCGCAAACGATGGTTGTTTACCGACGTGCGATCCGAAACAAATGAGTCCCTCCTGCGCGAATCGCCAAAGGATGTGATATCCTCGCTGATTCTCTGTTGCGATGCCTGCATGCTCGAGCGCGAGGAGGAGTTCACTTCTTTCGAGCTGCGGTACGTCTGCAAGTGCTTTTACGATGACATCTCTTGCTTTTTTGAACGCCTCCTCATTGAGGTCGAGTTGTCGTTCCCTGCCTGCAGCCGACTGGAGGACACGTGGGGCGAGAAGCTGTGTGATCCAGCGAATGTCTGCTGCAGCGACGAAGTGAAGTGTTCCACGCATAGGCCATGACCTGACGATAGAACGGTTCTCTATGGCCGCTTCGACATCTTTTCGAGTCAGGGTTGGCGTACGAAGTGCTACCGACCATAGTGCGCCTGGGTAATCTTGCGCTTGCATGGCGCCCATATATCGTACGACTTCCTCTGCGGAGGTGAAATCAGGCTGAGTGATGTGCTGCGCTGCGAGGCTGTATCTGGCGATTTCTGAATGATTCATGGCTGCGTTAGCTGTGCGGCAACATTAAAGACGGCAGTTTCAACGAGCTGAAGACGATCGATCTTGTGATTTGTGAAGTATGGGAAAGGATCTTTAGGGTTGGCGCCATATTCCTGTTGTACGAGGACTCCGAGATCTGGATATATGGAGGGCACTTTATCTGTCATCTCGTGAGGATATTCAAGTTCTACATTAATACCTGTTTTGGGAGACTCGCCCTTCGCTTCTATGACAACAACAGTACTTGCGAATACATTATGCCCTGGGAGCGCGTTAAAGAGGCCGCTTTCGACGGTCACCAAGTAGTCTGCCTGCAGGCCTGCCGCTCGCAGTGCATCTTGACGATTGTGAGCGCCGGCGTAGGTTTCTTCCGCGTTTTTTGGCTGTTCGGCGACCTGCGATTCAGTTGGATGTCCGACGACATTCGTGCGGATACCTGCACGGCGCATGCCTCTACTTACTGCACGGAGTTTGATCTGGCTACCACTACTGACGGCGGTAGTTGGAAGCGACTCGAAGGAACTGTGAATTTTCTCTACATCTCCGTCGATTACGATGGGCTGCATACCTTCAATCTCATCTCGGTAGCTAAGATCTGGCGCTGATTTTAAAGTAAAGATTTCAATCTTTTGGCTATACGCGAAGGCCATCTCCATGAGCGTATTTCCCCCGATATAGCCTTCGATACCCTTCTTTTTCTCGTTATATACGAAAATTGCATCTGATTCACGTATTTTGTCGAGGTGTGCTTGAATCATCTCATGTTTTAATTTTGTACGTTCGACGAAGGGGAGCGTCGCATAGTCCACTTCACCTTCTCTAGGGTTGGGAATCTCTGTCTCGTATCCAAGCTCCTCGAGTCGTTTTGCCGCCGTCTTCATTCCTTCGATGTGATGCATCGATCCGCAAAGTGTAATCTTCATATATTTGATTATATACAAATTGTGGCGATATCTTGTGGTGTGTTATAAAAAGAGATCTATATAACTATAGATCTCTTAGATGATTTCGTTCTTACCGGACCGCCCTGCTTATCTCGCAAGGCGGTCCGGCGGCGTACCTTCGTACTTGGTCAGTAGATGGCACTCCTGATCTTGTCGTGGAGGCCTCGGATGAGTTCCCAGGGATCGGCCTGACGCAGCTCCTCTCCGATGAGTCGGATCTTTACGCGAATGACATCGGTGGTGCCATGTGGCATCCAGACGTCCCCACCCGGCACGAATGCCTTAATGAGGTTGACATCACGTGCTGTGGCAGGCATGCTGAGCGTGACGTCTTGAGTCACAACAAGAATGCCGTCACGGAGTCGCTCCTTGTCGTAGTACCGTGTTACTTCCTCCATGGTGCTGAGCGTGCGCTTGCTACGGAGAGGGCTGACAGTCGGAGTAT
>DATFHX010000009.1:0-36159 GCA_035247945.1 Saccharimonadales bacterium (SeqCode) | reverse complement strand
TCTCTTTTAGAAGGTCGGCAAGATTTCTCTGCCGAGACCGATTGCGTGGATCCTTGAGCGCCTCAAGTACGGTATAGCTATCCTGACAGGACTTGGCGACTTCTCGTGCTTTTTTGAGTAGCTCGTCGGCTTCTGTTTTTTCTCGCCGCCCGTAGGCATTTTTAACGTAAGCCTCAGCCTGGGTGACGGCGTTGTTGGCGTAGTCTCGGGCCCGAACAAGGTCACGTTCAGCTGAGAGCGCTTTTTTTCGAGCGTCATCAGGGTTCCTGGGCTCAGCCTCTAAGGCTTTACCAACTTTTGCACGACTCTGCTCGGCTGAGCGAAGTTGACTTTGAGCTGGACCCCTATATGGGTCTTTGCCGAAAGGCACAACTCCTCCTTGATGTCGAGGTTGATACTTCTATATTCTGCAACGGATTCTCGTAATATGCAAGGATAAGTAGAATTGCTGTGACTAGATGACTTTCTGAAATAGGGTATAATAGGTGTATGACTACCGTTTCTCGTGATGATGTAATGCGCTTAGCGCAGCTTAGTGGCCTGCAGCTTGCAGATGGTGAAGCTGACGCTCTAACGACAGACATCAGTACTATTTTGACCTACATTCATCAACTAAATGAACTAGACACCGAAGGGGTGATTCCGACTTATCAAGTAACGGGATTAGAAAATGTTTGGCGTGACGACAAAGTTGTCGAAGAAACGGTGCATAGGGAGCAGCTTCTTGCGTTGACTTCAGAATCACTAGATCATCAAGTTAAAGTGCCGAAAGTGTTATAGAACGTGAGCCATATTCAGACAATTGTTGATAATGTAAAAAGTCGACACGTGAGTGCGCGTGATGTAATTGCCCAGGCTATTGAGAAGGCGGAGCAAAGCGAGTCCTTTCACGCACTGCTTAGTTTAACCTCTGATCGTGCCCTCGAACGTGCAAATGAGATTGATGCTCGAATTGCAAAAGGTGAAGAGGTGGGACCTCTTGCGGGAGTTCCTTTTGTCGCCAAGGATAACTTTCTTGCATTTGGCGCTCCAACTACGGCTGCAAGTAGGATGCTACAAGATTTTAATGCTCCCCTTCAGGCAACGGCGATTGAGAAGCTTGAAGCAGCGGGCGCTATCTGTATAGGCAAGGCAAACCTTGACGCGTTTGCACATGGTGGTAGTACAGAGAACTCGGCATTTGGGCCAACGCTCAACGCCACTGATCGCACAAAGGTTGCTGGTGGAAGTAGTGGTGGATCTGCTGTTATTACCGCTCTGGACGTAGTGCCATTTGCTCTTGGAACAGATACGGGTGGATCAATTCGACAACCTGCGAGCTTTAACGGTGTTGTCGGCGTAAAGCCTACATACGGTACGGTAAGTCGATTCGGTGTCGTGGCTATGGCGAGTAGCACGGATACAATAGGTTGTTTCACGCATGACGCCAAAGATGCTGAGCTTATCATGGATGTTATGAGTGGCCGCGATCCTCGCGACATGACCTCTCTTCCTGACTTCTTTACTCCAGTTGCATCGAAACCTCGACAAAAAATTGGTCTTATTCGAGACTTTATGACCGACGATGTTGATGAGGATGTGCGTAATCGTATCAATGAATATGTCGATAAACTTCGCAATGCCGGCCATATAGTTGACGAGGTGGATCTTCCTATAGCAAAACACGCACTCGCAATGTATTACATTATTGTGCCTGCGGAGATTAGTAGTAATCTTGCTCGATATGATGGTATTCGCTACGGGTATCGCTCAAATGACGTAAAGACGCTCGCCGAACTTTACGGAAGAAGTCGAGGTGAGGGGTTTGTAGCAGAGAATAAACGACGTATCATGATCGGGAGCTACGTACTGTCGAGTGGTTTCTTTGATGCGTACTATCAGCAGGCGCAGAAGGCGCGTACACTGCTCATTCAGGCCTATCAAGACCTATTTAAAGAATATGACGCGCTCGTTGGACCTGTTGCACCAACACCTGCTTTTGGTCTCGGGGAAAATACCGACGATCCTGTGAAGATGTATCTTGCTGATATTATGACTGTACCTCCAAGTCTTGCGGGTCTTCCTGCTATAAGTGTGCCGGCTGGCGTGAGTGCTACTGGGTTACCTATTGGTGTTCAAATTATAGGAGATAAGCGTAGCGACGCCGCACTTCTTGCTCTTGCTGGGTCGTTAGAGGAGGCAGTTTAGATGGACGCAACCTTCTTTGGAGTTTTTGCGGGCGTCCTTATAATTGGTGGACTATTGATAGTTGTCATTACGCTAACTCGTAAGGGATCCACGCAACTAGATGTGGATAAATACCGTAGTAAATGGCTCACTATAGAGAACCAGTTAAAGCGGGATGAGGAATCTTCGTATCATCTTTGTATCTTGAACGCGGATAAGCTTCTCGATCAGGCGCTGAGAGAGCGAGGAGTGAGAGGTGAGACGATGGGTGAGCGTATGAAGGCGGTGCGTTCGACATGGAGTAATGCGAATGCGGTCTGGACTGCGCATAAACTGCGCAATCAAGTTGCACACGAACCCGATGTGAGAATTGGATACGATGATACGCGGCGTGCTTTAGCTGCATTTAAGCAGGCGCTGAAAGATGTAGGAGCAATCTGATATGACTGAAGAGATTTTAAATAAATATGAGATGACAATTGGAATCGAGTGCCATGTTCAGCTGGCGACGGATACGAAACTATTTAGCGGTGCTAATAATGATGCGCGAGGAAAGTCGCCAAATAGTGTAGTTAGTCCAATCGATTACGGGCTCCCGGGCATGCTCCCAATCCTTAACCGCGAAGCGGTAAACTTAGCGATTCGTGCCGGAAAAGCGTTAAACGCGCCGATCGCTCGAGTCAGTAGATTTGACCGCAAGCACTATTTTTATCCAGATCTGCCTAAGGGTTATCAGACTACCCAGATGTATAACCCTATTATTGAGGCTGGATACATTGACGCCCCCCTTGATGATGGATCTGAAGTCCGGGTGCGAATACATCACGCTCACATGGAGGAGGATGCAGGTAAGCTAACTCATTATGCTGACTATAGTCTTGTTGATTTAAACCGTGCGGGAACGCCACTCATTGAGATTGTATCAGAGCCGGACATCCACTCACCACAAGAAGCAAAGGCTTACGCATCTGAACTTCACCGTCTTATGACATACGCTGGAGTCACGCATGGTGATCTTTATCATGGCAACATGCGATTCGATGTAAACATTTCAATTGCTCTTAAGGGTAGTGATGTCCTGGGAACTCGTGCAGAAGTGAAGAACCTTAACTCGTTCCGAAGCGTAGAGAAGGCTGCGGAGTACGAGTTTCAAAGACAGGTGTCGTTATTGGAAAAAGGCGAGAAGGTAGTCCAAGAGACTCGAGGCTGGGATGACGCCAAGATGGTTACTAATTCACAGCGTTCGAAAGAGGATGCTCAAGATTATCGCTATATGCCCGATGCTGATATTCCGCCGATTGTTCTAACTGACGAGGAAATTGAAGAGATTCAAGCTCAGGTGCCGATGCTTCCGCCAGCATACCGCGAGAAGTGGGTAGTGTTAGAAATGGATCGATCGGTTGTCGACTCATTGCTTGCGACGAGAGAGTATGCTGAGCTTATTGCGTATATCCAAGATAAGGCAGGCGCTTCAATCGCAAGGCGGGTATCATACTGGTTCGCAAGTGCACTTGGCCATGCGACCGACGATACGGCGGTTGCTGACGAGATCAAGTTAGATTTAACTCCGGAGAGTTTTATTGAGCTTGCTAGAATGGTTGAAAAGAACGAACTCAGCAGTACCGCGGCTAAAGAAATATTTCTTGACTTGCTCACGTCAAATGATTCTCCGCGAGAAATTGCTGAGCGGAAAAATCTTCTGCAGGTAAGTGATGAATCTGCAATTGCAGCAATTGTTGATGAAGTACTTGCGGATCCGGCCAGCCAAAAATCTCTTGATGACATAAAAGCCGGAAAAGAAAAGGCTATAGGATACCTTGTAGGACAGATTATGAAGAAGTCACAGGGCAAGGCAAATCCTGCGCTTGCCCAGAAACTCATTAAGGAGCGTCTGTAGAATGGGCCGACTACCTATGGTGGTTGTTAAAATTGGTGCGTTCGACATTTGCAAAAAGGTACTGACGCTCCAAGTCAATTATTCTGAGGCTGGTGCTGGAAGATTATATCAAGGAACCTAGATTAGAGGGGATATCGGCATATCCATTTCGGATGTAGTGTGGCTTGATCCAATGACAGACTGAACTGTAGACGATGAGTTTTAAAGAAGATTTCAAAGGAGACTTATTATATGAAAAAGCCAACCAAAGCGGTCATTGCAGCGGCAGGATTCGGAACTCGATTCTTACCACAAACGAAAGCACTTCCAAAGGAGATGATTCCACTCATCGATAAGCCCATTATCCAATATGTTGTTGAAGAGCTTGTGAGTGCGGGTATTAAAGATATTATTATTGTCGGAAGTAGCAATAAACGCTCGATTGAAGATCATTTTGATATGCCGAACGAAGACCTTCTTGTGAATCTTCGTGCTGGTGGAGAAAAGAAGCGACACTTAATTGAAGAGGTTGAGAACCTTTCAAATCTTGCTAACTTCATTTATATCCGTCAAAAAGGGCCTTACGGTAATGCGACGCCTTTGATGTGTGCTGCACCATTGATTGATCGCAATGAGCCATTTATTTACACCTGGGCAGACGACTTCTTCGTCGCTTCACCAAGTCGTTTCCAGCAAATGATAGACATCCAACAAGAGCACGGTGGTGCGGTTCTCTCATGTAAGAAGGTAACTACTGATAAAGAATATGATAAGTACGGCATTGCTGCAGGTAAGGTAATAAAAGATGGCCTTCTTGAGATTTCGCATATTGTTGAAAAGCCAGGTAAGCAAAATGCCCCTTCCGATCTCGCTTCAGTAAGTAGTTACGTACTCAATGGTGAGCTTTTTGACTATCTAGAGAAAGCACAAGCTGCTTACGACGGGACGGGTGAATTTATGGTACAGCCTGTTATGCAGCAAATGATTGAAGACGGTTGCAAATATCTTGCTTACGAGATTCAAGATGGAACCTACTACGATACTGGGGATAAACTCGAGTACCTTAAAACTGTTATTGATTTTGGACTAGCACATGAAGAGCTCGGCGACGATCTCTTAAAACACATACAATCCAAGCTATCGTAGATACCGCTACGACAAAAGTGATATAGTAAGAAAGAGGGGCGACATTGTCGCCCTTTACTACAAAATAAAAAAGGGGAATCAAAATGGATTGGGCGCAAATTTTAGTCATTATTTTAGCGGTATTTTTGGCACTGTTCCTATTAGCAGGAATTATACTTCTAGTACTATTAATTCAAATAACACGACAAATTAAGCATATTACAACTACGGCGCAGAATACCGCAGAAGCGATTGAAGACACCGTAAGAAAAGCTCGTCGGGTCGTTTCAAAAAAGTCGATTATATCTAAAGCAGCTGAGCTTTTTAAATCCGGGGAGCGGAAAGAGTAACGTGGTTTTTAAGAAGATATCTAAAAAAATAGCAGCCGACAATGAACGTGGAGCAAGGGCTACGATAATTGAGGACTTGTTCTACGATTTCAATCGAAGTCGAGCTCAAATATACAAAATGAACTTTGTTCGTGGAATATTCTTTGGATTTGGGAGTGTTCTTGGAGGTACTGTCCTAATTACATTACTCGCGTGGCTCCTAGGTCAATTTGTAAATGTATTTCCGCCGCTAGGCGATTTTGTTAATGGTGTTATTGATGCCATGAAACAAGGTAAGTGATTTTTTACTACAGACAAATCGTGTAAAGATTCGCTATACTAAATATATATGGAGGCTGTAGATACAAGACCTGCCCAGCAGCAGGACAGTACACTTAAGGTGTCGGATTATGTTCACTTACATAATCACACACACCATAGCTTACTTGATGGACTGAGCAAAATACCCGATCTCGTAGGTCATGTCAAGGAGCTGGGCATGGAAGCAGTGGCTATGACAGACCACGGAACCATGTCTGGGACGATTGACTTCTACAAATCGGCTAAAGCTATTGGAGTCAAGCCGATAATTGGTATGGAGGCATATGTGGCGGCGCGTTCACGTCACGACCGCGATCCTGCAAAAGATAAAGCTCGATATCACCTGATTCTACATGCAATGAATGAGACGGGATACAAAAACCTCATGATGCTTTCTACTAAGGCAAACCTAGAGGGGATGTATTACAAGCCGCGCATCGACCATGAGTTACTTGAAAAATATAATGAAGGACTTATCGCGCTATCTGCATGTGCAAGCGGTGAAGTTGGAGAGAATCTTCGAAATGATAACTACGAGGAGGCAAAGAAGGTAGCCGCTTGGTATAAGTCTGTATTTGGTGATCGCTACTACTTGGAGCTCCAGGATCATGGGCATCCAGACTGCCCTGCGAAATGGGACGTTCAGGTGAAGATCAATAAGTATCTAGAGCGCCTTTCTAATGAGCTCGATATACCATGCGTAGTAACGAGTGATGGACATTACTTATCTCATGATGACCAAGATACGCATGAAATCCTTCTATGCGTGGGAACTGGTGCATTTCTAGCAGACGAAAAGCGAATGAGTTTGAAAGACTTTGAGCTACATGTAACAGATCCTCAAGATATTATAGATCGTTGGAGTAAGACGAACCCAGAGGCTGTTCGTAATACTAAAAGAATTGCTGACCGTTGCAATGTTGAGATTGACTTAGGTGGTATTCTTATTCCAACATTTCCAGTCCCAGAAGGTGAGACAGAGAAGTCCTATCTCGATAAATTGGTATATAGAGGCATGGCTCGTCGCTATGCAGGTGTTGATCAAAAAACATCAGAAACGATGGAGGTTCAGGACATCCGACCCTTATTAAGTGAAGACCAGATTGAACGTCTCGATATGGAGATGGGTGTTCTTGATAATATGGGCTACAATGGATACTTTCTCATCGTCCAGGATTTCATTAACTGGGGTAAGGATCGAGGCATTATCTTTGGACCTGGTCGTGGGAGTGCGGCAGGTTCGATTATCGCGTATGCACTCGCTATTACTGATCTTGATCCTCTAAAGTACGGACTCCTATTTGAGCGATTTCTTAATCCTGATCGTATTAGCATGCCTGATATTGATGTCGACATCCAGGACACTCGTCGAGATGAGGTAATTCAGTACTGTTCTGATAAGTATGGTGCAGACCGGGTCTCAAACATTGTAACGTTTGGTAAGATGGCAGCACGTGCGGCAGTGCGTGATGTGGCACGCGTTCTGCAGGTACCTTATGCAGAGGCGGATCGCTTAAGTAAGATGATTCCTCCGCCTGCACAAGGGAGGCACATCCCATTAAAAGTGAGCGTGAAAGAAGACGCTGATCTTAAAAAGGAATATGAGTCAAATCCAACAGCTAAAGAAGTTTTTGACTATGCAATCCGACTTGAAGGAACCATTCGATCTCACGGTGTACATGCATGTGGAGTAGTGATTGCTCCTGATGACCTGGTCAAATACCTCCCACTTGAAATGGCTCAAAAGGGTGTTGTATCCACTCAGTTCCCGATGGGCGAGGTTGAAGAGCTTGGTCTTCTCAAGATGGACTTTTTGGGACTTTCAAACCTTACGACCATCAATAATGCCTTGAACATTATCGAGAAGGCGTACGGTGAGAAGATTGACCTTTCTCACATTTCTCTTGATGACGAAAAGACATACGAACTTTTCCAGCGAGGCGACACGACAGGTGTGTTCCAGCTTGAGTCTGCAGGAATGAAGCGATATCTTCGAGAGCTGAAGCCGACCGTATTTGAAGATATTATCGCGATGGTGGCTCTCTATCGCCCGGGACCGATGCAGTTCATCGATAGCTTTATTAAGCGCAAGCATGGAATTGAACCCATTACATATTTGCACGAAGGAATGAAGCCCTCACTCGAAGCGACGTACGGTATTCTCGTCTACCAGGAGCAGTTCATGCAGATCTCCAAAGAGTGGTGTGGATTTACGGGTGGTCAAGCAGACACGCTTCGTAAGGCTGTCGGTAAGAAGAAGATCGATCTCATGATGAAGGTAAAGCCTGAGTTTGTTGAGGGTGCTATCAATGTAGGGGGCGCAACGAAAGAGATGGCTGAGACATTCTGGAGCCAGCTGGAAGAGTTTGCGAACTACTGTTTTAACAAGTCGCACGCAGCCTGTTACGGTCTTATCGCATATTGGACGGCATACCTCAAAGCGCACTATCCGGATGCTTTTATGGCTGCGCTTATGACGAGCGACCAAGACGACATTGATCGTTTAGCAATCGAGATCGCTGAATGTAAGCATATGGGTATTAAGGTTCTTGCACCTGATGTAAACAAGTCATATGTTGAATTTGACATTGTGCCTCATGAAAACGAAATCCGTTTTGGAATGGCTGCAATTAAAGGCGTAGGTGTAAGTGCTGTGGAAGAAGTACTTCGGGCACGAGAGATTGATGGGCCCTTTAAGAGTGTCGAGGACTTTGCAAAGCGTGTCAGTACGAGCAAGTTTAATCGTAAGGCATGGGAGTCTTTGATTAAGACGGGGGGTTTTGATGAATTTGGTGAGCGATCAGACCTTCTTTACAACTTAGAGACTATTCAAGCATACGCGAGTAAGGTTCAGAAAGAAGCGCTCAGTGGCCAGACCGACTTGTTTGGTGGAATGAATAATGTTGCCGGCATGCAGGCAACGGTCGCCATGCAAACAGCCCCTGTAAGATTTACAGAGAAAGAGCAGCTCATGTGGGAGCGTGAGCTTCTTGGTCTATATATCAGTGCCCATCCACTTGACAAGTATGCGACATATTTCGAGGAACAGACTGTAGGGTTCGCGAAGGTAAAGCCTGACGTAGATGGACAGCGTGCAACAGTAGGGGGAATCGTAAATACGGTACGAACCATTGTAACAAAATCAGGTACGAAGATGGCATTTGTTGCAATGGAAGATAAGACGGGTGAGGGTGAAGTTATTATTTTTCCTAACTTATACGAACAAGTAGGTGCTAAATTAGTGCAGGATGCAGTTATACGCGTAGGTGGTAAGATCAGTGCGAGAGATCGCGACGGCAACCTGGGGGATGAGGCAAAGATCATAGCTGATGAGGTGATTGAGATCACAGACGATGAACTTCGTAGTTATGAATCAACAGGTCGCAAGATGGACGCACCGAAGATGAGTGCAAAAGTAAAGGCTGTGAGGAGGGCTGAGTACCACGCAAAGAAAACGGGGCAGCCCATTGCAACGGTGGAGCCTGAGGTGAAGAAAGAGACTTCGGCTGAAAAGTCGCGACCAATTATAGATGTACCTCCGGTGAAGCGTTTATTTGTGCATGTAAAAGATCCCGATGACCATCAAACGCTTGTATCACTGAAGCAGACATGCAGTGAATTTGCCGGTAATACGGATATTGTACTAGTGCTTGGCGCGGAGAAGAAATCTGCAATCCGATTGCCTTTTAGGGTGGATGGAAGCGACGCACTTATAGGCGGACTTGTAAAGCTCTTAGGGGAAGATGCTGTTGTATTAAAATAAATTTGCACATAATAAAAAAGTATGTCACGATAGAATAGTTCCAGCAATTCACAGGGAGAACGTGTGCAAAACGGCATCGATTCGCCAGGTAATGCCAATCTCGCAAGCTTGATAAGAGCCTACCGGCGCAAGCAGCAAGAGAGACTAACATTTGGCGAACGCCCGCCTGTTTGGTTTGACTGGTCGGAACGAACGGAAGAAAATAAGCAGGTTCCTCCAGGAATGGTCGCTCTATTTCGGGGACAAGCGTTGATTTTGCATGTGACGATTTCGTCACTGTCGCAGACAAGACGCTATCCAGGACTACGGGATTCGTCTAGTGCATACTACGTGAGTAACGTTGTACTCACGCGGGAAGACTCAGCTCCTGCACTTGGAGATATGGCGGTAAGGATCAGTAAGCAAGGAAACTACTCCGTAGCTGTAGAGCGATATTCGGGTCTGGGTCGTCTCATGATTGTTTCATTGGACGGCGGGAGTTACGATGTGAAGGAGAACCTGCAGGTGTAATGCTGGAACACCCCGGCCGCTATGACCGGGGTGTTTCTATATTGAGAGGGCGTATAGTGCAATCCCCGTGGCAACGCTTACGTTGAAAGACTCTTTTTGACCTTTCATTGGAATCTCTACCAGCGTATCGCACTCTTCTAGCAGTTCTTTGCTAATGCCATGCACCTCTTCTCCAATAAGGAGTGCTACTTTGCTAGGTGGCTTATATGCCGGAAGGAGAATGGACGTCCGCGCTTGTTCGAGTCCAATAATCGTGTAGCCCTTTTCGCGAAGTATATTGAGGTCGGGAGATGACTGATGTGTGAAGTTAACAAGTGCCTCTGCACCTAGGGCGGTTTTATGGATTTGAGCAGTTAATTTTTCGGCGATGTGTGGTAGTCGAGAATCGGCTGCTATTTTAGGATAGGGTGTGTAGCCGCTCAATATTATTTGCTTAACACCGAAACCTTCACTTGTGCGAAAGATAGCGCCTACATTATGGGTGGAGCGAATATTGTGAGCAATTACAATTATCTCAGTCATTATTTACTGATTATATCATCTATAATTTAGTGTGATTTTCTGCTACCATAAACGTAATGGATGAAGACAAAGTACAGCAGCGGAGGCGTGAGCAAGATGAGAAGGCAACTCAGCAACGAGCGGCTATTCTGGGGATACAATATCTCGACGCCCGGACTGTCGAAGAGACGCTGCCACTTACGCAAGGAATTCTGACAAACGATCAAATGTATAAGGGGTACATCATACCGCTTGCACAAGGTGGTGGTGACCAGCCGTATCGATTCGGCGTAACAAGCCAAACTCCGCAGTCGTTAATTCGTCAAATGGAGCAGTCATACAATGAGCGTGGCGATAATGTCCAATTCCTCCTCATCAGTAACAGTGGCTTTCGTGCTTTTATGCATCGTTATGATCCTCCTAAGCAGATAGTCTATGAAGACATCGAAATCGCCAAAGAAGGCGACAGCGAAACGCTCGCACAAGTAAGTAAGACACTTAATTCAGTTGGTAGTGATCAAGTATTTGATTATCTCATTAGTCAAGCAGATAAGCTTGGAGCGAGTGACATACATATTGAGAACGAGCGCAATTACATTCGTGTTCGAATGCGTATTGATGGAGCGCTCCATCCTGTAGCTGACCTGGAGAAGGATCGATACCGGGTTATTATGGGCGCTCTTGCATCGCGTGCGAATATATCGACAGCGGCAACTGAGCCTCAATCTGGCCACATGCAAAAGGAAATTACACGTGATGGCGCCACGCATCTTTTAAATATGCGCGTGGAAGCAATACCAACACTCTATGGTCAAGATGCGGTAATCCGTCTGTTTAATTTCGACGAGAGCCTTCTTAATCTTGATCTTCTGGGCATTCCGTCGAAGCAGCGCAAGGAGATAGATGATATTATTAGCCATCCAAGAGGCATGGTTTTAATGGTGGGGCCTACAGGAAGTGGTAAGTCGACAACACTATATAGTATGCTTAATGCATTGAACACGCCAGATAGAAAGCTTATTACACTCGAAGATCCTATTGAGTACGGATTAAGCGGCATTTCTCAGATTCCAATTGATACAACGGGTGGAAAAAGCTTTGCAGATGGGCTCCGTAGTGTGCTTCGATTGGATCCGGATGTTGTCATGGTGGGGGAGATTCGTGACCAAGACACGGCGCGAACGGCTATTCAGGCTTCAATTACCGGGCACTTAGTTCTCTCGAGCTTTCACGCCAACTCAAGTAGCGCTGCCTTTAGCCGAATGATTGACCTGATTGGGGTGAACCCAATTTTTAGTACCGCGATTCGTCTTGTTATCGCTCAACGACTTGTGCGGAAGCTATACGATTCTACGAAAGAAGAATATACACCCGACGAAGCCACACGAAACTACGTTAAACGCGTACTCGAAGGAATACCTAAGGATATTGAACATCCTGATCTCGACGCTTTTTCTCTTTGGCGCCCACGTCCGAGCGAGGATGTACCATTTGGATATAAGGGGCGAATCGTCATTATGGAACAAATGGTGGTAGGTGAGGAAATCCAGAAGTTTTTGCGAGGTGATGTTACCGAAGTGCATACCGAGGCTATTGAAGCAGCGGCGAAGCAAGCGGGGATGCTTACATTAGAGCAAGTCGGGGTTCTTGCAGCTCTTCGAGGTGAAACGACACTTGAAGAGATTAACCGTGTTATCTAAGAGAGTTTCTAAGGCAAATCTATATAATAACGCGAGCGATGGAAGATACGAGACGCTCATCAAACACCGAAGGGATGATCATATCTGGTGTGGGATCTTTCACAAGTGAAGCGATAGCTTCGGCTGCGGCAGCCTTATGCTGGTCGGTAATTTTCTTCACGCCATTGTTGAGTGCGCCTCTGAAAATACCGGGAAAGGCGACGGCGTTGTTTATTTGGTTTGGAAAATCACTGCGTCCAGTGGCGATAATCGCAGCACCGGCTTCTTTTGCTACATCGGGCATGATTTCTGGAATGGGGTTTGCAAGTGCGAAGATGATTGGGCTAGGTGCCATTTTTTGAATCATTTCCGATGAAAGAAGGCCAGGCTGACTGACCCCGATAAAGATATCGGCGCCGGTTATTGCGTCCTCTAGAGATCCTCCCAGGCTAGCGTCCAAGTAAGGTAAAAGTGTACGTTTTTGATCGTTAAGATCAGTTCGATCTTTGCTAATAATACCCCGACTATCAACGGCAATTATCGTTGGGGACGCATATTGGTGGATAAGTTTGATAATGGCCGTGCCTGCTGCGCCCGCACCAATAACGACGATCTTACAGTCAGCGAGCTTCCTGCCTGTAACCTGCATAGCATTCATAAGCCCCGCTAGAGTAACTATAGCAGTCCCATGCTGGTCATCGTGGAATACGGGAATGTCAATTTCGTTTTTGAGCCGTTCTTCAATTTCGAAGCACTGTGGTGCTGCGAAATCTTCAAGGTTGATAGCACCAAAGCTTGGCGCAATCGCTTTTATTGTCGAGATTATCTCGGCAGGAGTATGAACGTCGAGGGTGATAGGGATACTATCGATTCCAGCGAAATGCTTGAAAAGGAGAGCTTTTCCTTCCATAACAGGCATTGCGGCGCGCGGCCCAACATCACCGAGTCCCAGTACGGCAGAGCCATCTGATATAACAGCAACAAGGTTGTTCGTCCAAGTGTAGGTAGGGAGTTGAGAAGGATCTTCAGCGATAGCTCGACTTACTGCAGCGACGCCAGGGCTATAGTAGGCACTTAACGTATCTCTTGTTAATTCGGAAGTGTCACGCAGATTCGTTGTTATCTTACCTTTATATTTTTTGTGGAGTTCAAGAGCGAGCTGGTCGTAGTTCATGTATCGAGTATACAGTCCGATAATTGAGATGAAAAGTGGTGTAGGTACCTCAGGTGGTACCTACACCACGTCACTTACTGTTTCGGCCGGATGGGAACTTCAGCGTCGGTCTCACGACGACGCGATGATCCTCCTGGACACTGACCCATGGTGCAGTGTGTTTGGCCGCAGCGCTCATGCACGGCGACGTGACAATTGCCGGTATGGCCTGCACAGGGCATCACTACCTCCTTGACTGGATTAAAACTAGTATATAATAGTATCCCGATCGGGGCAAGCTGCTGAGTTGCTATTGGGGGTGGTAAAAACAATAAATATCTGCTATAATCAATAGTTGATTGTATCTATAAAAGAATAAACGAGAGAAGTCATGAGTTTTGCATTAATTCAAAAAGTGAACGACGAGCAGAAAAAAGCTGGTGTTGTTGACGCCCGTAGTGGTGACACTGTTCGTGTGCACCAGAAGATCCAAGAAGGTAATAAAACCCGTACGCAGATTTTCGAGGGTGTTATTATTCGAACTGATAACAAGAAGTCCCACACCTCACGTATCACCGTACGTAAGATTGCAAGTGGTGTAGGTGTTGAGAAGAGCTTTCTTCTTCACAGCCCACTAGTTGAGAAGGTAGAAATTGTTCGCCGTGCTAAGGTACGACGCAATTACTTGTCATTCCTCCGTAACCGTAGTGGTAAGAGTGCGCGTCTTAAGGCAGTCAACTTTGACCGCGAGGCTGCAAATGCAGTCGCAGAAGCACCTGCTGAACCCAAAGAAGACGCAAAAGCTGAATAAGTACCGACAGGCTAGTAATAATACCTCGCGATAAGCGGGGTATTTTGTATGTGTGCGAGCTTGAAACTTTTATGAAAGCTCAAGCTCGCACACAATCTACGCCTCCTTGTTGAGTCTCTGGGAGATTGTCGTAAATCTCTGCGGATTCCTTTTTCCTGCCACGGTCACACAGTAGGCTGTGAGGGTAGGGTCTTCCAGGAGTTGCTTGGTTACGGAATATACGCCCAGCCTAACACGCTCCAGGATGACGGCAACGACATGAGGTGAACACTCTTCCCGTGGAATGGTTACAAGCTCTCCATTTGCCAGGAGGAGATCCAGTCCGTTATCTGGACTGAAGCTTGCCTTTCTACCTTGGTCGCACACGCTGATTTTAGGGTACAGACTCGTCAAGATCTTCTGGTCCTTCTCGAACTGTGATATCGGAAATACCATCGAGCCTCCTTAGGATGCGAGCAATACCAATAACATCACATGTTGGATATAAAGTCAATGAGAAGCGCCCGTCCCACAGTGGTGTGGAACGGGCGGGGCCTCATACGGAAGGCCACTCGATGTTTGTGCTGTACGTCACCTCAGGTGTATCGTCCCTAAAGCCGGTGATGAGGACCTCGACGCACGAGACCAGATCACTACGTGTTACGGGTGAACCCACTTGTCCTGGCGGAATCCTCTCCGGTCTGAAACGTACTCGAAGCTCTTTCAGCGCCGCTACGACTTCCGAACGAGAGACCTGTGTGTACCACTCACCGAACCGGCCATTTTGGTTTTCCCAAACAATGAGAAAGCCCAGAACGTTGTTGTGCACGGCGTACAGACAGATGCCGGGGTGATTCCTGATGACGCGTTCTAGGCTTATCTGCCGAACGTGTATTCGTGCCAGCTCCTCTGACACTTCGCGCGGTCCGATGTGGGGCGGCTCGTCGTCTGGACGATGCCCGCCACGCCGACCAAATAACGGTGACACGGGCTACTCCTTGGCTAGGTACTGAAGCGATTTATATAATAACGCATACGATGAGTACATTGCAAGCATGGTAGAATAGTATGTAATGATTGTTGGGATTGATGAGGTCGGACGTGGAGCCTGGGCTGGGCCGCTTGCTGTGGGGGCGGTCTTGCTCGGTGATGTCTCGATAGAAGGTTTGACTGATAGTAAGAAGTTGACGAGGCAGCAACGCACGGAGCTGGATCTAGAAATTCGTCAAAAAGCACAAGGAATAGGTATTGGGTGGGTGAGTCCATCTATAATAGATAAAATTGGCCTAACAGCGGCTTTGAAACTCGCCTCGAGCCGTGCGCTGGCACATATTCGTCATGAGTATAAAGAAATTGTTATTGATGGAAATATTGCCTTTATTGATGATCCACGCGTAAGAGTACTTAAAAAAGCCGATCTTTTAATACCAAGTGTTTCCGCAGCTTCAATAATCGCTAAAGTGGCGCGCGATAACTACATGAAGCATCTCGATAAGGTTTTTCCAGGGTATCGTTTTTCGAGTCATGTTGGATATGGAACGTCGGCACACCGTGCAACAATTCTCGAAAAAGGCGTATCGCCCATTCACAGAGTTTCATATACACCGCTTCATTCACATAGGGATAGGGTCGAGCGACTCTCTTCTCGGTTTACATGCCCCGTGGACTGGAGTTAGTAAAAGTGAGCTGATTGACAGCTCATTTTTACTCTTTTTTAAAGCTCTCTTAGTGCTTTACAGACATCAGCCTGGTCTCTCTCGATGAGATCGACGCGTCCTTCAATTTCACTTATACCCATCGTGATCACTCGGGATAGTGCTGGAATTTTCTTTTTCGGTATGAAGAAATTACGGTACTCTTCAAGTTGGCGATGATTAACGAGACCGCTGGCGCTATATCGTGGGAAGTCGTCGTAGCTTTTATCGCCGCCAAATGTCTGCTCAATCCACTCCCAGTTATTCTGGAGCCATTCCCATGCCAAGTCACGGCCGTAACGATTGCGAATTGTCCAAACAAACCAACGGAATACGTCTTGATGACGCACTACGGATTCGTCTTTGATGAGATCGAGTGCTCGAGCAAGAACGCGTGGATCGCGTGATGCTGTAATTCCGGCGGCAATGTCTTGTTGTAGCTCACCAGAGTTTGAGCGCTTGTACTGATCGATGAGACTGTCTATTAGTCCAGGATCATCGCTGTAGCGGACTGCTGCCATGATAGCAAGGGATCGTAACTCAGGATCAAGCTTTTCGAGTGGTAACGTTTCATACATAGAAACGGCTGTTTGGATAGTATCGGCATCCTCGCTATAGAGCATCATGCCAATAATAGTCGATCGAAGTTTGGTGTCAGTCTCTGGTTCATTAGGCTTTGCATACCAACCGAGACGTTGATATTGAGTGCGGGCTAGATCACCACTAAGGTCGCGCAGTTTGCTTTCTGCGGCGGCATCGTCTTCTACGAATTTCCGAAGCTCGGCTGCTGAAAGACTGATTATGTCCCAAACAGATTCAATAGATTCGTCCTTATATGCATTAAGGAGAGGGATGAGATCTGCACTACTAATATCACCCGCTCGAGCAAGAAGTGTCTGTTCATTTAGTAGCTGTAGGCGATCAATTGGCGGTAGTGTGCCGTCGCTAACGGTTTCGAGGTGTTTTGCAAGTATTGAATGATCATACTGGGTGATGAAGTGTGCTGTACTGCCAACGTTGAGTAAGGGGGGCGTATCATCCTTGGGGGTGTAAGTCAGTTGTGCCTCTTCAAGTAGCTCAGGCATTTCGGCTAAAGAGCTATTAAGGGGAATTGGCCAAAGCTTATTCGATACGGTGTGTGGTCCAACAAAGAATTGTGATTGCTGTAGCGTAATGGAACTGTTTAACTGACTTACGGTAACCTTTGGGTAGCCAGGCTGCGATATCCACACATTCATAAAGGTTGCGATATCTTTACCGCTCGAATTTGATAGTGCGCTCCATAAATCGTTGCCTTCAGTATTCTGGTACTTATGAGTGTTGAAATACTGTTGGAGTCCTTTTTGAAATGCTTCGTGGCCAATATAATGCTGTAGCATTCGTAGTAGTCGAGCCCCCTTTGCGTAGACGATAGCACCGTCAAACAGTGTACTGATTTCATCGGGATGGTTCACATCAACCTGGACTGCCTGGACTCCATCTATACTGTCGCGTCGGAGAGCCATAATACTTTCGCTTGTTGCGAAATCCATCCATATGTTCCACTCGGGGTGAAGTGCATCGACGGCAATATATTCCATAAGAGTTGCAAAGCTTTCATTGAGCCAGAGGTTGTTCCACCATTTCATGGTGACAAGATTTCCAAACCATTGATGGGATAATTCATGAGCAATGACTGTTGCAATATAGTGCTTGCTGCTGATGCTTGTGGTCTCTGGGTCTGCGAGAAGTGCAACCTCGCGGTATGTGATGAGTCCCCAATTCTCCATAGCTCCGCTACTAAAGTCAGGAAGTGCTACGTGATCTGACTTTGGGAGTGGATAGGGGACGCCGAAGTAAGAGTCAAAGAAATCTATCGTTCTACGCGCAATATCAAGAGCAAAGTCGAGTCGCTCCGAATTCTGTGCAGGTGTCGCCCATATATTTACTTCAACGCCACTTTTTGTGACAGCCGTCTTCTTGTGGAGTTCTCCCGTCACCCATGCGAGAAGATAGGTACTCATTCGAGGGGTGGTGTCGAAGGTTGTGACTAGTTGATCGCCGTCGGTCTTTTGGGAGGCAATAGGCATGTTACCAAGAACGGTAATGTCTTTCTCGGTAGTAAGAGTGACGTCGAAGGTCGCTTTTGCTTCCGGCTCATCAATACAAGGAAATACCTCACGGGCATGATGGCTTTCGAACTGAGTCGCAAGCAGCTCTTTTTTAGCACCATTATGGTCGTAGTAGCAAGGGTAAAGTCCGTGCATTGCATCGGTGATTTTTCCGTTAAATGCGATAACAATGATATGTCGTCCCGAAGTGATATCTGAATGTTTTATCACCAACTCATCATGCTCGGCTTGCGTAAATGTTGCCGCTTTACCGTCAAGTGTAACGGTTTGGATGTCGAGGTCCTTGGCGTGCACGGAGATTGAAGTGAGGTCTTCTGAGCTTTGGCCATTTATAACCACCGTTCCGCTAAAGGTACGTTCTTTTCGATTTAAGGTAAGTGAAAGTTGATAGTGTTCTGGAATAAATTGAGTGATCAGTCGAGATACCGTTTGCATGTATCTATTGTACCGTAAAGCGTATACTTATAATAATGAAGTATAGATATAAGATGCGAAGCCTTCTCGCGTCACTTGTTGTGGTAGCTGGATTATCGACGGCTACAATTCTGCATTCGAATTTTGCACTAACCCCCGCAACTATTACCTCAAAGGACGAAGTATCTGCGACATTAGATACGCTTGAAGTCAAAGGTCGTGCGCCTAAAACGAACTATTCTCGTGATCAGTTTGGGGAGGGGCGGGGGCAGATTAATGGTTGTGATACGCGAAATGTTATTCTCATGCGTGACCTTACGAATGTTCAGAATGAGGGATGTAGGGTGATTAGCGGAACGCTTAACGACCCTTATACGGGAAGGGAGGTCGTATTTACTCGAGGCTCAACTACGGGTAGTGTCGTTCAGATTGATCATATAGTTGCACTCAGTGATGCTTGGCAGAAAGGAGCTCAGCTGCTCTCCAAGGAGGACCGAGTTAAGCTTGCTAATGATCCCTTGGAGCTACTTGCGGTAGATGGTAAGGCGAATCAACAGAAATCAGACGGTGATGCTGCGACATGGCTACCATCAAATAAGTCGTTTAGGTGCGAGTATGCTTCCCGGCAAATAGCTGTTAAAAAGAAATACTCACTCTGGGTTACGGAAGCAGAAAAGGCTGCGCTTCGGAGCGCTCTTACTTCCTGTTAATTAGATTGCTTATAGATATAGTCTAGCTTTTTCAGCTATAGCGACGTCACGCATTCTCATAAATACTATACCCGGGTCTGCTGTCTCCCCCTTTCCCTTTAGAAGTTGGATCGCCTTATCCAAAGAGGAAGCCCATACAACCTTGAATCCATCTGCCCTCTCGTCGGCCGTAAAGTTGGATTCTCCCTTCTCGCCAACCACCTTGGCGAGGTAGCAATAAGAGATTTGGTTCATATTCCAAAAATAGCGATACTCCTGGATACTCCCAAGACCCGTAATGATTTCAGCTTTACAGCCAATTTCCTCCAGAATTTCCCTTGCGAGTGCATCTTCTACAGCTTCGCTACCTTCGATACCCCCTCCTGGAAGTTTGTAATAATTTTTATTCCTGACATGGAGCAGCGCGACTGCACCTTTATTGTCAACTACGAGCGCCCGCGCCGCCTCTCTAAGCCCATAGCCATTGCGATCTGCAGTTTTAGAGTTGGGGTCAATGCTCGTCTCGTCAATTGTAAGAAATGGCTTCATGGTTTCCAGTATAACAAAAGCCCTGCTACGTGGCAGGGCTTTTGTCGGAGGCATCTATTTTTTGGATGCTTTTTGCTTAACGGCAATCTTCTTTGGCTTTGGAAGGGCTTTTAATGGGACGACGACCTTAAGGACGCCATCTTCAAGATGTGCTTCAACTTTGCTGGCGTCTGCACGGTCTGGAAGTAGTATTCGACGATAAAAACTACTACTACTTTCACGAACAACGTACTTCTTTTTCTTATCCTCTTCAGTCTCATGACGGACAGCCTGGATGATAAGGGCACCGTCGTCAACATGGACATCGATGTTATCGTTTTCAAAATTTGGAAGATGCGCTTCAACCACAAGGGATGAATCATCGTCGGTATAGACGTCAGTTGTAGGTATCGTAACGCCACGAAGTGGTGTTGCCCAGTCGTCGCCAAAGAATTGACGCTGAAGCCCACTAAGTTCACTAAATGGATCAAATTTTACTAAGTGACTCATATTGTTCTCCTGTTTTTTATTTTTTATTCGCTTTGAGCGCGTAATTTGATTGTAATCATGGGTACTTTGGCGTGTCAAGAACGAGGGGTGTATACTGAAAGTATTAACAGGAGGTGATTGATGGTCGTAAGAAAAATTGAGCAATTTGTAGATAATCTATGGGGATGGTTTGTTGCGCAGGGGATCGTTACATTGCTCTTTGGACTCGTTGCCTTGTTCTGGCCAGGAGTCACGCTCGTCACGCTCGTTATCTTGGCTGCTATATATCTATTTGTGATCGGAGTTATGCTGATCGTACGTGGCTTTGTAAAACGAAGTAAGACGCAGTCATGGTGGTTTGGTACTGTTGCTGGAGTTGTTGCTGCAGCTCTCGCTGTATATTTAATGATTCGACCAAATATAGCTATAGGTACTTTCCTATCTATTGTTGGAATTCTCTTGCTGTTACGTGGAATATTCGATTTATTTCTTGCTGCCTATATCGTAAAGGGGCGTGATCGTATACTTTGGATTCTTAGTGGGGTGATTGGCATTATTGCGGCAATTGTATTATGGCAGTTCCCAATACAGGCCGGGGTCGCATTTGTTTGGGTGTTGGGGCTGTACGCCCTTATTGCTGGAGTTGTGAGTCTTATCTATGCGTACCGTGCGAGAAGCTTTATTGACAAATTGAAGGTTGAGCTGGGTCGAAAAAAATAAGTATTGCGCCTCCCTTAATCCAAGATATATACTAAAAATACAACATAAGGGGGGATGGTAATGAAAATAGTAGGTATAATCGCGCTTGTACTCGTGCTCATTGGTGGTCTAAACTGGGGTCTAGTAGGATTCTTCGAATACAATCTTGTCGAAGGCCTCTTTGGTGCAGGTACGATACTCACACGAATACTATATGACCTAGTTGGCCTTTCGGCACTATATCTTGCTATTGCAACGCCGATGCTTAAATCGCGCACGGCAAACGAGCAATTGTAAAGATAGACGAATTACGTTTTTAAAAGGAAAAGAGTCCACCCGGTGCGAGATGCCCGAAGTGGACTCTTTTACGGGTGAACTAGATGCTATCATTCCACGGGAACAGATAGTGAGGCTCGGGTAGGAGCGCGTCCGGTTGCACGGCAAGGAGCCTGCTGAGGGTCAGTTGGCCGGTCGAGTAGAGCTGCTTTGCTTTGTTGTTCAATCTCATAGCCTCATTCAGCATGTACTGCTGCTCGGTGAGGCCTTCCTCCTTGAGCCACTTGGCGTGGCCCCTTTTGGCTGCATGATGTGCTTGTTGGAGTCGCTTTAGTGCGTTCGTGTAGGGTGCTGGCCGCCTCACCCCTGTTTTCTGCAGGAAGTCTGCGGTGAACCCATGTCGACGCCTGAAATCCTCCTCTACGTCCTGCAGGTACTTGCCGTCGAGAAGTGCCTGGGTGAACTGAATGGCGACATCAGAGATCTGTAGCGAGTCGACTTGTGTGCCGCTTTCACGTTCAACTCTGTGGACGCATTCGATGAGCTGAGGAATGAAAGGGCGAAGGATATTGAGGTTTAGATCCTCCGGAGCCTTAACGAACGCTTCACTTTCTCGTAGTACTCGGATGATGTCTTCAGCTGAAATTCGTGCAGGCATGACATCCTCTTTCTTGCGGGGAATGACGAACTTTATTATTTCATTGATGATATAGGTTGTCAATTATTCAGGAAACTTACCTGATAAGATCTGTTTTCGGGTAGTAGCCGGAAATCGCTCGATTGCGTAGCGAAGTGTTGTTCGTGGAATATCTCTGTAGTGCCTCTTCAGAAAAGTGATGAGTAGTACCTCGTCAATTCGTTTTCCTAGTTCGCGGAGCATCCAGCCCGTCGCTTTTTGGATAAGGTCGTGTTTATCTGGTAATAGCTTTTCGGCGATTGTAAGTGTTGGCTTTGGATCGCCCTGCATTAAGAAGTAAAAAGTACTTATGATTGAAATTCTTCGATCCCAGAGAAGGTCTGATGTTGCGAGTTTTGTAAGCGTTATACTCTCCTCGGGATGATTGTAAATATAGGCACCCACGATATCGCGGCAGCTGAGATCAACAAGATCCCAGTTATTGATATGGGGTGTGTTCTTCAGATAGAAGGCATAGATACTTCGTTGTTCCATTTCGGAAGCTTTTTTGTACTGTAACAATAGGATGAGTAGCGCTACGAGCCGCTGCTCATGCCAAGGGCTCATAAGGAGTGTTTGAATATCATCTCGCGGAAGATGCTTAAATTTTCGGGCTATAGATCGGCACTCGGGCACAGTAATGCCGAGGAATTTATCACCTTCTCCGTATTGCCCGGCTTCTGTTTTAAAGAAACGCGGAAAGAAAGCCGCCTTTTCTGAATTCGCGTAGTAATCTAAGTCTGCGACAAGTTCGCGGAGCATTAGACAATCCGCTGAAGCTCAATATCAAAAACAAGATCGGAGTTTGGAGGAATGTTTGCGGCAGCTCGGATTGAACCGTAGCCTAATTGTGAGGGGATGACGAGGCGACGAACACCACCTTCTTTCATCCCAGGTACGCCGTCGGTCCATCCTTGGATGACTTGATTTAGTCCGAACGTCAGTGGTTTTCCAAAGTCATGGGAGCTTTGAAAAATAGTGCCATCTTTTGCGAGCGCACCTGTATAGTGGGCGGTAATAGTCGCATGCTCTGGAACCGTGTTGCCAGTCCCCTCAATCAGGTCGATGATTTGTAGACTTGGTACGTTGTCAATAGGTTGGAAGTTTGGTAGCTTTGTACCTTCAAGTTTAGATGGTGCTTCGTTCATAATAATAACTGTATCATGAGGGTGTGTAGCGGCAAAATAAAAAACCAGCAAATACTGGTTAAGTGGCAGAGTAAGACCCGATACTGGCGCCGCGGGAGACCGCGGCGCCAGTTGGGTTAGCGGTGTGCGCCTCCTCGTCGCTGTACTTCGTCGAGGTAGGTGGAAGGATCGACGTCGATTACCCACGCTTCTTTCTGAGTGGCGCTACCGAGACGCTTCAAGAGACTTCTGGGCGATGTGGCGCAGGCCACTGCACCCATGCCAACTCCAGCCAGAAGAATCATCACTGCGATCATGACTGCCCCTTTTCGGCGTAGTAGGCCTTGAGGAGGTGTCTGCTGTCTTCGATGGTGAGTCGCTGACCCGTCTTGATCGCGGACTGCATCCTGTACAGGGAGAGTCGAAGACTTACGTAGCGCCATACATGTCGCACGGGTCGATAGATGACGACCGCTACGAGTGTCAGACCAGCGAGGTAGACGACACAGTCACTCGCTTGTACGCCGTGGACGAAGTACAGGTTGAATGTAGTCACGAGGATCGGCAGCATGGCTGCGTCGATCAGGGTCGGCCACACGAAATGCCCGAAGGCAACGTAGACGAAGGTGATGATGAACAGGTTGGTGAGGTTGAAGAACTTCACCTGCTGACTGCGCCTGTATTTTGCATAGATGCACATCCCAACGTGGAATGACAACAGCGCATACAGTGTTCCGCTCAGGATCCCGACGTGGTTTGCTGAAACCCAGTGGTTGAGTCCACTCCAATCCTGGCTCCAGAGGAGCCTTCCGATGGTTACGAGGAAGCAAGTCGCTACGAACAAAACGAGTGATGCGAACAGCAGGTAACTCGCGAAATCGCGGCGTACCTTTGCTCCGAATTGACGAATACGCGTAAGCACGTAGAGCCTTCCGATGATTTGGATCTTACTCTGTCAAGGTGGCTCATGGACATGAGCACTCTCTTAATATTACCATAAATACAATAGAAAGTCAATTTTCTATAAAGTGTTATAAACTAGAACTTGTAAAATATGTGCAGTGTATATATACTGTATATAGTACATTCCGGCCAGCAGGTCGGATTTTTTACTAGAAAGGATAAAAAATGGATGATATCAATATCAAGCAACTAACGCTTGCAGTGCGTACGATTGCTGAAGAAAAAAATCTGCCTGAGGCAACCGTCCTCTCGGTTATCGAGCAGGCAATTGCAGCTGCCTGGCGCCGTGATAATGGTGAGCGTGATCAGGATGTTCGTGCAGAACTAAACGTGAATGACGGAACGGCTGAGGTTTTCGTTGCGCGTGAAGTAGTTGAAGAAGTTGGCAGTGATGCTGTTGAGATCAGCCTCGAAGATGCTCGTAAGGTAAAAGCCGATGCTCAAATTGGCGATACAATCGAGGAGAAATTTGAGGTGACTGGATTTGGCCGTGTTGCAGCGCAGACCGCCAAACAAGTCGTTCTACAACGCCTCCGCGAAGCTGAGCGTGAAGTGGTACTCGAAGAGTATGAGGATAAAATTGGCACGGTTGTAACTGGTGTTGTTCAGCGAGTTGAACCACGTGTTATTCGCGTAGAGCTAGGTAAGGCAACGGGAATTATCCCACAAAGCGAACAGATTCCTGGTGAGTACTATAGCGTCGGTGCTCGTATCAAAGTATTTATCAAAGATATTGAGCGTGACAATAGGGGGCCTCAGCTTATTCTTTCGCGAGGTAACGAATCCTTTGTTGAATATTTATTCCGACAAGAAGTACCTGAAATGGAGACTGGCGCGGTCGACATAAAGGCTATCGCTCGTGAAGCGGGTCGCCGAACCAAGCTAGCGGTTGTTAGTAATGTTCCGGGTGTGGATCCTGTAGGGACATTTGTTGGAGGTCACGGTACGCGCGTTCAAGCGGTAATGAATGAAATCGGTGAACAAGAAAAAATCGATATCATTACATTCGACCCAAGTGCCGAGCAGTTTATTCGTAACGCACTCAGTCCAGCTGAGGTTGTCCGTGTTGATGTTGATGAGGAAGCAAAACGAGCTAAAGTTGTCGTATCTGAAGATCAACAATCAATTGCCATTGGTCGTGGCGGGCAGAACGTTCGTCTTGCGTCTCGACTTACAGGTTATGAACTCGATATAGAGACAGAGGGTCGTGCTGGTAGTGTTGATGCGAAGCCGGCTGAGCAGCCGCGAAAGAATATCGAAGATAGTCTTTTAAGTGCCGTCGAAGAGTCTACTGAAGAATAAAAACGTATATCTCTTTACTAAAGACACCCTATTGCTAGGGTGTCTTTAGCTTTTAAGATAAATAGTAAATGAGAATATTATTAGCACTCTATTGACTCGAGTGCTAATTAATTTGTATACTAAATATAGCATGCGAGTAAAGCACTTGCATCAGCTAAACGGAGGAATGATAATAAAATTATGGCAGATGATTTCGCTGAATTTGTTTCGCACTTGACCGATAACGCTCGGATCAGTTTGCAGCACGCCGATTCTATCGCACGGGGGTATGGAAGTGCATATATTGGAACCGAACATCTACTACTTGGTGTTCTTGCTCAGGGTTCGTCTGTGGGTGCAAAAGTACTTGCCGATGTCGGAGTGACGCTTGATAGAGCAGAGCTTGCACTTAACCTAACTCCAAGAACATTAGTTGTCAGCACGGGGGCAAAAGGTCTATCGGAAACAGCAAAACTTACATTGAAAATGAGCTGGGAAATTGCACAGGAATTTCATCAAGAGCACCTAGGCACTGAACATATTCTTTATAGCATCCTAACCCAGAAGAATGCACGTGCTACAGTGCTTCTTCGTGATATGAATATTAATATCACTGACCTGACTAATGAGCTGGAAGATTACTTTGATCGCCAAGCGAATGACTATCACGACAGCGAGGAGGCTCGAGCGACGAAGACCCAGGGGCGTGGTGGTAATAAGGGTGCTCTCGGTACTTTTGGAACGGACCTAACTGCAAAGGCTCGACGAGGTGAACTTGATCCTGTTATTGGGCGTGACGAGCAAGAGGAAAGACTGGTGACGATCTTAAGCCGCCGTACGAAGAATAACCCTGTTCTTATTGGTGAACCTGGCGTGGGAAAGACGGCAATTGTTGAAGGTCTTGCTCAACGAATTGTTCGCGAAGACGTGCCAGACCATCTCATCGACAAGCGGGTAGTACAGCTTGATCTTGCATCAATGATTGCAGGTACAAAATATCGAGGTGAGTTCGAAGAACGACTTAAGAAGGTTGTGGAAGAGCTACGCGAACAGAAGAACGTCATTGTGTTTATCGATGAGCTGCATCTTCTTGTTGGAGCCGGAGCCGCAGAGGGTGCGCTTGACGCTGCCAATATGCTAAAGCCAGCACTCGCACGCGGTGAGCTTCATATGATTGGCGCAACAACACTTGATGAATATCGCAAGCATATTGAGAAAGATAGTGCGCTTGAGCGACGATTCCAGCCAATTATTGTTCCGGAGCCGAGCCTCCGCGACACGATTGCAATCCTAAAAGGCTTAAAGAACTACTATGAAAAGCACCATAGCGTTACAGTAAGCGACGAACTTATTGAAGATGCTGTTTATATGGCCGACCGATATGTTAGTGAGCGTTTTATGCCCGATAAGGCAATTGATGTTATTGACGAAGCGGCCGCACTTGTACGTGTAAAAGCAGGGCGAAAGCCTAGTAAACTTCGTGATTACACCAAGCAGTTAAAAAACCTTAACGAGCGCATGGAAGAGGCGGTTATTGGTGAGGATTATGAGCGCGCAGCTCTTTACAAGACTCGTATTAGTCAATTGACGGCGAAACTTGAAGAGACGCGTGAGGATTATGAGAAGAAGAGTCCTATCAGTTTATCCGATGACGATATTGCTCACGCTATTGCGACAATGACGGGTATCCCCGTTAAACGTGTTCGGAAATCTGAAGCAAAGCTTCTTCGCAATCTCGAGAAACACATTGGTAAGTTTGTTATTGGGCAGCAAGAAGCTATTGAGAAAGTTGCGCGTGCGATCCGCCGATCGAGGAGCGGCGTCGCTAGTAGTAAGCGTCCAATTGGCTCGTTTGTGTTTATGGGCCCCACGGGTGTAGGTAAGACTGAATTGGCACGGGTACTTGCCCGGGAGGTGTTTGGAAGCGATGATGCGCTCGTTAAGATTGATATGAGTGAGTTTGGTGAGCGACATAATACAAGCCGACTCCTCGGCGCTCCTGCGGGTTACATTGGGTACGACGACGGTGGCCAGCTTACGGATAAGATTCGTCGTCAACCATATAGTGTTGTTCTGTTTGACGAAATCGAGAAAGCTCACCCAGAAGTTTTCCAGATTCTCCTTCAATTGCTTGAGGATGGTAAGCTTACCGATGCGAAGGGGAGAAGCGTTGACTTTACCAATACAATCATCATTCTTACAAGCAACCTTGGGGCACAACAAATGATGCGAGAGTCATCACTTGGATTTGCGGCAAGTTCTAAATCGGACGAAGAAAAATTGGATGAGCTTCATGCGCAGAATGCGGAGGCAGCCCAAGAGGCACTATCGAAGATTATGCGACCTGAGTTGATCAACCGTTTAGATGCAATCGTTACCTTCCGAGCCCTTACCCGAAAAGAGGTTGGAAAGATTTTCGATGGTCTAATAGATGAGCTACAAGGACGACTTATCAGAAAGGGTATTCATCTTACTATTAAGCCTTCTGCCAAGCGTCTACTTATCGACAAAGGCTATGATCGCCAGTACGGTGCCCGGCCACTACGCCGTGCAATACAGGATGAGCTCGAGCATAAGATTGCCGATGGTATTCTCTCTGGGGAGTACGAAAAGGGTAGTGTCTTGGAAATTGGTGCAAATAGGGGCATAATAACAGTAGATGCCACAAACGAAACGTCATCATAGGTGGGGACGAACAGCGGCGCTTATTGTCGCCGTATTCTCCTGCCTTCTGGCGGTTATTATATTCACGAATAGACAAAGTATCGCTGATCAGTTGGCGTTTTGGCGATATTCCGCCCCTCAGGAGATTGCAACGCTCGCTGATCGTTCAGGAATGAGTAGCCGCGGTAGGTTTTTATTCTATGCCAGTCAACCTGCATTAGAGACGGCGACTGACTTTAACGGAAACTGTAAAAAAACAGAGCAGGCAACAGCTATTCTCGGATGCTATGTCAATAACCGTATTTATATCTATAATGTAGATAACCCTCAACTCGATGGGATACGAGAGGTAACTGCTGCCCATGAAATGCTTCATGTCGCCTATGATCGAATGAGTAGTGGTGAAAAGCAGCGAATTAATGCACTTCTTGAAGATGAATATGCGAAGCTTCGCACGGATGCCGAGTTTGCGGATAGGATGTCGTACTATGCGCGTGCCGAGCCAGGAGAGCGGGATAATGAACTCCATTCTATTATTGGAACCGAGGTCGCGGACATCGATCCTGAACTTGAAGTTCATTACAAAGCGTACTTTACTAATAGAGCTAGTGTAGTATCTCTTCATAAGAAGTACGCACAGGTTTTTGCAGATCTTTCAAGTAAGTCCGATGAATTAACGAACCAGCTGAATACGCTCATTGACCAAATCAACTTAGATACAAAAAAGTATAATACTGACGCTTCACAACTCAATAGTGATATTTCCTCGTTTAATGCTCGAGCCTCCTCGGGTGACTTTTCGAGTCAAAGTGATTTCAATGTTGAACGTGCTGCTTTGGAAGCAAGGGTCAATCAGCTTGAGTCAAATCGTATGGCGATTAATCAGAAAGTAGATCAGTATAACTCAATACGGGATGAGCTTCTTAGTCTTGCCAGTCAGTCAGACGCTCTAAATCGAAGCCTTAACAGTACATTAGCTCCCGCGCCAAGTGTCTAATGGTATACTAAAAGAAGAAAATGGCTAAATTACGAACTTCTTTTGTCTGCCAGAATTGCGGGACTTCATATCCAAAGTGGACTGGCAAATGTGATAATTGTGGTGAATGGAACACACTTGCTGAACAAGCACCAGTCTCTACGGGCAAATCGGTTGTAGCTCGAAGCAGTGCTACGGGATCTGTGTTGACGCCGCAAACTATGCAGTCTATTGCTACTGAGGATGTTCGAAAGCGTATGTCGACAGGATGCAGCGATCTCGATGTAGTGTTGGGTGGCGGAGTGCTTCCGGGCGGAGTACTGCTTGTTGCTGGACAACCCGGAATTGGTAAGAGTACACTCTTGCTACAAGTTGCGAGCGAAGTAGGAAAGCGCGAGTCAGTCCTCTATGTAAGCGGTGAGGAGTCGGCGGGGCAAGTGAAGTTACGGGCGGAGCGACTTGGGGCAAATACAAGAGAGCAGCTTCACTTTGTAGCAAGTACGAGTGCTGATAATATTGCTGCCACAATCCGTACCGGTAAGTATCAACTTGTCATTATAGACTCGATCCAAACATTGAGCCTTGACGAGATTACCTCTGCTCCTGGAACGGTGAGTCAAATTACGAATAGTAGCAATGTAATCATCCGCGCAGCGAAAGAGGCGGACGCTGCGGTCGTACTTGTTGGGCATGTTACAAAAGAAGGTAGTATCGCGGGACCTAAGGTCCTCGAGCACTTAGTGGATGTGGTGCTTCAGTTCGAAGGTGATCGCTACGGCGGTTTCAAAATAGTTCGGGCAGTTAAGAATCGCTATGGCTCGACTAACGAGGCGGCGATTTTTGAAATGCATGAACAAGGACTACGACTTGTCGAGAACCCTTCGGCTGCCCTCCTAGCAGAGCGACAGAATGCGGATGGTTCTGTGGTTATGGCGACATTGGAGGGAACAAGACCACTTCTAGTAGAAATCCAAGCGCTTGTCAATCCAACAAGTTTCGGGTATCCTAAACGTACAGCCTCGGGGTTTGATTTAAACAGATTGACGTTATTAATTGCTGTTTTGGAGCGGCGAACAAAATTGAATTTATCTGACAAGGATATATATGTCAATGTTGTGGGAGGACTCAAATTAAACGATCCTGCAGCTGATCTTGCAATCTGTATGGCGGTAGCAAGTGCCGCAGCCGGAAAAAGATTAGATGATGGAATCGTTGTATTTGGCGAGGTTGGGCTCGGCGGAGAGATCCGCAGTGTCCATAGCATAGAGAGACGCGTGGCTGAGGCTAAGAAACTTGGTTTCACTCAAGCTATTGCGCCAAAATCTATGAGTAAGAATTCATTCATTAAAGGTGTAGGCGATTTACGTCAAGCCTTAATTAACTACCTACAGTAGTAAGGAAAATATTTTATGGATATATTAGAGGTGATGCTTGGCATTGCTATAGTTGTGTTATTAAGTGAGGTGACATACCTTATTATCAAGATGCCGCGCCAATCGATTGGGCGTGGACGAACTCGATCTATTTTGGTCGATACATCAGTTCTTATTGATGGTCGAATTATTTCAGTCGCAAAATCAGGGTTTATCGGTGATACGCTAGTTATTCCTCGCAGTGTTATTCGAGAGTTGCAGTATCTTGCAGACAATGCCGACCATGAGAAGCGTGCTCGTGCTCGCTATGGCCTCGATGTAGTGAAGGAACTGCAGTCTATTGAAGATGTAACTGTTGAAATTCTAGCGGATGGTACGAAGGTATCAGAAGGAGTTGACGAGAGGCTTCTGATACTCGCAAAGAAATATAATGCGGCCGTATGTACTATTGATTATAATCTTAACAAAGTTGCGGTTGTCGAAGGTATTACAGTACTGAACGTTAATGAACTTGCCCAGAGTCTACGCATGGCATACCTTCCTGGAGAGCGAATGCGTCTTGAGTTAGTGCAGAAAGGTCAAGATCCTCATCAGGGTGTGGGTTACCTGCCAGATGGAACGATGGTGGTCGTCGAGTTTGCAAATAAATATGTCGGACAGACCATTGAGATTGAGTTTATACGCAGTCTGCAAACTGCGGCTGGCAAGATGATGTTTGCGCGACGTGTTGAGCCTTCACAGCCCGCTAAAACCGTTCAGAAGCCAATTGGTAAGAGGCCAGTACAAAATCAGCCAAACACGCCCATATCCAATAAGAAGTCTGAGGGCCAGGCTATAGATTCTAAGCAGAAGGATGAGGTGCTTCAGCAAAAAACAAAGGCTACAAACAAGAAGGAGGCGCAAGCTGAAACAGTGCCCCAGGTGACATCCGTATATCATAGCGATTCACACGAAGCGAAAAAAGTGGCCCGTAAGAATACACCGAAGAAACTCGATCAGAAAGTTAAGCCGCAGCAACCAAGTGCTTCTAGAGCTGAGAATACCAATACAAATACAAAGACAAAGAAGCCTGGGCAACGCCATCAAAATAGGGCTTCGGGATCTCGAGAAGAATCTCTCATAGATCTTGTCAACAAGCAACAAGATTAACAAACTGATTGGCTAAATTAAATACTACCCGAGAGGGTAGTATTTAATTTAGTTTGGCATGTGGGGCAGTCTATCTCTTCAGTTATTTCCAGAACTATTGCTTCCAGATCCACTCGAGCTAACCGTGTAGCTCTTCGTTCCTACGGCTGTGTAGAATACACTGTCGGTAGCTGTTGCAGTAATCGTTTGCGTTCCGCTACCTGTAAAGCTGTAATTAGTTGAGTAGGTACCACTATCTGTGACGGGAAGCGTCGCAACAATAGTGCTTCCTACTTTTATTTCGACAGTTTGCATTGGATGAGTGCCCGCAACGACGCTCACACTTATCTTGGCGTTTGAGTTACTTCCAGTAACGCTAATTGTGCCAACGCTTGGTTTCGAATCGGTGCACTTATGAACATCGTCATCTGCCGTCGCGTCGTATCCGTCAGGTGCCATGTAGGTGTCAGATTTAGTAATAGGGTCAGTGAGCTTGGTAACGTCGACCTCGATCTTTGCTCCATCAGGAGTACAAGATGTCGCCTTCTTTTTTGAAACCTTATCGAATGTTAATTTCGCGTTTGGCTTACTTTGGTTTTGGTTATACCACGAAGGGTAAAGTTCATTGTTGATCTTCTGAATGCCGGATGGCTGAGTGAGCCATTGGCCCGGAGACCATCGGCCATCTTTTCCGTAAACCTCTTGGTGGACGTACCGCATAATCTTATCCACGATAGGCCCGGGAAGGGTTGAGTTACCGCTCTTGAGAGGAGTCGTGTCAGGATTACCGAGCCAAACTCCTACAGATACAACTGAGCTATACGACATTTCCCAAAGGTCCTTTGGCTTATCGCCACCAAAGTCTGAGGTACCGGTCTTGGATGCCGTCTCGATGCCTGTACCTGGGTAGCTAAGTCCAGTTGTAAGATTACCGAAGAGTCCCTTTCGTGCGTTCGGGTCGTGGAGAATGTCGCTCACGATGTAAGCCGCTTGAGGGTCGATTACTTGCTTGCTGTCGTCTTTCCATTGTTTCAGAACTTCGCCAGTACTGTTTTTGACCTCAAGTATAGTAGATTGCGGCTTGTACACCCCGCCGCGTGCAAGTGTGGCGAATGCGTTAACATGATCTACTTGGCGAGTACCACAACCACCAATGGCAGATGAGAGGCCTGCTTGTGCGTCAGCTCCTTGAGTACAGTAGAGGGTATCTCCTGCAGCACGTATAGTATCCCAGGTTGCCGATACACCAGTTACGGCCATAGCCTTGATTGCAGGGATGTTGCGTGAGGTTGCGAGCGACTGGCGAATATTGATATTGCCCTTGAAGGTTCGATCGGCATTATTTGGGGTGTAGCCTCCAGGGAAGGTCGTTTTTGTATCCGAAAGGATTGAGCCGCTTCCATAATTCAGCTGTCCACTTGGTTTCTGTTGGAAGAGTGAAGCATACACTAAAGGCTTAATGCTGGATCCTGGTTGGATGAATGCAGTTGCCGCATTGTCCTGTCCGTAGCCTTCGTAGTTCCAATCTCGACTTCCAAGCAGGGCTATGATTTGTCCAGTTGAATTATCTTCAACAGTTGCGGCACCGTTACTAAATCCGTTTGCTGCTGGTACATATGAGGCGAACATGTCGCTCATTGCACTTTCAACTTGTTGCTGAACTCGATAATCGAGTGTTGTGGTCACGGTGAGACCACCACGTCCAACGGTTGATTTACCTAGCTCGCCTTCGAGCTGTGCACGAACCATCTGTACGAAGTGAGGTGCCTTGATGTCCTTATATTGGTCTGAAAGCGGTTTGATCGAGTCAAGGATTGGGAATTTTTTTGCTTCGTCAGCTTGTGCTTTTGTAATGTAGTTAAGTTCTACCATACTGTCTAGGACTTTATGCTGACGTGCGATAAGTGCATCATGACCTGCGACATTATAGGGGTCATAGAGGCCTGGCTGATTAGGAATTGCAGCAAGAAGTGCAGATTCTGCAAGACTCAGATCTTTTGCAGATTTGCCAAAGTATGTCTGAGAGGCTGACTCAACGCCGTTACGTCGTCCTCCGTAAGGTGACTCATTGAGATATAGATTGAGGATTGCATCTTTGTCATACATGCGCTCGACTTCAATAGCAAGAATGGCCTCTTTAATCTTTCGAGGGAGTCCATCGATGCCGCGTTTTTGTGCTTCGTCGGCGAAGAATACCTGCTTAACAAGCTGCTGTGTGAGTGTTGAACCACCCTGAGTACTTCCACCATTGGCATTGTTGATAAGGGAACGGACAATACTGCTAACACTTACGCCACCATGACTATAGAAGTCCCTGTCCTCGATCGCGACGGTTGCTTTCTTCATGTAGTCATTGATGTCTTTACCGTCGACCACAAGCTTGTAATCACCGTCACCTTTATCCTCCCAAAGGAGGACTCCATTACGATCATAGTATTTAGTGACAGTTGTTTGAACGCGTTTAGCGAGTTCTCCAGGCCGAATGGAATCGAGGTCTTTACGGAAATAGGCAAATAGACCGCCAATTGTTAAAACACCAAGTAGAAGAATAACTCCAACAATTTTGAGTGCCATAAATGCACCCTTTTTGCTGAACCAGTACGCTGCAACGCGCTTAGGGTGGAGGCGATAAAGCATGCGTTTTACGGGATGCTTTGGTAGACTTGCAAGATACTCGGCTTTTTTGCGAGCCTCGGCATCTTTCTTGGTACGACGCTTGTGCGTCAGGTTAGAGTACACGCTCATTTGGCGTGTTTTGTTCGGCTTCTTTACCACGTAATCATAATTCCCATAAGCAATATTATCCTCTATTATATCACTTTTGTTACTCGCATAGAAACGGTTTTTCTGCTATGATAACAGGGTATAACAGATAAGGAGACGAAGAGTGAAACTTTCCGAAGAACTTGCTTGGCGTGGATTTGTGAATCAGACCACGTTCAAAGATTTGACAGACCTTGACCGAGGCACTCTCTCGTTTTATTTTGGCGTTGATCCTAGTGCGGACAGTATGCAAATCGGGAACCTGGCTGCCGCAATGATGGTGCGTCATTTTATTAATCACGGACATAACGCATACCTACTAGTTGGCGGCGCGACAGGCATGATTGGCGATCCTGACGGCAAGAAGGACGAGCGTAATCTCAAGACACTCGATGAAATTGCTCGCAACAAGGCGGGAATTGCCGCTCAATATGCAACTGTTTTTGCAGGAAAAAAGTTTACCATCGTAGATAACTATGATTGGTTCAAGAATATTAACTATCTAGAGTTTCTTCGCGATGTCGGTAAGCATGTCCCTATGAGCCAGATGCTAGGGCGTGACTTCGTCCAAGCGCGTCTTGGTGAGGATGGAAGTGGCATTAGCTACGCCGAATTTAGCTATTCATTGATTCAAGGATATGATTTCCTACATCTATACCGTGAACACGGGGTGACTCTCCAGGTATGTGGTGCCGACCAATGGGGTAACTCGATTACCGGCGTTGACTTGATTCGTCGCATTGAGGGTGTAGAAGCGCACGTGTACTCAACTCCACTCGTAATCAATAAGGCTACGGGAATTAAATTTGGTAAGTCTGAAGGTGGGGCAGTCTGGCTGGACCCTAGAAAGACGAGCGTCTATAAGTTTTACCAGTTCTGGCTTAATACCGATGACGAAGGTGTGATCGATTATGCAAAAATCTACACATTGCTTCCCAAAGAAGAGCTAGAGGTGCTTGAGGCTGAACATCTTAAAAATCCGAGCGAACGAAAAGCGCAAAGAACATTGGCGCGTGAGGTAACGACACTTGTTCATGGCGCTGAGCGCTGTGCTTCCGTGGAGCGGGTGACAGACGTTCTATTTGGGGGTCGTACTATTGAAAGCCTTGAAGCTGCGGACATTGACGCGCTCGCTGAAGAGATTCCAACGGTTAATGCAGGCTCTTCTCTTATCGATTTACTTCTTGAAGCGAAAGTGGCGTCGAGTAATGGAGAAGCAAGACGACTTATTGCTGGCGGTGCTCTATCCGTCAACGGTGTGAAAGCTACTGAGAATGTAGCTATCGAGAATCTCTCTCTCATCAAGAAGGGCAAGAACACCTTCATCCTCGCTCGTTAAGCACTTTCGTGTTATAATAAGGACTCGAACTAACGAAGGAGGGTACATGCCTTTGACTGAAACCTTATCCGAGCACCTCTCTGAGGCGGCTGTACAAAACATCACTCGATGGTTGAATGAACCTCGATATGCTGAATATCGTGATGATCTTATCGAGATGATCGAACTTGAGAAATGGCAGGAACTTGAAGACGCCTTCTTTAAGGTTATTGAATTTGGAACCGCAGGACGTCGTGGAACAACAGGAATAGGCTCCAACCGGATTAATAGGGTTACGATTGGAGAGTCGGCTCAGGCATTGTGTGAGTACGCTAAGTCTTTTGACCCAAATGCTGCTAGTAAAGGGGTTGTTATTGCTTGTGATACGCGTCTGACTTCACCAGAACTGAGTAAGTACGCAGCACAGGTCTGCGCAGCGGCCGGATTTAAGACCTTTCTATTCGAAAGCTTTCGTGCGACGCCAGAACTAAGTTTTGCTGTGCGTGACCTTGGCGCGGCAATTGGCATCGTCATTAGTGCCAGTCATAACCCTCCTGCGGATAACGGTTTCAAAGCCTTTTGGTCAGATGGTGCACAGTTAGTTGCTCCGCACGACAAGGGTGTTCTTGATGTGGCGACAAAAATCGAAACAATCAACTCAGTTGACTTTAATGCTGCTATCAAGGATGGGCGCATTCGGTATGTACCAAAAGACGTTGATGAGCGATATATCAATGCGGTGGTAGCGCAAGCTGAGGGTTCCGAACGGAACATTAA
>DATFHX010000008.1:0-57753 GCA_035247945.1 Saccharimonadales bacterium (SeqCode) | reverse complement strand
CACCACCGGATCCTGTGTTGGCAGTTCCACTCACCCCAGCGCCAGTATCAACACCACCATTACCACCGCCGCCTCCACCACCTTGACCTACGGTACCTGCACTGTGACGACCGCCACCGCCTCCACCTGCGTATGTTACGGAAGAACCCGTAATGTCGTTAGCAGAACCTGCGCCACCATTCCCTGCGACCTCGCTAGCACCCTGGGTACTGTTACCCGATCCATTACCACCAACAGCGCTGGCTCCACCGCCTCCACCACCGCCACACCATCCGGTTGTGCCAGTACATGGAGAGTTATTGCCACCATTATTACCAAGCCCTGTACCACCCGCTGGAACTGTTCCCGTTTGATTGCCAAGACCAATAGTACCCGTATTACCGCCAATGCCGTTATCGCGTGCTACTCCACCACCAGATCCACCATTAAGACCGGACTTGGTATTGTAACCACCCCCACCACCGCCGCCGGGTGCGACCGCAAGCGATCCAATAGAAGAAGGGTTACCGCTCGTTGCCTGACCGTTTGAAACTCCACCAGCTCCGCCTCCACCGACAGTAATTGTGTATGAAGTGCCTTGGGTAATTGCCATAGAGGGAGCGGCGACCATACGGCCAGCTCCACCACCGCCACCACCGGAGCCACCTCCACCGCCGCCGCCAATAACCATAACGCGGACATTCGTCACACCACCAGGCGCCTTGAAGGTACTTGTTCCAGTGGTTTTGTACTGCAAGACTGTATCACTACCGACAGTCGAGACCTGCGCATTGCCGCTATCGAGTCCTGGGTTTGTACTCGCCGCCGCTTCCATAGGACGCTGAAGGGTAAGTATTCCCATTGTAACGACACTAAATGCCGTAAAAGCAAATACCTTAACACGTTGCCTTAGAATGATTTGTTTTGTTCGTTCCCTCATGATGCCATCCCCTTGTACTGCAGTTTTAGTTCTAGTTGTTTGCCGTTTTTGAGTGAGATATGTTCTTGCGGGAATGTATTTCCTGAATCTATTTTTTTATTAATGAGCATGACGTATTCGCCCTCCGGGAGCGCGACATTCACAATTCCTTTGTTATCTGGACGAACCACAGCAACCTCAGGACCAGCATCACGAAAGATACGAACGTCAAAATCGTACTTTTGCTTGCACTCTCCATCACACTTATAATCGATCGTCGCAATGAGTCCAGCCGTACCTGAGATGGATTTATACGATTCACTCCGTACTGATGTTGCACCCAACCGACTCGACAGCACCACAACAACAAGCAAAACCATTCCTAGAACAATAATGCTCATACCTCCTAAGAGCAGTATTCGCCGCGAGATTGCTTGGCGCGGCCAACCCTCTTCTTTGTTGGTCATTCCTCTTTTACCCCCTGCCTGACAGCAATTTACTATTAGCGTCATTGTAGCAATGCAGTGTTAAATCTTTGTTAACTTTTTAAATTCCATTATTCCTAAAAAGATATTTTTGACAGTGTACGCGCACTATTGGTATAGTATCGAAGTTAGCCCACCATCGATCAGGGGAGACCCTTGTGATCTTCGGCAAGAGTAGGCGTCGAAAGAACGACGCCCCACCCGTAGACATCATCACGGAAGCCAACAAGCTTCTGGAGAGTGTCGCGTACGACCGCAACAGTGAGGCAAACAACGATCACTGCATCGTACGAATCGTCTCCGAGACCACCAACGAGAATGACCGTGGCACCAACCCGCTCCATCGGGTTGCCGTCTACGTCACGCCCAAAGGCACGCACAACGTGGCAACGACGGCCAAGCAGCAAGATCTGAAGCTCACGATCAGCGGTAGGTGTAGCTCGGATGGTCTCGCGTTCGACCGTAAGGCGTGGGAAGGCAGCGGTCTCGTTGCCTCGTTCGACGAGTACAAGAACACCCTCATCGATCCCAGCTTTCACCTGACGCTGTCGTAGGGCGCATCTCTCCGCGACCATCTAGAAATACCCCGCGTCCTTCTAGATGGTCGCGGGGTATTTCTTTTCTTATGTTACGGCGTTTTTCTAAGAAACAGGAGTCGACATGGCGAGGCTAATGTGAGTAGCGTCAAGTGCAGTACCAAAAACGCGCGCATCATCCATTGTGACGTCAGAGCCGTATGTATTAAAAGGGTCTGTTCCTGCAACAACAAGTTTATCTCCCGTACTGAGTGTTCCGCTTACCGAACTCGAGGTAAAGAGTGAACCGTTTACATAAAGGCGCACGGTTGTGCCGTCAAATGTAATCGCAACGTGCACCCAGGTACCTACCGTTAGTGCGGGTCCGTGAACTGCGTTAAGAGAACCTCCAATCCTAAGATCGCATTGGAGGACATTTGGATTCCCAAAATCACCACGCTCCGTAAAAATTGCCACGTCGGTGTTACCGCCCGTATCGAAAAAGCCCATAGCAACACGAGTACTGCCCGCCGGAAGATTAAGTGGCTTAATCCATGCCATCATAGTAATTGCAGTACTTGGCCCTGGAAAAGAGGCGCTCGCACCCAGACCTGTCGTTGAGTTTGTTATACCACTTCCAGTATGACCAGTTGTCCACGTAGTACTATTGAGCGTCAGCGTATGGTTATTTCCAGATGAATCTGCCGCAGTCGTACCCGACCCTTCGCTAAAGCCATATGTTGCAATCGCAGCAGGCAATACAAGCCTTTTCATCATTAAAACGCTGCGCGCAGAACCAATCATTTCCTAGTAGCCTCCAGGGCCCGCAGCACCATACCATGTCGTACCGCCATCGACGGTATCAAGAAGGATCTTATCCATTTTCGATGCACCCGTTGAAAGTACTGGCGCACCGGCAGTTCCCCATTTCACGGATGCAGGCCAGGTAATTGTACGAGACCCTGTTCCATCCTGGAATACATATAGGAGCAACGAGCGAAAAGCACCAGTGGCTGGACTGGTAAGTGTTAGCGTGCAATTACCCGTAAGGGTCATTTTTTGGACATTACCATTTGCAAGATTAATTGTCAGCGCAGTGCCCGAATTGCCTGCATCAAAGTAGGTTTCGCCACCACCATTTGTAACATTTACTTTTCCATCCAGTGCTGCCTGTTGAGCAGTAGAAACAGGTTTATTGGCGTCACTAGTATTGTCGACATTTGCAAGTCCTACATCTGCTTTGACGAGAGTAACGACACCAGTTTTGCCTGCGACGCTGGTTACTGGAGCTGCTGGGGTTGTCGTCCAGGTACCATCTCCTCTTAAGTAGGTTGTGGCGTCTGCCGTTCCTGAGCCAAGCTGCGCGGAGGGAACTCTTGTGGAACTATTGAGACTGGCGTAGCCATTTGCTACGCCTTTATTAGAAGTTTGCTCAGCACCAGTAATACGGCTGTCATTACCTTGAGCGACAGTACCAGCTGTAGTACCAAAGCTTACGGCGAGGGTACGGTCAGCACTGAGATCGCCACCACCTGTCAGACCGGTGCCTGCGGTAATGGTGCGAGTAGTCGGAGCTTTACCATTAAGCGCAGTTTGGGTAGCGGTGCTAATCGGTTTATTCGCGTCGCTCGTGTTGTCGACGTTTGCGAGTCCTACGGCCGTTTTATCGAGGGTTTGCCAAGACTTGTCACCACGGTAGTACTGTGTAGTTGTTCCTGCGGTAATGGTTGGTTCTTTATTTGCAAGGGCTGGGACGGTTGGTGCACTTGCTGTACCGGATAGGTCACCGGAGAGCTGAACGAGGCCTTTCGTTGAGGGCGTTGCGTCGGGTGATCCTGCGACAGATGACCAGGAGAAGCCTGCGGCGCTTCCGTCGCGGGTGAGGACTTGACCATTACTCCCACTTCCCGCATCAAGCTTCGCATTCGTTACTGAGTTGTCCTGCAGTTTTGACGTTGATACGGCACCGTCTTGAAGATTCGAGGAACTAACAGCATCACCCTTTATTGCCCCGCCATTATCATGGGAGACAAGCAAATAGTCATTCAGAATCTGCCCCCAAGTAGTGTCATCTGAACCCGGTATAGGAAGTCGTGCCATTATATGTTATTCCCTGTACTCTTATCTTCAAGAGTTTTAGCCATACTTTTTATCCCTGCTAAATATCATATTAATAATAGCATAACCAGGAATAAAAATCCTCAAAAAACACAACGAATTAACAAAGCCGTATTTGCTATCATAAATGAAACATGCCTCCCTCCGTTAAACACCCGCCTCTATCTTTAATAACGCTCAACATACGGGGGTTTCAGCTGAGCGGCACGCCGCTTAAAAGACGAATAGAACTAATTCTCACACAGCTTATTCCCTCCGACGCTGCCGAACTTCATCTGCAAGAAGTATATACATACCACACACTCCGGCACCTACGAAAGGACTTGCGCGATCAATATCCTTACATCTCATATAAGAAAGGTGCGTTTGGTCCGAAAGCCGGACTAGTCTCATTCTTTAAGCACACGCCAAAGAGCACCGCTTTTTCGACCCTACCCGCCTCACACCTTGCCCGTTTAGACTTTCTTAAACTCATCCCTTACATTCATAAAGGGATTCTTATTACGACAACGAACACTCAAGAAATCCGTCTTAACCTTCATCTCGATCCAGACCATACGGGCGAATGGAACGAAGACTCATCCGCCATGCGTCTTATAACGAAGCAGCTTCACGCCGTAGCAGATCTCATACAAAACCTCAAGATGCGGCATACTATGATCCTCATAGCGGGTGATTTCAATCTTCCGGCAGATACTGCGACCTATAGACATTTTATTAAGTGCCTTGCATTAAAGGACGCACTTACAGGAAATTTTCGACCTACCTTCCACGCATCGTTTTTACCAAAGAATAAGATACCGAGACAGATCGATCACGTACTCATATCATCACAAGAATACAGAATGACGGCAACACTTATCCTCGATAAACCTATCAATGGAATGTATCCCTCAGACCACCTTGGTATTAAAGTAACGATTATTAAGCAGTAAGAAACCCACCATCGATCGTCACTTCAGCGCCTGACATATAGTCGGATATGGGTGCCGCCATGACGAGCGCCATCCGCGCGATGTCGTCGGGCTGGCCCACACGGCCAACCGGTAAACGTTGGCTAAATCGAGCAGCATCTCTAAACAAGTTGAAACGAAACTTTAAAAAAGCACCTCGAGCCATTTCGGAGGTTCCCTCCGTTTTAATTCCGCCTGGTACAAGTGCATTTATCTTAAACCCTTGAGAAGCATACTCACGAGCTAGACTCCGCGTTAATGCGAGAACTCCAGCCTTACTTACTGAGTAGACCGAGAGGTCTTCCTTAAACGGCGTCTTTGCTTCAATAGATCCCATATTAATAATGACGCCGCCTTCTTTTTTTCGACGCGCAATCATCTCGCGGCACATATCCATTACCGCTCCAAGATTAATCTGCATTGTGCGATCTATAAACCCCTTGTCGCTATCTGTAAAATCACGAGGTGGATAGATCCCCGCATTGTTGACTAAGATATCAGGAATTACTTTACAGTGTTTCCAAAATTCCATAATAGCTTCAGGATTTACAAGATCAATAAACGATGTATCAACTTTAATGCGGTAGAGTTTTCGCAGGCGCTGTGCACGCTCTCTGAGTGTTGATTCATTAATATCTATAAGAATAAGATTTGCGCCCGCCCAGGCAAACCGCTCAGCAATCGCCGCCCCGATGCCATCTGCAGCGCCCGTAATAAGTGCCGTCTTTTTCTTAAGTGACAGCAGTGCATCGAAGTTATCGAATTGAATTCTCGTATTTGTATTAGTAGTCATGACGATATACCAGGTTATGGCCTCGCTATATCTTTGACTGGACTCTATTTGTACCGTAGCATGTACACTTTAAAAGCACAAGCATAGATGCATTTAGTAACCACCAAAACTATCGATCCGTATGTTACGAACTGGTATTCCAGCGCCAATTAAAAGATGCTCATTACTTTCTACCATACCCTCCGGTCCGGAAATATAGAAATTATGAGCATGGTTCTTAATTAATGAGAGTATAAGCTTCTCGCGCTTTTTGCGGTTGATATCTTTTGTCACTATATATGAGACAGACAAGTTCAGCAGTTTCTCTGACCACATGTCTATTTCATCTTTGAATAAAAACTGTTCATTCTGATTCAGATAAATAAGAAGCACCTCACTCTTGTCATGATTTTCGTACATTTCCTTCAGCATGCTCCTAAATGGAGCAATACCGACTCCGCCCGCAATAAGCACACTCGATCGGTTCTGCTTTAATTGGAAACCATAGTCATTACCATATTGAGAGATAAAAAGTCGCTCCCCTTCATGAATAGATTGAAGTGCCTTCTTAAACTCGCTAATACCTTCACGAAAGGTGATTCGGATATCACTCTCAAGCGGCGATGACGATATTGAATAGGTTATCCCGCCTTTTAGTTTGCGCCCCTCAAAACCTATATCTATCCAATCACCAGCCTCGAATGTAAAGTTATCTGGCCTGTTGAAATACACGCTGAAATAGCCAGACTGATCCTCCTCGATTCGTTTAGCAATAAGTTTTATATTTCGATTCTTCGTGACAGGCATTGTATTTATTGTATCAAGTGACTTCATCAAAAAGAGTCCCGCTACTGGTAGTGGGACTCTTAATAATTTCTGGTGACCTCACGGAGAATCGATCTCCGATTGCCAGGATGAAAATTCGAAATATGGCGACTTTGACGCACACGCAGGATCGTATAACAGAGGTGGATAGCATCTTGAGAGTGCATCGTCGTTCCTTGATGGTCGGTGTCGCTGCCGTCAGCATTGCCGTCAACGACACCGGGGGTGAAGATGTCGGATGAAAGACATGCCGCTCACCATTAAGTCCCACTGCGTGTCATCGATGCTTTACTTTATATATTTACTAATTGATATATTTATGTTATAAATAGTAATGGCTCTTTAGTCAAAAAGGAATCTTCTTTGAGGGCGACCATGCCGTAAGGCGTTGGCCGCCCTTAGTCGTGTTCCTCGTTCGTTAATAACTCAGAATCTAGTCTTTAGAAAGGTGGTGAAAGCCATCTATGCGTAAGAACAAGTTCACACGTACGCCAGTCATGCTCGCTGTCGCGAGCTTGCTGGCGTCTCTCATCGTGTTCGTCTCTTCGGGGACAGCGTCTGCTGCTGAGTCGATCCCGACTCTTCAGTGGCCTGCGGTCACATCTGTTGAGACCGCTGCATTTCCGGCTGTCAGCCCTACGGGCGAAGTAACGGATGGTTGCGCTGGGGGCAAGAGTCTCCGCACTTACAGCAACACCGGTGTACTCATCCGTGAAATAGGCGAAGCTACGTGCATCGGGGATCCCATCGTAGATGGGAGTGGCGACGTCTACGGGCGTAACACCAAATGGGATCTCGTTGCGTATCATGGCAACAAGATGAAGTGGACATACCCTGCAAGGTGTGTTTCGCCGATTATGGGTGCGGATGGCAACATCTACTCCATTGAGGCAAGCGCCTCTAAGGGCGTCCACCTGGTCGGGCTCACGCCGCAAGCTCTTTCGGGCTCGCTCGCACCGGTAAAGATACTGGACGTACAAGTATCAACGTCGGACGGCTGCTTCGGCTACAGCATTCAGGCATACCGGACCGGTATAGTTCTGTTTAACCGTAAGGGCAGCTCCAACATTGCCTCGTTTTACACCTATAGTGGGAAGCTCCTTGAGGGCACCCGATCTCTAGGCTTTGCGACGAGCGTCAATTACTATGGACAACTGCTCAGCTACGAATACACAGATTCGACGTTCACTACGAAGGTCGTCTCCGAGTACGATCCCAGCTCACGACGAGTCGTCTGGAAGGCATCATCTGACGCCTTTTTGGGGCCGAATGTCGACATCGATGACATGAAGCCCATGCCGGATGGTGGCGCCATTCTCAGTGTCTGGTATCCCGACACCAGCAGTTGGACTCTCGTGAGGTTGAGCAATCTTGGAAAGAAGGTCTGGGAGCGCAAGCTCTCCAACCCCCTGCCCATCAATGATCGAACCGGGCCGGATATTTCCGTAGGAACAACCGGTAACATTGCAGCGATCTACGAATCGAACGTTGCAACCGATGATCCTAGCCACCCCTCGAATGCCATTACCATCCAGGTACATGACACTTCGGGCACCCTCGTGTATAACCAAAGCATCAAGGGGAACGTAGATTCATCGGCTGGTGCGGTCACCGGCTACTCGGCCTATATGGGCATGAGTTGGCCGGTATGGAATAACACACTCTTCATCAGGGTGCGACATGATCCCGACCAGTCGTGGAAGCTCTTTGCGGTTAAGGTACCCGCCTTCGGACGAGACTACCCGCTTGGAGCGCTGCTCGAAAAGCTGCCACCGGTCACGTCGCCATACGTTGCACTTGGTGACTCGTTCTCTGCTGGTGAAGGTGTCGAGCCTTTCGAGACTGGCACCAACATCAAGGGCACGAACGAGTGTCACCGGAGTAAGTACGCGTATTCGCGTCTGATCTCCGGGACAAGCTCCAAGATCCCGTCGCTGGGAAGCTACGGGTTCCGTGCCTGCTCTGGTGCTGTGACGTCGAACCTCACGGATAAGCCGCAGGCGAATGAAGGCGTGCAGATCGACCCGTGGTCGGATCCCTCAATTCGACTCGTCACACTGACTATCGGAGGGAATGACATCGGGTTCGGCGACCTTGCGAAGGCGTGCATTTTCGACAGCTGCGCCAAAACAAGCAATGTCTATAAGGCGTCGCTGAACAAGATCAACACAGAACTGCCGGGTAAGCTGACGACGACGTATAAGAAGATTCTCAAGTACGCGCCGAATGCCAAGGTCTACGTGGTGGGCTATCCGCAGGTGATCGCCAACAAGAAGACTGGTGATGACTTTGACGGTCGCTGCTTTTACATGTACGACCAGGCCAACCCTACGGCGCGCACATGGTCTGACGTCGATGCTGCTCGCAGCATCGTGACCGAACTGGACAAGAAGATCTCAGCCGCCGTGAACTCGGTTCGTGGTCTGAGCGCAAGCAACAAGCGCTTGGTTTACGTTCCGGTTGACGGGCCGACTTCACCGTTCAACGGGCACGAGATATGTGGAACCAAGACGTCTTGGTTCCAGAATCTCGATCAGGCGCAGAACAATCAGAACTACGTCTTCCACCCCAACAAGTTGGGGCAGGAGCTGGGCTATGCCGCCGTAGTGAAAGCCGCGATCAACGCCGGGTAACCGGTAAAGACTGAAGAGCCAATAACCCTCAGCTTTTAGAGCTGCCATCCAGGTAGTTCAAGGCTGGGGGTTTCTTCATTTTAAGGGGCTTGTAAGAGGTTATATGAAAGTTTATACTAAGCGCATATGCCTATAATTATTGAAGAAAAAAAACCAGTCTGGAAGATAGGTATTGCCGAGCGCGTCATACTAATTACGTCAGGGGCGATTATGCTGTCGATTATCGTCTATGAACTGCAAAAGAGTGAGGGTTTATTTTGGCCGTTCACCCTCCCTCATCAGATACTGACTGCCATCGTATTTATTACTGCCCCTTTTGGTGCGCGATATAAGATTCTTACGCACATTATTACTGTCCTCGGCGTATTAGGAGCTATGTCGGCAGTCACGATACTTACGCTTTTGATTGTACTGACTAGACAAAGCGCCTAGTGCACTTCTTGCATGAGACAGAAGAACACCTCGTAACCCAACCATCGGTCACGGGTGTTTCTTTTGTTCGTCCTTAGAACTGGACCTCAAAAAGGGGTAAATGTGCTTGGTTGCGTGACGGGCAAGCGCCCATCTCAAAGACTCTTTTCACACAACCAATCCCACTCCTCACTTGCAACCCACCCTTGGTATGGTCGATGAATTTCGCAGATAAAGAAGTTATCCTCTTGATCGAATATAGGGCTTAGCAGACCAACCCAGTCGTCGGGTTTCAGTAAAGTCTCGACTGCGAAAGCTGAGTACATTAGTTTGTGAACGGAAATGGAATTTTCATAGATGATTCGCATTACTTTTGCGTATGCAGCTGGTCGATAATGATCTTCTAGATCATATACTATGGGATAAATCATTTGCCTCCTTGGCACATGCTCATATTTTTGCTTGTTTTAGGACTCCAGGATAAGCCCTCGAAAAATACCTCCGCCCTTATTGCGCTCCAGAGGTGAAGATTACACAATCGCGAGGTTAAAATGCTCTTTTCCTTGTGCGTTGCCGTCATAACTGCCGTCAGATGGGTTGCGGCAATCCCTAGAAATTATTAAAAAACGACCCTATAACAGGGGTCGTTTTTTAATAATTTCATGGTGAGCTCACGTATATTTAAGTGGAACTCTTTAGAGCGTGATTTAGTTACATTATATACTAGACTAGTTGCCTTAGGTATAGAGTATAGGGACGGTAAAGTATATCTAGCTGATATCGAGGAAGAGGTGAAGCAAAATGTTTAAGCGCCGCTCTCTTCCCAGCTCAAGACTATACGATCAAAACACATTCTATCGCGCCTTCATGCAAGATATGAGTTGTGCTAAAAAGCAGCTAATTATAGAAAGCCCATTCATCACGCGTAAGCGAGTTGATATGTTGCTCCCTACTCTCGAAAAACTTCGACGGCGAGGCGTGCAAATCATTATCAATACTCGTAGCCCCGAAGATCACGACGGTATATATCAAGTACAGGCAGCCGAGGTTATATCAGCATTTCAGGCGCTAGGTATAGTGGTGTTGTATACCGCCGGACACCACAGAAAATTAGCCATTATTGATAGTGAGATCATATGGGAGGGTAGCCTGAACATATTATCATTTAGTGATAGCTGTGAGATAATGAGGAGGATTACATCAAGCGATGAAGCAAGCGCATTGATTGACTTTATCAAGCTAAATAAGTTTACAGGAGCAATGCGATGAATGATACAGAGTTTTCGAAGCGACCAAACATTAACGATGAAAGCTTGATCGCAGCAGCAATGACGTACCTAAAATATCACGACCCTGCAAACGCTACCCGTGAAGATGCAATATCTTTGTTGGCGTTTATGCAGACTGTCGCAAAAGAAGTCTCGACAACCATGAGTGAAGATGGTTTTGATAAATACTATGAGGATTACAAAGAGCACCGAGACAAAAGCGACCTATAGATCAGTCGTCAATCATCTCAACTTTTTGTGAGGCGACCCGCTTTTTTGACCGCTTCTTTACCGTTTGAACTTTAGGCTTGTCTGACTCTAACTGCTCTTGCTCTTTTTCTTCTTTAATTTCTTGTTTCTTTGCAAACGTAGTCCTTGAATGTTCAATAGCAGACGCTCGTATTTTGTCGTCACCATCATCAGCGAGTAGCAATGTTTGGCCTGATAGTGGCTCTTGCGCATGAACGGCTGACAACTTAGCATAGAAATTGAAAGCAGCCAGGTTACTAATCTCGCCCTGCTCAATGTAAGGGCTAAAGAGTGGTAACAACATCCGTTCGTCTTGCGGATTTCCTGTCCTAAAGCAAATCACCGTACCAACGTTCGCTAAGATTATGTTCACCATCTGCTGATCTTTTTGCTGAGAGGTGGACTGCTCAGCCATGGTGAGGAACAGTTTGTATTTACGAGCCTCGCTCAGCATCTGTACGAATGAAGTGGTAGCGAAGTTCTGGAACTCATCCACGTACAGGTAGAATGCGCGGCGCTCTTGCTGCGCAACCCGAGCGCGGCGCAGACTTGCCAACTGAAGTTTGGCAAGTACGGTAATTCCAAAGAGTTCAGATGTGTCTTCACCGAGCAAGCCCTTTGAGAAGTTACAGATGAGAATTTTGCCAGAATCTAGGATATCATCAAAGTCTATTGTAGATTTTGGTTGCTCAAGAATCTGTTTGGCCGATGCCGAGAACAAGAAACGCCCAATCTTAGCAGTGATACCTGCGGCCATTTTTACTTGTTGCATACCACCGGCTTTACCTAACTCATTTTTCCAGAAGTTAATCAGGTTCTTATCTTCCAGGGTTTTAATAGCTGCTTTACGATACTTTGGATCATTTAGCAGGTCGTAGACCGTAAAAAGCGTGGCGTCAGGCAGAGTTAATGCGGTTTGTACAGCATTGCGTAAAACGTACTCGATGCGGTGGCCGCCATTGTCCTCATCTGAAAATATCTTACGAAACACCGAGATAACTGACTCTGTGATGATATCTTTCTCACGTAGTAGCTCATTGCCGCTTAGCCCTGGGGTGAGTTCCAGGAGATTAAGGCCGATTGGGTATTCCAAATCGTCAGGGTTAAAGTACACGACATCTTTTACACGTTCTGGCGGTACATATCGCAGGAGCGTTTCGGCCATGTCACCATGCGGGTCAACAATAGCTACACCTTTACCATTCTGCATATCTTGTACGATCTGGTATTGGAGCATGGTTGTTTTACCGTTACCCGTACCACCGATTATGTATTGGTGACGTTCACGTTCTTTGTCGGTAAGGCCGATAGGTGTTGTTGTCCCGTGATGGTGGTTTTCTCCTATAACGACGTCAAACTTCTCACCAGATTTAAGCGAAATAGGCGCGGGCAACGTGGGACTTAGTGAAGTGATGAGGTTATCAGTCTTACTGACTTGGCTTGATGGAAAATGATAGAGACTAGCAAGCTCCGATGCGGCCAAGATAATCGAAGCACGATGTCGTATAGAGGGTAAACGACGTATTGCCGTTTTACGCAACAGTTCGTCTACAAAAGGAAAGCGCATTTTAGCTTTCAACGATTGGTAAGGTGGCACACTGTAGCCATCAAGTGCGGACTTTAGCGCTTGAACATGAGTACTAGCTTCAGAACTTTTAACAAGGACACGTAAGTTCACCCGGAACAAAGGTTGTGTAACTTTACGGTGCATGGTTTCCATTAGTTCTAATTCAAATGCGCTGAGCGTTCGAGCTGGGCGATCGCGCTTAGTAATATGAGCTTGTTGTTGCACGGATTGAGCTTTTGAGTTGTAGTAGCCCTTATAACTGCTAGTTGTACCCATATAAACTTCGCCGACAAGATCAGTTAAGCCGGAACCCATCTTGCCAAAAATGCCAGTAGAACGACCTAGAAATGAGAACCTTTTACTTCCTACTTCTTGCAAGATATTTTCATTGCCTAATATTTTGTGAGATAGAATCTCAGCCTCTCGCGACCTAATAGGCGTTGCGACAAGCTGTAAGGTGATTTGCTCATCAGCGCTAAGTTCAGTCATAGCGCCAGTGATATAGCTTAAGGGGTCATGCTGTTCAATTACAGACGTCAAGGTAAGCGGCAAAACATAATGCCCCGTCTCCTTGAACTCAATAACTCTATTTGCTTGTGAATCAATATGCTCAACTTCCTTAACTTTCGCGTTTGGTATATATGCAGTAATGATTTTCTGTACATTCTTAGAACGTGACTTCTCGACTTGCATTAAGTACCGAATACCGCTCTTGCGCGTTGACGTTATCTCAAAACTCATCACTGGCGAGCGATCAAAAAGTTTCTCTTTCATCTGACGTGCCGCACGCGCACCATGTATGACAGAAAATAACTGCTCAGTTGCTTCGGGTGTCTTGGCTATATTTGCAGGTGGGGTAACTTCTAGCCACACCATATTCCGATTCAGCAAATGCCGACGGTTAATAATCCGGCGAGCTAGCGCAGCGGCAAACCCTAAAACAACAACCGTAACTACAGCCCCAAGGATTAGTGGCCAATGGCTATAGATGGTATCGAGATAGTTGAGGGGTTCCATGTTGGTGCTCCTTCCTTGTCGTGAATAAAGTTATAGAATTGCGCCGAACTTTTTGAAAAAGTACGTTGAGATACAACGTTCAAGTGCGGCGCATTCATCTCTGAAATAGTCCAATCGCCAGTTTTATCATCAACCTTAATCACATAAGCTACATGGCCAAGATCACCGCCATCTGATTGAAATACGGCATTTACAGCAGGCGTATGATCTACCACGTAACCACCAGCTCGAGCTCTATCATCCCATGTGTTCGCATTTCCCCAAGTAGTCGGTATCGGATCATTCGCCCAGAAGCGCATAGCAAACGCCCAGTATGTACAGTTGCCCCAAGCATAGGTATTGCCAGGTACATCACCGCCCATATAGAATCCTTGTGTCTCAGCGGCTTTAGCGTCGGGCGTGCCTGCCAGAAAACTGACCGCATCGGAACCCATAGAAAAGACAGCTATGGCTGGTAATGAGACAATCACGACTAGCGTCGCTAAAATAAATGCAATTAACTTTTTGGAACCAAAGTTAAATAGCATGAATTTTAGGACGCCAGGATTCACGAGTAAAGCTCCGCGGGGTCCGTAGTGATAAGTGGGTGCTCTTTTTCAGAAGCAACAACTTTAACCGCTACATGGTTTTGGTCAGCCAGAATTAGCGCGTCTCCACGACCAGCAGTGAGTAGGAAATTATGTTCGTATTCACTAAGATCAAACTCCGAAACTACTCTTTTAATTGTGGTTGTGTCCTGGCGCATCAAAATACGAAGTGCTGATTGTGAGGCAATTGCACGCCCATAATCATTACGCAAGAAGTCATTTGCTTGTTGGACAATCATAGATGTACCCAAGCCATACTTGCGACCACGGCGGTATAGCTCTGAGATAAAGCGTGCTGTTTCTTCGTGTTCAAGAAGCATCCAGCCCTCGTCAATAACCAAAAGACGCTTTCCTGGGTCTGCCATAACTTGGTTCTTTACGAAGTTACTGACAATAAGCATCATAATTTGACGCAAGCTCTTTGGTAAGTCCTTGATATCAAAGATGACAAGGCGATTGTCGAGCTTGATGTTTGTTGGAGAGTTGAATACGTCCGCAAGCGATCCAGTAATGTACTTCTCTAACTTCTCGCAAAGGTTCGTCTGCTTGAGAGTTTTTAGCTCGTTATACAAGTCTTCCAACAGTGGTTGTTTCTTCTTAGACTTCTTATAGATTTTAAGAATTGCCTTATCTACAGCTGCTTTTTCACTCGACGTAAGGCCGTCCGCGAGGAGGCTAACTACTTCAGTCAAATCTTGAATATGCTCTGAGAGGTCGTCAATTTCGTGGAACGTTACAGCAAGGTCAAATGGATTGATCTTTTGTTTGCTCTTTGCCGACAGTTTGATATATGTGCCTTTCACTGACTCATTCAGGCGTTTGTACTCACGCTCTGGGTCAATGACAATAACCTTTGTGCCTTGCATGAGTTGGCGCAAAATCTCAACCTTAGTCGTATAACTCTTACCCGAGCCAGATTGTGCGAATGTAATTGAGTTTGCATTCGGAAGGCTAAAACGATCAATGATAACAAGCGTATCGTTTGACTTGTTAATGCCGTAAAGAATGCCTGTTTCTTGCACGAACTCCGAGGACATAAACGGGAATGTTAAGGCTGCTGAGCTACTATCAAGGTTTCGCTTCTGAGCCAATTGATCTTCGCCTCGCGGTAAAATCGACTGTAGAGCTTCAAGCTGTTGGTAACGCGCAACTTTAGAATAAAATAGCCGTGCCGACATCGTTGCTTCAAGCAATTGTGTTGTTTTGTTCAACTCTTCTAGGCTATCGGCACGAATACTGACATAGATCGCCATCTGAAAGAGCTTCTCCTGGCCACGCTGAATTTTATCTCGTAATTCAATTGCCGACTCTAGAGGGTCTGTAATTTCTGAGCCAACGATCTTACCGGCGCGTATCATTGCGCGCTTAGTAGATTCAAGCTCTGTAATTTTACGATGAAGTTTCGGTAATGCAGATAGCGCACTTACTTCGTGAAGATGATAGCTAATATCAGCATTATGGTTAAAGTTAATGAGGCTATCCATCCAGCCAGAATTGGCTACCAGCGGGTATCCAGAAATATACAAAGTGCGCATGAATACACCATCTATAGAAAGGTGATCGACATTTTCCTCAAGTCCCGCATATGACAAAACATCAATGGTATCTTGTTCGCCGAAGGTAAGGTCTAGTTCTTTCTGTCGGTCGATACGAGCTTGCTGTTGCTTTTTGACAGATTCAACTAGGGGGCTTACGAGATCGCGGCCAACCTTATTGATCTGCTTGAGCTGTTTGTTGAGCATAAGTCTCTCCTTTCTCTACAAGAGCGGTATGTATAAGCTGAAGTGCCTGTTCGGTAAGTGGCTGTATCTTGGCCTGAGTTGGACTGTAGAAGCTGTAGAATAGGTCAAGCACCTCAAGACTAGTCAGTTGTTCGGTAGACATACCGAGCCGCTTCATTCCCTTTGCGACGATATCGAGTTTGATATTCAACTGTTCTTTAACTAACTCAAAGTCAGCCTTACTTGGCGGGTGATACGGCACAACAATATAGAAATGCCGGGTTAGAATTTTGTTACTTGTAATGAGAGAGCGAATGAACTCATCATAATTCTGTAACTGTGTACGATAAACTGGCTCAGCTTCGCCATCAAGTCGCTCTTTAAGGTCTTCAAGGTACTTATCCATGTCAATTTCTCGAGTTCGTACTAATATTTGCAAGCTAGAGCCTACAGAGTTGAGGAAGCTTTCGTAAATATCAATGATCGCATCTTGTTCCTCTTCACTGCGCAACTCAAAATTGAGTGACGATACTTGTAGAACAGCGCGATATTCGTTGTTTGGCAGCATCAATATGCCATCACGCACACCTTTAATAGCTATTTGATTTCGGGCGCTGGTTTTACTCTTCGACTTCTGTAAGGCGAACATGGAGGGCTCCTCTCTTTCCGGTTTCAAAACGAACTTTTGCGGCTGGGTTTTCAATAGTAGCGAGTATTTTAGCTGTCACTGGTTGATCGAGCTTTAGGCGGGTTGGTCGTGTCTTGGCTGCAACGGTCACAGGCTCTTCTTGGACTTTCTCTTGCTTGCGGGCATAACTCTCACGAAGAGTGGAGACATTCTTGTTAAATAAGTAATATTTCGGGCGCAGATTATATCGAAGTACTAAAATAATCCACGCACCTAGTATTTTTCCCTTTATGCGAATAGCGAGCACGCAACATATGGCGGCCAAGATTCCCATGATGACGTACTTATAGATCGCATTACCCATGAAAGGCGGCAAGACAACGAATAGTGCTGCGCTCGCAAACACAGGCACAACCATGAGAAGCATTTGCGAAAATCCGAGATTGCCGATAATGCGATCTTCGACCGTGGTGACTTGCGCAGGTACAACTGTTACTTTCATTTGATCTTGTCCTTACTGCTATTTTTTGGCTGAGTCGATTTCAATGGCGTAGTCTTAGGCGCTTCGTATGTAGTTCCGGTTTTTCCGCCCTTAGATTCTCCTTGTGTTCTCATCACACTCACGCCAGATTTATCAGTACGAGCTTTGCCGTATTCTGGATTACTGACAGTTTTTTGCGTGCGAGCACTGCTTGTATTCTGAATTTTAGAGGCTGTACTCCGTGTAGTAGAGGCGGCTTTTGTAACGCCAGTTTTACCCTTACTGGCCATATAGCTCACGCCGTTGATAAACTGACCACCCAGTTTTTTCATATTGCGAGCGCCCATACTGACATAACTAAACTGCATCATTGTACCTTGTACTTTGAGGAGTGTAAGGATGGTTGCGATTCCCACGACCATCGCCATTAATGCATCAGGTAATTGATTGTCGCCCGATGCGGTAGCCATTCCTGCAAATAGTGATGCTGAGAGCTGCAATATAACCACATGGACGAACAGGACAAATATTGTTGTGAGGTAGGTTTTAAAAGCTGTTTCGGCAAAATCCCGGAAGCCAGGCACAAGCCAAATAAGGCTGACTAGCGGCGAAAGAACTGCGCCAATGTACAGAGTCACGAGGCGCATCACATAATACACGACCAAAATAACTGAGAAGATCACGAATACCACCATTATCAGTAGGGCAGCTACTCCTTGTCCTGAAGTTTTCTCGACGACTGCGTTCAAGGTGTCCCATACTGATGTCGCGCCCGAAACTTTGCCGACCGCAGTAACAAGTACATTGGATAGCTCGATGATTCCATCAATTAGGAATATGGACGAGTTCATTAACAGAAAGACTAGTGCGAGACGAGGAAGTAGATGTTTAAATTCCACTTCATCAAAGCCAAACGTCGAAGCGCTCATTACATGAAAGCCAATAAGCGCCAAGACAAGCGCAAATAGCACATCAGCTATACCGACCATCACCAGCCAGAAATTAAAGACACTCTTATTTTCTGCCATTGCTGGCGTAGATTTTGCAAAGAAATCAAGCGCTTTTAGGAATGGCTCACCAATGCCGTTTACGATATTTGCTAGAAAGCCTGTGACAGCCTTGATTAGCACATCAATAAGGCCATTGCTTTGGTGGTTTGGCTCTATGGCCTGTAAGCTAGGTAGCGCCGCATTCCCTACATTGTGCGGTGTGCCGTAAGCGTGTGAAAGCATCGAAGTGATTGTCAGCGCCGCAAGGACAATAACAAGACCAAGAAGAGATTTTTTCAAAACCTCTTTTGCTTGAGCCATCTTATCGGGCTTACCACTACTGGTCATGTAAAGATAGCCAGCGTTCACTATAAAGAACGCACATGCAACTCCCGCCAACCCAGCAAGTATCCGGATTGTCGGAACGACATAATTGCGCACTACTTCTATCGCACCAGAAGTATCAGCGAACAACCCTAGGCCTGTATGAAGGAAGTCAACCATGGTGGAAAACTCCGTTTACTACGAACCAAATGCCTGTGTTGCTAGCGTGGTAACAATATTGCTAATGACAAAAGCAGCAATGACAATTGCTAAACCAATTGCCGACCATGTAAGGGTGCGCTTCGCTTTATCTAGGTGCTCCGGATTGCCCGAGCTGGTGATGTAAGTGAAACCACCTACAACAAAAAAGCCGGTCGCTATAAGACCGGCTAATCCAGCGACAACCTTAATAATACTGCGAATGAAATTCTCCACTTGAGAAACATCACCACTTGCCGCAAAAGCAGGATGTGCGATAATAAGTGGCGCTCCGATAGCCACGAATAGCGCTACAAACGCCAAATTTTTATATCTCCCCATGTTTAATCCCTCCGTTATTCCAACTTTTTTACAGGTGCCATAAATCTCCTAAAGATATAGCATATAATTTGACATCCGTAAATAATATGTCAAAGCATAACCGCTTTAAGAGTGGTATAATCAGGAACATATGGACAAAAAAGAGGTATCTACATTTAAGAATTTTGGTTCAAGGAAGCGTAATATTATTATTGTCGTTACCCTGTTAGTAGTAGCACTTCTGATCGCTTTACTGTTTCAAATTGTTAAACCAGATCGTTCTGTTGCTTCGTATTGTAAAGTTTACAAGGAAGAAGCCGCGAAACTTGATAAAGCTCAAGGTGATACATACTCAGTTGCTGTTTTTTCCCATTCTTCAAGCAACCCAGCTGATTTTGCAAATGCGTTTAGTAAGCTTGAGCAAGTAGCACCAAATGACATCCAGCCAGACGTTAAAACACTGCAACAGTTATTTGAAAAAATAAACAATGATCCTTCGCAGAGCATGAGTGCAAGCCTAAGTGGGCTTGGCGCTGAATCTAGTGTGAAAGACTGGACATCTCAAAACTGTCATCTTTAAAATATAGCTCTCCTGACGAATAATCAGTCGTCTTTAGGTGGCTGTGTGGGAAATCGTTGAATGTATTTGTAGGCTCGTTCCCAAGGTAAGTACGGAAAAAATTCGGGAGGTAGGTGACCTTCGGGCTTATCGAATAATCCGTGCTCGTACACAACTTTGACGTAGTTCCATTCTGGGTGCTCTTTTCTGTAGGCTTCGGCGTGAGTTTTCAAAAGTTCTTCTTCCTTTGTCCAGCCGTTAAAATCAAAAGCCCATTCGCCATCGCTAGCAAACATATGATCTCCGGTGAAGCCTTCTGTTGGTTTGATGTGAACTAGCTTGAACCCTTCATGCTTATGCATCCAAAAGAATAGGTGCCCCAGGATATGACAAGCACCTGCTGCGAAAAATGCTTCGTCAGGACGCGCCCATGCCTTAAAGATGTCCTGCTTTTCTTCTGGTGTACGGGTATGAATAATCCCAGGTTGATACATATAAAACTCCTCATTTATCTTTTTGGTGATTTTTTGTTTCGTCGAAGAGACGATTGTGTAAGCCTCTCATAGCTTGTTTCTAATATAGCATTTACAAACTGCAATCTCTAGAAATGGGCTTAGTAGGTGGCAATGTCCTTAAGACGTTGAGGTCGACCTGGAGCATTAAAGAAATCATCAATTAGTCCATATTTCGCAAAGCTATAATGTTCTAATCCTGCGACTATAATGTGATCTCTTAAGCGAACACCTAGAATTTGAGCCGCAGCAATTAACTGCTGCGTGGCCTCGATATCCTCTCTGCTCGGGCTTGGGTCTCCCGACGGGTGGTTGTGGCATATAACCACAGATGCCGCACGATCTTTAAGTGGCCCTGCAAACACTTCACGCGGATGTACGAGAGAAGAGTTAAGTAGCCCTATAGTTACGGTTCGACGCGCGATTAATCTATGTCCGCTATCTAGCGATAGGCACAGAAAATATTCTTGTTTTTTGTTACGAATAAATTTTAGAAAAGGTAGAATATCTGCACTAGTTAAGAGGGGCTTATCTCTGTTCATATAGCACCACCTCGCTATTTCGAGGCATCCAAGCGGTCAGCATATGCTGCGCCTCCTTGGGAAGATCAAGGGTGATATAGAGCGCCTTGCAATCGGGAGGCGCTAGCAACAAATCTTGATAGGTTGCAAATGTAACATCTGCCTCGAGCAAATCTGTCGGTGATTTCGCGGTGAAGCTGCAATTTTGCATGAATGTAACCTGCTCGATAACTCTCTTAATTCTATCTGCATTAAGTGTCCTTGATCGGTCGATCTGTAGACGACGCATCTTTTTAAACCACTGTTTCCTTACGCCCGACAGTAAGCTCACGGGTCGATCTGTGACAATAACCATCTTGCCGCGATCACGGCGACTAAGTAATTGCATTGTTAAGTCAGCACAAAGCGAGGCGTTATGTCCCAAACTTCTACGCTTAACATTGAGGCCGTACATAATTCCGACCTTGAAAAAAGTGCAAAAATAAATACAGTCTCAGCGACTGTAGGTTGCTGTACGTCATATTGCTGTCAGGCTTTCTTATTATAGCGGGAAACACAAAACCCGCCGCTAGCGGGCTTGCGCCCCATGACCCTTTCGAGCCATGACCTGACAGATGCTAAACGACGGGTTTAGTATCTGTCAGGGATTTTAGACCATGCCACCGTAAAAACAATGGTTTAGGCCTTCTAAATTGTTTGCTTTCATTACAAAGCTTATTTACATAGTAGGTTAAAAATATTTTCCTGGCAAGTCTTTTTAAGAAGTAAATAATACATATCGTCCGTAGAGTTACAAAGGTATTCCGATTACGCTATGTACAGATGATAAAACCAATCGTAAAAAAGTTCGGCAAAAGAGTGCGCCAGCTTAGATTAGAACGTGGACTGACTCAAGAGGGGCTTGGCGACAAGTGCGGCCTCGATTTGACCTATATAGGGCGCATAGAACGAGGCGAACAAAATAGTTCGCTAGTGGTTATCGGTATGCTTGCAAAAGGCCTCGGCATTTCCGTCGAAGAGCTTTTTAAAGGTTTGTAAAAATCCTCTAGTCGACAAAGTACACTTTTGGCTCCCTCATTTTCTTTCATAAAATGAGCAACCCCCACTTGCAAGCAAATGGGGGTTCTAGGCTTTGCTCTTTTGCAGTGGACGGCTAAGCTACATTGAGCGTTTGATTGATTTGATGCAGCCACACCGCACCATCGGTGGAAGTCTTTTTTAGCGAGATTAAAGCACGGAGTTTATTGAGTAATTCATCACCATTCTCACAACCATTTTTCTGACCTGGCATCAGTGATTGAAGCTGCGTAAATGTAAGCGGTACTATATTCATATCTACTGCCTTGCCGAGTTTCTGGCTGTAAAAATCGGCTCGATAGAATACATGCGCCGTAGAAACATGTACATTTGGAGCAGTAAACAATCCAATAACTTCATTTGACTGGTTCTTTTCAATTATAGATTTAACGTGGAATTGAACTGGTTCGCCTTCCATATTGTATTGTCGCTCGTTAGTACTGAGTGTAATTTCAGCAGGAATAATTGTGCCATCAGCATATTCAAATTGGAGATCAGCTTGGCCACCCTTAGCGTGATGAATTGGAAATAATTCTGAGTTGATTTTAAAGCCCCGAGTCTCACTTATCGGATTGGCTAGCGTATTTATGGATAGAAACACCCGCCATACATTCCATTCAGCCCAGGCAGGCAGATAATCACTGCCGCCAATAGTTTCTCGGTTTTCGATGCTTTCAAATAAGCCCTTAATATCCTCGACCTGTTCTTTATCATGCTGCGCACGATAAAATTGAATTTCCTTGAGTGAAGTAAGTTCGACCTCAAGGTCTTCTCGCCTTCGCTTTAGCTTGTTAATATTCGCAGTTTCCACTTCACCTCTATCGGCCACTTGTGAACCAGTCTGGTGTGATAGTTCGCCAAGGCGGGCGTTAAGAGCCTCAATATCTGCCTGGAGGAAGGCGACATCATCCGTCGGAAGCACAGGGAGTGAAGGGCTGTGAAAATATTGGAGGAATTCTTGTTCGCTATAGAGCGGGGGTACACCTGCATCTACTATGGCAGAGGCTAGATTGAACTGGTCTTCTTTTATAATTAGCGACTGCCTACCAATCGTAAATACACCTGTAATTACAGAATATCGGACAGTTGTATCACTGTAATCTTTTAGTGTGTTGAGTTTTGTGTCGCTAACCTCATCGCCATAAATATTTCTACCCTTAATGAGAAGACTGTCGCGGAAGAATTTACTCTTAGCAACGCTACCTTTGATTTCACTTCGCGCGGCTCGGTAGATAGCAATTGCATCAACGATCTCGTTTGTTTGGTTATCATTCGTGGCAGACTGCAAAAATAGGGCTATTTCCTCTTTGCCAAGCGGTTTCATCTCGCGTCTTACCAACTCTACCGCCACACTCAATACTAGAAAGAATGGATGCACCGCAGCATTATCTAGTTTTTCTTCGGTAGGCGAAGGGAGTTGTACCTTAAGTAATTGGCGCAAGAATACATCACTTTCTAAAGACTCGTCGCTAAGGAGAGCGTTACCCGCTTCAGTAATGCTAATAACACCATTAACTCGTGAACTTCGCGTCGACAATCCGAGTTTATTACATACGCTCTGCCACTTACGACCTGACGCAGCCCTGCTTTCGACTAGGCCAGGGTTTCCTTCAATAATCCCAGCCTCAAGCAAAACATCGAAGAATTTTGCTTGAGCCGCCAAATCAAATACCTCGCCTTCAAAATGCTGCTTAAGAAGAGCTAAGCCCGCCTTAATGCGTTCCGGGTTTCTTACTGTTGTATTACCTAAGTTCCAAGTCTTCATTTTTGATTCTACCTTGCTATAAACAGATATTCTGAAACTGTATTCTTATTATCGTCTATTTTGTGCGCATGTGTGCCAAAAGAATACTTATAATCTACCTCGATCAATTCAACACTCTTTTTATGCGTCTTTAATAGCTCCATCATCTCAGTTTTATTAGGTATGGAATTGGAAGAGTAAGAGACCAGAAGGGTGCTATTTGGGAACTTGGCAAACAATTCATCAAATGCGCTATAAATAGTACTTTTTGAGCTAAACCGAGAGGGGTTACTCTCTATTTTCTTCGTCTTTGTGTGCTGTTGAATATTGACCCCTTGCCAGTAGGTAATATAACCCTCTACAAAGTGGTAGCGACGAGTATAGTCATTGTCCGAATGAGGACTTACATAAGGAGGATCAATATAGACCAAGTCATAGCTTTTATCTTTTAGGTCGAAGACGTCCTTGTTTTCGGCAAAGCATTCAGTGTTATTATCAAATACTGTTTCGTTCCACTCTTTTGCTGCCCTAATAAAATGTTCTTGCAGGGAAAGAGATAGATCTTTGCGACCATCATCATATCGAAATCCTGTGTAAGCGAACATTCCTCGTGGTCGGCGCTTGATGCACGCTCTGCTGATAGCTGCAAAAGCCAGAGATTTTTTATACTCGTCTTCCAGGGCATCAATATTCCACCAGAGGTTATCCAAAAAGGCATTATCCTCATCGCTAAAATATAAATCCTTGAAGGTGTCTTGGACGAAAGTGTGCGAGCCACTATCGTGATTAACTAAAAAATCAATGTCTTCATCAGTCAGCATTGTTTTGCTATTTGCGATTGAAGCATTAGCTATATGATAAGAGAATTTGAGAAAGTCATTTGAAGTTACCCCCACACCCATTTCTTTCAACAAATAAGCCACGCAGCCACTCCCCGCAAAGGCATCAAGTGCTGTCTTGGGTTTAAGCTGATTCACCACTTGAGCAATAGTAGGCACTAGCTTTCGCTTACTACCCATATACCTAGTATTAGGAAATTTCGTTAGTACTTTTGGAGCATCTTTAGTAGTCATAGTTGGTGACGATAATCTCTGTTACCTCACCACGCTTTGATGCATCGCGATTTATCATTCTTTTTGCATAGACTGTATCTACGCGCCATTTTTTATAGAGATCGCGGGTGAAGGGAGTATCGGAGTTGGATAGCATGACATAACAGCCCCTATCGCTAAGCTCATTATACAGGTCAGCCAAGCGTTCGTGGTCGTTTTTGTAGAATTGCTCTTTGTTATAGCGTTTGAAGTCAGAGTAGACGTCCTTCGGATAGTAAGGAGGGTCGAGATAAATGAAGTCTCCGGCCTTAGCATTGACTAAAACTTTTTCAAAGCTAGCATTAAATACCTGAGTATCATGGAGCGCATTGCTAGCGGCCATAATCTTTTCGCTCTGAATGATATTCGGATTTTTGTAGTTTGCAAACGGTACATTAAATTGTCCGTTCTTGTTTACGCGATAAAGGCCGTTAAAACAGGTACGGTTCAAGTAGATGAGACGTGCTGCGCGATCTATAGGGGTAAGCGTATTTTGATCTTTTGCTCTTACTTCGTAGTAGAAATCTTTTTCATTAACGTAAGCAGAGAGGGCTTCTAGCAACTCTTCTGGATGATCACGAACGACATTATACACGTTCACTAGGTCTTCATTGATATCGGCAATAACTGCTGTTTTAGGTGAAACGGCAAAATAGAGCGCACCGCCGCCGATAAATGGCTCGAAATACACGTTATAGGACGCTGGCATACGGGAAATAAGCTCATGCAAAAGCTGAGTCTTGCCACCTGCCCATTTCAGGAACGGTTGGCCTTTCACGGCTACCCCCTTCCTACGCTTTAATTGAACCCCCGCTGTCATTCTTGAAACTATTATAGCCGCTTATGCTGTTTTTTGTAAACTTTAGCGAAATGTAAATTGTAGATGTATATTTCGGGACTTACCTATAAACTCCACCATAAAATTGCTAAAATAGTAAGCAAATGATTGAACGAGTCCAAAACATTCAAAACATTGGCAGAATAGCCAAAACAGGCGGTGGTCGTGCCCAATATCAGTTCAACAAAAATACCCACATCTACGCTGGCAATACACACGGTAAGAGTACCTTTACTGCGGTCATTCGCTCCCTCCAGACCAATAACCCAGATTTCATCAAAGGTCGTAAGACCTTTGGCTCGACATCTCCACAATTTGCCATCTTTGTTATCGACGGAGTAAGCTACAAATTCAATAGTGCCGGTTGGGATAAACCATTTGAAGATATTCGCATCTTTGACACGCGATATATCCATGAGAATTTCTTCTCACCCGATGAAGAGATAACAGATGATGGCCAGAAGAAAATCGAAACATTTATCCTTGGTAGCGAGGGCGTACGACTTGCGAAACAAGTCGTTGACCTTATGGCTACGCAACGCGAAAACGCTACGGCACTCGCTACGACTAGTCGCGAGTATAATGCTAGCAAGCCATTCGATCACCCCGGTTTTGAAGATTTTTTAAAGGTAGATGCTGTTGAGGGGGTCGACGATCTCATCGATGGGCAAACCAAGCAACTAAACGCTTACAAGAACCAAGAAAGTATTAAGGGTCAGCTTGCGACCATGATCGAAGCCCTAAAAGAGTTAGACGCTGCGTCGATAAAGGCCGCCCTTGAAGCAACTCTCTCAATTGATGTGTCCAAGATCACCAATCATGTACACGAAAATATGGTAGATGGCACAAACGAGAATGACGCCAAGGAATTCTTGCGTCAGGGCTTAACCTTAAGCGAGAGTAAAAATGTATGTCCGTTCTGTGCGCAGCCAACGGAAAGCGGCGGCGCAGGCGAGCTCGTTAAGGCCTACAGTGAATACTTCAGCAAAAACTATAATGCAATGGCGACTAATCGTTTTACGCAGGCTCAGTTTTTCTCACGTTGGGACGCAGTAAGTAAGCTACGCAAAGGTATCATTGAGCTAACTAAGCTTGATGTCCCGGTAGATTTAAAAGGCGCAGATGATCGTATAAATAGCGCAGTCACTACCTTCAGCGAGCAGATAGAAAAGAAAAAAGACTTTGCTTATTCAGTGGATTTTGCCGCTCTTGAGGTGATCAAAAGCGAATGCGATATTTTAATTGCAGCATTAAAGAAGACCCATGAGCAATATGAGGGTGACCTAACAGAAAAGATTAAAACAACAAAAGACACTATTCGTGACTACGAGGTTGCTAAAAAGCGACACTCCGAGCCATGGAAAGCAAAAGCCGATGAGTACTTAGATATAAAACGTAAAAATGACGATGAGGTTAAGCCGCAACTTGATACAGCGGTAGAAGCACAATCTACCTATGCATCCAGTGTTTATACAAATTGTATGACCACTGTTAATGAATGCCTCTCGGCGCTAGGCGTAAATTTTCGAGTACAAAACCTGAGCTACAAGGGTAGAACTCGCAATGAACTATTTACCCTTGTTTTTGACGAAGAGCACGCAGTAGGAATCGGCTCGACGTCGAGAGTAAGCACTCATACTTCAAAACATACCTTGAGCGAGAGTGATAGACGAGCACTCTGCTTTGCATTTTTTATCGCAAGTGTAATGAACGACCCGAAGTGTAGTGATCTTGTTGTTGTATTAGACGACCCTGTATCAAGTTTTGATTCTGATCGACGCAACAGCACCGTTAAATACATCCGGCAAGTCCGAGAGAGTGCTATAACCCCTTGCCAATTCATTACGCTCACGCACGATAAGGATTTTCTACGGATGCTTGTTAGTGATATTAGAAGCGATGTTACTAACCTTATGCTTGAATGGAATCCCACAAATAGCACCAGTGATCTTTCACTACTTGACGTAAGCACTCATGGCCTATTTATGGACGAATACTACCGTAGGCTCAATGAACTTGAGGATTACGCTAAGCTCCCTGACTCCCAGCTGAACGTCGGGCATTTGCAGAATGTTCGCCACCTCATCGAGAACATTATGAAGCGTAAGTATTACACACTTCTTGCAGAAGACATCAAAGCGAATAAATCGCTCGAAACATTTATTGAAACTTTGAGTGAGAGCGGCAAACCATACGAGAATAAACAGACGTTAATAGCAAAAATACGAACATTATTACCCCATGAAGTTCACCACGATCAAGCGAACCCCGGTGGCTATGACACTGCCGCAGTAGGCCCTACGGATGTTCGTCGCATCATCACCGACACGCTTTCGGTGCTACAAGCGCTTTAAGTGCTCTAATACCTATTTTCTTTGAAAATAGGTCAACCCGCCCTTGCTAAAGCAAGAGCAGGTTACGAGATGGGGTTTACTATATGTCAGCAAGGCTCAACAATTCATCAGGCTCGCTTATGTCAGTCCATATCTTGCCCGTAGAATCCATATCAAGTAGCTCCTTGATGGTTGTTACATAAACTTCTAAGTCCGAATCAACACGACTTAGCGCAGCTCGAGCCGTACGCCTTACACGATTTGCAGTTGCATCTTTTTCGGCCACAAAGAGAAGCTTCGGTAATTCGCTATTAGTTACATCCCAACCGCCTTCCTCAAAGAATTCAGCGTAGCTCGCAATACAGCGATAGAGTACGCTACGAAGCATGTTATCTGGTATGAAATCTAGGAAAAAGCGTTTCGGAATGTCATCAAGCTTTAGTGATAAAAACGCGTCAGGCGGGCTATCGGGAAAGTAACTGAAACGGCTCATGTCACGGCGAAGATATACCTTTAGTCCCGGGTGTTGATGTCCTAGAACATTAGTGTAGCGATAAACGTCTAGGTTATGGGAAACGGTAGCTTGCTTCAGAATTTTGTCGCGATAACCTGCTTTTATGGTCGCCTCAGTGATGTAATCATGCCCGTCGAGCGACTGTAGGGTCTTGAGTCCTTTAGATGTTAGGAAATACGCTGCTGGTACGCCAAGCAACTTAAGTTGCTTTTCCTGTCTCATCGCTACCAACCCGTGCTTAATGAGGACGTTTAATTTCTCATACAGACTTGATCCAGCTTTTATATCTAGACTATCTGCTATTAATTGACGACTACCAAACCTATATTTATACAGGACTTCTAATATGTCTATTTGACCTTGTTTTAATGCTGATCGTTTATCTGCCATACTACTATCTCGTGTTCACTGTCTTGCCACTTCTTTTCTATATATTTATATATAAGAAAGAGAGAAAAAGTGCAATAGCTTACAGAGGTTATTTGATTATATATACCGCATATCGATATTCGGTATATTTTATAGAGTGTAACAGATAAAAAGTATTGCTTTTTATTTTAATTAGTATTACTATTTATATAGAGGTTGGACGTTAATAATTCGGCTAGCTATAGGTAAATAGCATTACATGTTAAAATAGGGACAAATGTCCAGAAAGATAGTTAGTATGCAGATACGAGTTTCGGATGATCTACGCGAACGCGCAAAAGCTGTAGCGAAGAAAAACGGCCTGACGCTTAGTGAGCTTGTATTGCAATTGCTCGCTCAAACTGGCGACAAACATCTTAAAGATTTAGTGAGTAAAGAACTCAAAGAACGACCAAAGCCAGGCCGCCCCTGGGACAAATAACCTACTAGTCGGATTATTAGCGTGGCAACCTCTCTAACGGAGGGTATATGTCACGTCCAAAAGGCAGTAAAAACAAGATACAAGAACTACCAGCTGAGCAATTTAGCTTTACTACTGAGCAGCGTATTGAGTTAGTCGCTGACCTTATAGTAGAAAAAATTATCGAAGATCAACGTAACGGTCGGCATCTCGTAACAATTCTGGAGGATACAAATGCAGCCACTGCACAACAAGCAAATGCGTAATGGCCTGCTGGCTATTCGCGTATCTTCGAGTAAACAAAAGCGTGATGGTGATTCACCAGAAGAACAGCGACAACGTGGCCAGAATCTAGCAGACAACCAGAACATTACTATCATCGATACAATTATTTTGGTTGAGTCAGCATCTCATAAAGAACAGCCGATGCAAGAAATTGTTAATCGCTGCAAGTCTAATCCAGCTATAGACTTTGTTCTTATTAAAGCGATTGATCGTTTTACACGTGGGGGCGCAGAGGCATATATTAGGCTCAAAGATCAGCTAGATGCGCTCGGTGTTATTCTTATCGATACTTTTGGTATCATTGACAGCCGTAGAGTGAACACCCTTGAGCATACTGGATTTAAATACTATTGGAGCAATTACAGCCCTTCGTTTAAGAGTGAAATCTTAGAGGCAGAACACGCTAAAGATGAGTTACGCGATATTATGACTCGCATGATTGGTGCAGAGATACATTACACCAAGCTTGGCTATTGGATGAGACAAGCTCCTTATGGTTACGTCGGCGAGAAAGTAAATACCCCGAACGGTAAGCGTATTGTGCTAACGCCTCAAAATGAAGAGGCTCCGCTGATGAGGCGGTTATTTGAAATGCGAGCCGAGGGTATTTATACAGACCAGCAGATAGCCGATGATTTGAATCGGCTCGGTTTCCGTACTCGTATGCAATACGTCCGAGACAAGTACGACAAAACGCAAATTATCCAGCAAAGAGGCAACCGCCAAATGACGGCCAAAATGGTCAATCATTACGCACATAAGCTTATATATGCAGGTGTCATTAAAGAGAAATGGACACACGACGAACCTGTCAAAGCACAGTTTGATGGCCTTGTATCGCCTGAGCTATTTAATAAAGCTAACCGTGGCAAACTCTGGGTTGAAATTGATGCGGATAACAACGTCACCGTCCATCGTAAGCAACCACCTGCTTACTTGGTTAATAAAAACATGCACAACCCAGAGTTTCCTTATAAAAAGGTTGTTGCATGTCCAGAGTGTGGCAGTACATTACTCGGTAGCGCTTCACGCGGCAAAATGGGCAAATACTACCCAGCCTATCACTGTAGTAAAAACGGTCATTACTTCCGTGTACCAAAGGCTGCGTTTGAGCAGACTATAGAAAATGTGGTAAAACGCTTACAAATCAGCCCTGACAAGCTTGACGTGCTATTAGAAGCTATTGAGACTAAATGGAACGAGAAGCAAGCCCAGGTCGCCCAAGACGACAAGAAGCTTGCAGAGCGCCGTGAAGCCTTAGAGGCGCAAATATCAGCTGTTATCGACCGCATGAAGATGCTGACGTCAGAAACTGTTTTAAAGCGCATGGAGGAGGAAGTAGTGAGTTTAGAAAAGCAAATAGTTGAGCTGGGCGATAGCGATGATGAAGCTGTCACGACAGTTGATATTAAGGTCGTTTTGCAATACGCTCGATACTTGGTGGAACACCTGCCGGATATCCTCCTCCACCTCAGTAATCCACTACGAAAAGCCGCCTTTTTCGGTGCTATCTTTAACACTATGCCAAACTACCAAGATTTAGTCGGTGGAACACAAAAAACAGCCCAGTTACCAGGGGTAAATGAGCTGTTTCGAATTGGAAGTTTTGAAAATCCTAATATGGTGACCTCACGGAGAATCGAACTCCGATTGCCAGGATGAAAACCTGGTGTCCTAACCGTTAGACGATGAGGCCTCGTTTTGAATAACTTGCCCATTATAACAAGAAAACCTCCATAGATCAAGGGGCTCATCTCCTATCTACTCTTTACAGTGGATTGACTTTTCTTCGTTTTTATGCTAAAATTTCCTCTGTTAGTAAATACGAGTTTTACTTCGGGACTTTAATAATCAGGCTCTATCATTACACGCTTATTTTATGCTCAAGTGCAGCCATGATTCTATTCTCTAGGAATATTCTTGTGGCTGCACTTGCAGCCGTTCGCATCTTCTTGCGAACGACGTACTCGTAGTACATCCAAGCACACCCGCGCATTACCATCCTCGAAACGGAGAACACTCATGTCTCGTCCGCAGTTCTGGCTCACCGCGCTGCTCATGGCGCTCATGAACATCCTCGTCGTCACCACGATCGGTGGGTACAACACATACACCGAGGACTTCGACTTCGGTCGCGGCTGGGAGGTGGTCGGTGGCTTCTTCGGAGGCTTCATCGGCCTGATCTTCTCGCTGGTCGTGGTCGCCATGGTCATCGGCATCGTCATGTACCTCAAGAAGCAGTGGCAGGCCGACAAGAAGGGCCTCGTCCTGGTGGCCTGCGTCATCATCGCGCTGTTCTTCGGGATCTTCGGCTTCAGCTGGATCGCGAACCTCACGCTCGGCTCGCTCAGCTCGCTGCTTCTGCTGCTGTTCGTCATCTTCCAGACCTGGGTTGTCACGACCCCGTACCGGCGGCTGACCAAGCGGCTGAACAAGAAGCTCGCTCACATGCCCGCGGCCGGTGACTCCTCGGAGTCCTCGGACACGTCGGGAGCGCACGCCTAAAAGGAGGCACAGTGAAGAAAGTCTTCGCCGCAGCCGCGCTGGGGGGAGTCTTTCTCCTCAGCGCCTGCAGCCTAGGCCGGGACGTCGACCCCTTCAATCTTGCGAATGGTGCCAACGTCGGCACTGTCGCGTGCGACAAGGTGGTAGACACCTCCAACGCCATCAGTCGGGCGGACAACACACTCCACGGCCGCGAACGCGACGATGCGCTCAGGTCGTGGGGAATTTCCCCCGATAAGCTCAACGAGGTACACAAGGCGCTGGATGAGCGGAGCAAGGAATGTCACGGAGAAGCCTCTCCGTCGTCAACCCCCTCCGCCTCACCCAGCGCTTCGTCGAACAACAGCACCCTCGTCGGTACGGGCCTCCCGATCGCCGGCGAGTGTCCCGCGAACTTCGTTCAGAAGTTCGACCCGAACGAGAAGGGCAACTTCTCCTCGGATGGGATCAAGAACAGCGCCGACGTCATCTCCCTTCTGGGACACGACGCTCGGTACCTCGCCTTTGTCGGCCACATCGTTCTCCCGAACGAAGTCGACGGCAAAGTCGAATCGCTCCTTCCCGAGGGAAAGAATGACTGCCTCTCCCGTAAGGGCGCGGCCGTCTACGACAGCGTCGTAGACGAACTGAAGAACGCCAAGGTCGACGAAGACGCCACCGCCCCTGCCGACGGCTACAATACCGGCATGCAGGGGAACCACGGTGTCGTCGACGCCGACAAGGGCGTCGGTGGCAAGCGCGACTCAGTGCGCTTCACGTTCGAGAACAAGAACAGTCTCGATGTCATGAAGCGCTGTGGAAACCCGGTGATTCACGGACAGGGTGACCTGCCTAAGGGTGAGACCGACCACCAGCGTCCCCCGAAGGAGACACCGACTGGTCTGTCGCCCAAGAACCCTCACCTCATCCCCGGCAACGGTGGTGCAGGCGACGGAGGCTCCAGCAAGTACGGAGGTACCGGATCGGATCGGCAGACTGCCGATCCGCACGCGTCGTCGCCGGCAGCGGGTAACCCGCCAAGCCGGTATACGCCGCCCGCCCCTCCGAAGGACACGTCCCCACCCCGCGGATCAACTCCCACTCGTGGGTCGACACCCGCTCCGGAGCCATCAGTCAACCCGACCGGCGGCTCCGGGAACACGGGCGATCCTGGTGGCTGGTAAGTACTACGTGTACACTCGAGAGGACCGACAGAAGCCGAGCGCTGCGCTCAGCCTGTCGGTCCCTCGGGGACACACACGTTTAATGATAGCGTCTGATTTTATTTGACAATCCCTAGGGATTGCTTTACTAATTAATAGAGAATAACCACTTACGCGTAATTGAGAGCGCGTAAGAAGAAAGAGGAGAGTCACTACTACATGCGCCACCTATTAACTGCGCTCCGATACCTACCGAAACGCACAAGTGCACTTGTCGCAATGCTTATCGCTGCCGTTATTGTTCCAACGGTTATCTTTGCATGGGGTCCAGATCGTCAGACCTTTACAGAGGCACATCCCGCACCCTACATTACGTTCAACTCCATCACTGACAACTCAGCCTACGGCGATGAGCGTAACTTTGTTACCGTTAAGGATGCGAGCAACACCAGCGATGGCGGATGGAAGGATACCCTTACTGTTCAGGCAGGTAAAGAGTACGTAGTGCGCATGTACGTCCACAATAATGCCGCAAGTAACCTTAACCTTGTTGCAACAAATGTACGTGCCAGTGCTTCTGTCCCAACAACCACAGCAAAGAGTGTTCCTATTAGCGGATTTGTAACTGCAGACAACTCAAAGCCAGCAAAGGTGTATGACGATGTAACTCTGACGTCGGATCAGGTCTTTAATCTTGCATATGTTCCCGGGTCTGCAAGCTACCACAACAATAGTGTTGGTAAAAGTGCGAATGGCGTTAAGCTTGGCGACTCCATTGTCACCTCAGCGGGAGCCCTGCTTGGGTATGACAAACTTGATGGAAAGATCCCAGGCTGTTACCAATACAGCGGCTATGTATATTTCAAAGTAAAGCCCCAGTTTGCAACGAAGAATACGTTCGACATGAACAAGCAGGTCCGCGTCAAGGGCGACACTGCTTGGCACCAATCTGTCACGACAAAGCCGGGCGATACTGTTGAATACCAGATTAGTTACAAAAATACGGGCGACCAGCGTCAAAACAACGTCACAGTAAAGGACACCCTTCCTGCGGGCATCTCCTACATTAAAGATTCCACCTACGTTAAGAATGGAACAAATCCAAATGGCGTCAAGGTGGGCGATACCCTTACTACTTCAGGTATCAACATCGGCGACTACAATGCAGCAGCCGCCGGATACATCAAATTCAGTGCCAAGGTTGCCGCAAATGACCAGCTGCCAAAATGTGGTCCGAACACACTCACAAACAAGGCTGTCGTTATCATAGATGGAGGTTCTAAGGACGATACTGCAGATGTTGTCGTTCCAAAAGAGTGCCAGCCAACACCTCCGAAAGAACAGCCTGAGTATACGTGCGTCAGCCTTACGGCTACAAAGATATCTCGCACAACCTACACCTTCACCGGAAAAGGAACTGCCAAGAACGGCGCAGAAATCGTTAACTACACGCTTGCATTCGGAGACGGCAACAGTAAAACAGTCCCAACAGTAAATGCTCTTTCACACACCTACGATGCAGCCCGAACTTATACTGCAACACTGAGCGTAAACGTGAAGGTTAATGGCTCTACTAAAACGGTGACGAGTGCAGACTGTAAGGTTCAGGTTCCAGTTGCACCCGTCACTCCTGAAGAGTGCAAGCCTGGTATTCCTGTCGGCGATGCACGGTGCGAAGAAAAATGTACCGTCCCCGGTAAAGAAACATTACCAAAAGATAGCCCTGATTGCCGCGAAAACTGCCCAGTGCCAGGTAAAGAGACGTTACCTAAGGATAGCAACAAGTGCTACGAGAACTGCACCATTCCTGGAAAAGAAGATCTTCCAAAGGACAGCAATAAGTGTGTCGAAACACCAACGACACCAACAACTCCAGAGACTCCAACCACACCAGAAATTCCTGCCGAACTTCCACAGACCGGTGCCGTTAACACGCTCCTCGCTGTAATTGGAATCGGATCACTTATTGCCGCAACCACCTACTACTTTGTTAGCCGCCGCGCACTGTAATTCGCGCAAGATCATAAAGAGACTGACCGCTCTACCTTTAGCATACTGCCGTCCTTTAAAACAGGGGCGGCATTTGCTATACTAAGGTAGTTATGGCAAAGCAGAAGAAAAAGCGAAACAAAGTATACTCTGGTCAAGACGCGAAAACAGTGCGTCCATCTGTTACACGCGTTTCTGCAGTGCACCGCAATCCGATTCACCAATGGTGGATTGATAACAAGCGTGTCGCAAAGCCCATTCTAATTGGCGTCGCTGTGGTGATCGTCGTGGTGTGGTTGATTATTGAGCTCATCCGCATTACCAGTGGCGGGCTCACTTAAGAGCTTAATTGGGAGCCTAAACCCAAACGTACTTCCCTCGCCCTCGGTCGACTCAAATACCATTGATCCACCGTGAGCAACAATGACTTTCTTTGCGAGAAAGAGACCCACGCCCGTTCCATCCGGACGTTTCTTACGTGCATTCGTCGCACGGAAGAACTTCGTAAAGAGGTGGGGTTGTTCTGCAGGAGGAACACCTATCCCAGTGTCTTTCACTGTAAGAACAGCACTTCCATCGCTAATAGAGAGCGCAACTTTGATCGCCGTGCCTTCGCGGGAATAATAGATCGCATTATCAATAAAGTTCATAACCACCTGACGAATTTTCGCCTCGTCTAAATAAAGCATCGGGAAGTAGGACGGTTGCCTAAATGACAGCTCCAAGTTATGCGCTTTTGCAGTTGACTGCAAACTCGCAACCTCTTGAGTAATCACTTTCACAAGATCCGATGAACGCCGATCGATAATAAACTTACCCGTCTTAAGCCTGGATACATTCAAGAAGTCGCCGATAAGATGCACCATCCGCTCACTGCTCGCGAAGGCTTCTTCGAGCACTTCTCGCTGCTGCTTTGTGATATGGCCCATATCACCTTCAAGTACCATACTGATATATCCCTTTACACTCGTAAGCGGAGTACGAAGTTGGTGTGAGGCCATGCTAATGAACTCATCTTTTGCGGCATCAAGTCGCTGCAGCTGCTTATTGGTTGTTCGTAGCTCTTTTGTTGCGTCATTGACGCGCTGCTGCAGTGTTGCGTTAATGTCCTTCACTTCCTGGACGGAGAGAGCGTTTTGAATCGCGATCATAAGCTCATTTGCAATCGTCTCAAGCACACGGACGTCCCGTTGGGTATATTCACGACTACGACGGCGCCCTACAAAGAGGTAGCTCAGCGCTTTACCCCCATGCATAAGTGGGAGCGCAATCGCTATCTTGTGCTGCTTTAGGAGTGAATAGACATCCGCAGACTCACTAACAAGATCCGCAACAATTGCTTTTGATCCGGCATGTTCGATATAGTCATCGAGTATTCGAATATTACCGACTTCCATGAGGCTATGGTGAGGCGTCCCGGCATTGATGTGTTTGTCTCCATATCGCACATAGAAGAAGCCCTGCTCAGACTGAAGTGTTCCTGCAATTTCTTCAGAAGCACGCTGGAGGAGATTACGAAGGTCAGTTGCCGCACTAAGCTCCTCACCAAGTCGTGACAGAAAGTCATCTGTATCATAGTTGTCGTGAAAAAAGATACTATTTGTGAGACGGTCAAAGAACTTTCGTACAGGCTGAAATACGAAAGCCAAGATAAGTGCTAGAACAATACTAATTGGACTCTGTGCAGCCGCAACCGCTGCGGGGTCATGAATGAACAGTCGGCTTATACCAAAGGCGACAAGGTAGTAGGTGCCGGCAAGCGTCAAGAGTGAGAAGACATAGGCAACACCTCGAACAGCGGCTAGGCGAATATCGAAAAGGCCGTGCTTAACGATCGTGTAAGCGATCGTTGCTACAAGAATAACGGTAACAAGTGGGCCATACCTCGTAGAATCCCAGTTACCTCCTTCGGCAAGCGGAATAATAACATTGAGAAGAAGTCCGAAAAATGCAGTTGCGCTAAATGCAATGAGAATAAACCGAGCCTGCTGGAGTTTTACCAGTCCCTGGTCCCTGTGAATTGACAAAAGATTACGAACCATAATACCAATACAGACAGCAAAGGCGGCGATGTATAGCCACACAAGTGGGCCAATCGTAAACTCGACAGTGCCATTTTCAAGTACAGCATCACCAGAAACAAGTGACGTCATAGAGAGTCCAATAATGATGAGTACACCGATAATACCAAGATTACGTTCGGTTTTTGAGATACTTCTTCGCTGCGGGAAGAAGTAGGTAAAGAGGACGGCCGCAACGAGCACACCGAATCCACTGACAAACGCAGCTTTGTTTGCCAAATTAATAACGCCCAGGTTCAGCTCCTGGTGGTTTGTCAAATAGTTTGAAACGATCCATCCTGTAAGAAGGATACTTACTGCAACAAAAAGCCGTGTATAAGTCTTACGAGTATCTCTTAGAAGAACGAATAAACCGAGTGTTAGATCAATAACACATGTGACAATAAGAATTAGCAAATCCACTCTTACAGTCTACCGTAAGCAGTATAATCTGTATAGCCTAGCGAAGCATGAGCGCGTCATCATGGTCACCATGACCAAGCACACGGAAAGAATCATGGAGGAATGGCATAAGATCCGCTCCCGTTCTTGCCTCTTGTTGACGCACGGCTTCATCAAAGGTTGGTGCCGCACCGTAAACTGGAAGGCTCTCTGAGTTTAGATAGGATACCCAATCTGCATCATAAATCTTTTCAAAAGGAAATCCGACAAGCTCCATCATCTCATACGGCTTACGGGCAATCATCGAAAAGAAATGCTCGACACCGTGGCGCTGCGAGGCGACCCACATCGCACGGTAAATCTGCGAGCTTACTTCACCTCCTCCGTACCCAGGAAGGACGGCAGCCGTTCCGATATCCCAACATTTTCTAGGATCATCTATACCATAATGTTGAAAAATCTCGGCTTGCGTGTGGGGGTAGGGTGGGTTTGGCGGACCAATTTCAACGAGGTCATTCACCGACTTGAAGCTACGCTCTCCAAGTTCAGGGGACGCTGTTATTGCACGCACTGCACCGACTGGCAAAGATGTAACGCGGTCAAGCGTAACAAAGAATGTACTATTACGCTCGTATTCTCCATATTCTTGCTTCATTTCTTCTGAAGTGTGTTCAAACCGTTTTTCGAACACACTTCTCTCAACCACCCGTCCAAGATTCGCCGCTTTTTCACTGCCGTCGAGCTCATAACAAACGAACCTATCATTCGTGATAGGTTCGCGTTCAGTAAGCAGTTCGGTTGCGAGTTGGCGGAGTTCTTCCTCGGGCATGTCGTATCGATATTCCGGAGTTTCGCTCAGATGTTCAACCGTGATTGTCATTTAAAAATCCTTATACTCTATTTCGTTTGCGTTAAAGTACTGCTTCGTAAACTCGACTGCATCTTCAGATTTAAATGCCTTACAGGTGTAAATGTCGACACTAAAAAATAGACGTGGTTGTTCCCAGGCATAAAAGTGTGCGCCTGATGTCTCCCAGTGGATCCATCCCGCCCAACCGTAGAGGTCGCTGCGATCCGTCACTGGTTCAATAAGTTGTTTCATGTCAATCTGCTTTGACAGCTCACTGAGGTAACTCTTGATCTGTTCATCGCTAATTGGCTTTTCTGGATACCCCTCAATAACAAGTCTCTGTCGGTAAATATCAGGTGCTAAATCTCTCATAAGATCTCCATTTTGTTACAGGTTTCCACAGGTATCATACCACAATATTGGTTTTTTCGCCTCTATGGGGTATCATAAGAATTAATGACACGTATAGCAATCATCGAAGACGACCCAGTAATTAGTCAAATGTATCGAATGAAGTTCGAAGCCGATGATTTCGACGTACAACTCGCCGATAATGGAAAACGCGGTGTTGCACTTGTTGAAGCGTTTAGCCCAGATCTTATCCTCCTAGATCTTCAAATGCCTGAAATGAACGGTACTGAAGCACTTACTGAAATCCGTAAACACGCCTGGGGTAAAGACATTCCTGTTATTATCCTCACGAATCTCGGCGAAGAAGAAGCACCTAAAGCGCTTCGTTCACTCGGTATTCATAGCTACATCGTTAAGGCAGATCTCACGCCAAAACAAGTCGTCAGTCGCGTAAAAGAAACACTCGGCATCACCTAATAAAAAGCTCTAGGAATTAGAGCTTTTTTGTTCTGCCACTCTTAACGCTGACTGGATAACGTTATCGAAGAGCGCTGCGATGGTAAGTGGCCCAACACCACCCTTTTCGGGGGTAATCTTGATATCATCTCGCTCACGCAGCGCTGGATCAACATCCCCCACAATACCGCCATCTTCACTTGCCGTACCTGCGTCAATAATAACCGCGCCAGGAGGAACCATTGTAGATGTAACGAGGCGAGGCACTCCCGTTGCCGTCACAATAATGTCACTCGCACGAAGCGCGCCGACCATATCGGGATGGTCTTTATCGATGACCGTTATGTCATACCCACTCTTCTTCCACATGCGGTCCAGCGGTGCGCCGACGAGTTTGCCGTGTCCTACAAGTGCGATCTTTTTATTATGGAGGTCAATACCATATCCAGCGAGGAGCCAGTTAATAGCAAGCGCTGTTGCGCTGTCGTAGTGTGCATCTCTACCTAAACCATCCACATCTTTCTCTGGAGCAATCTGATTTACAATCGACTCTGTTTTAGAAGGATCGTCAATTGGAAGTTGCACAATAATACCATGGACAGATGGATCAGCGTTATACTGCGAAATCGCAGCTCCCATATCGTCATCTGAAAGTGTATCAACAACCGACTCGATAAGAATATCGTCACCGTAGCGCATCTTCATACGAACATACGTATCGATTACTGCATTTGCTTTAAGACTCTTAATAATCACCAGTTTAGGAAATACATGGTGTGTTTGACGAAGGGCGCGGACTTGTCGCGCCTGACGTTCTTTAATATATCCGACGAGCTCGGTACCATTAAGTTCTTTAGCCATTGCCTTCTATTTTACCACCCGTGCTAAAATAAGCCTAAGATAACCAAAAAGGAACATATATGAACATTGTATCTACGCTTGCTCAGGCAACATATGACTATAACTACAACTCGGGATATGACAGCTCGTCGTATAACAATACCGACCCTGCAACAACCGCTGCAGTTCTCCTGATCACCATAGGGTTCGCACTTATTACCATTGCTATTGTGTACGTGGTCGTCTCCTTCCTTCTCATGCGTATCTTTAAAAAAGCGGGTGTAGAAACCTGGAAGGCATGGGTTCCTGTCTACAATCACTGGACGCTGCTTGAACTTGGTGGGCAGCAAGGATTTTGGGCCGTACTCGCCTTCATCCCTATCGTAAATATTGCCGCAGCCGTTTTCCTATACATTGCCCAGTACCATGTCGGGCTTCGCCTCGGAAAAGAAGGTGTGTTTGTCCTCTGGGCTATCTTTATTCCAATCGTTTGGTATATTTGGCTTGCTTTCGACGACTCAAAGTGGGATGGTAAAAAGCATCCAGCAACACCGATCGCCTAGTCTCTAACAGAGGTAAAACACCTCACATACATACGTGTTGTGCACTATTTGCACAACACGTATTTTATTTTCTAATAATGAAATATAGTACCTATCGGAGCACACGAGCTCCCTACGCGCGAGCGTAGCCGCCCCTTAAAAAGTAGATTCGAGGAACACAACGCTATGTTTGGACTCGGCACCTTCTGGGACGAGCACCTCAGCTGGGACTCCTGGCAGGAGGTCCTCGGTTGGTACCCGTGGCACACGCACTACCCCGTCCACCTCCGGCGTGAGTTCGACGACCGACGGTTCACCGTCAAGGAGTCAGACGCGCAGCCGATCGAGCCACGTCAGTACGCGAGGCTCCTCCGGAGTGTTCAGGACTACGCACGTGCCTCGGTGTCTCGCCGCAAGCTCGCCTACCACAACGAGAACCACTTCGCCGACATGGCACGTTCCGCCACGATGCTGTTCGACCGCATGTACGGGTCGGCAGCGCGCCGTGGACCGCTCATTGCCATTCGGCAAGGTATCGAGATCGCCGCGTGGCTGCATGACTGCCACCACAGCGGGTGTACGCTACGAGCGGACAGCATTCAGCCGCTCTATAAGCCCGAACTCGGCACCAATGTGTCGGCGGAGTTCGTCAGCGCCACTGCGGCAGACGAGCTGCTGCGCCATGCAGGTCTCCCGATCCAGTGGCGAGCGTTCGTCGTCAACCTGATCTTGTCGACCACCTTCGCCGGCGGTGTCGCCAAGCAGCGAGGTATTCAGGGTATCCCTGCGATCGAGAAGCCGCGCACTGCCTACTTCGCACTTATGCGACTGGCAGATGTCTGGCCGCCGAGTGATGTGTACATCGGCGCGCAGCAGGGCATCAACGTCAATCTGCACGAAATTCCCGCAACCGGTGTCATCACCGACCCGGTGGCGCTCATCCAGGCGCAGATCGGCTTCGAGCAGTACCGTCAGGGAGAGATGCGCTGGTTCGATCAGGTGTGTGGCAAGTCCCTCACCAAGGACGGTCAAGCCACATCGCGCAGGCTCCAGCAGCAGTACGAACGCGCCCTTAGTGGCAAGGACAAGAAGCTGCTCGACTTCGTAACGCAGTGCATGTCCTAGATTTCTCTCTACAAAAACTAAGGAGGCTCGGCCATCCCGCAAGGGGTGGCCTTTTCCTATTTACTATCACTTGAGAGAACTTCTTGAACACGTCGAAGCAATGTTTCGACACGCTCAATAGTCGGTGGACTGTCATTATACGTCTCTCGATCTCGAATTGCCCAATTCATCACCTTTGACCCTACCGGAAATTGAGACCAAGTGAGGTCAACATGAATAAATTCACCATTAACCTGAAAAACATTCCAAAAATGCTTTTCTATTTTACCAGCAGCCAGTACCTCACCTTGGGCGAGTTCCACTTCTGGGAAATAAGCCTGCACAACACGCGACGAAACATAGCATTGGCCAAGTGCAGGGTTCCCCACCTCTTCCACTTGATGATATGCCGTATCAGACTTCCAAGATAATTCAATAGCACGGCGCAGCATTAGCATGTCTACTTTTTTGCGAATCATTGGTTTCTAGCGTACCATAGAGAGGTCTTTATAATAAGCTCTTTACATAGAATAAGACTACTGCAAGAATATTCTCATGTCTTTAAAACGAGAAATCATCCTCTACATTGGATTATTCCTATTTATAATAAGTCCTTTTTTAATCTTCATAACTCCAGATTATCTCTATAAAGATCTCCTTTGCGACCCGTCAGACCTAACTATTTTTAAATGTGCAGGACAAATTCTCAGAGCATCAACGATTGTAGCCAGTATAGCATTTGCGATCGGATCAGCCTTGATGCTCGCAGCTTTCTATATAAGGCCCCGAAAATAAAACGAGGCAGTGTTCGGCAGCTGGGCGCTGTCGAACACTGCTTTCGCTCTAGTTCACCATAGCCGCGAATGCGGGACCGTAGCCGACGGAATATCCTTCGGCTGTGGGGTGCATACTTTCAGCCTGCGGGTTATTGCTGCTGTCAAGCACGACACCATTGATCCACGCAGTGTCACTATCACACAACCCATGGCCATTGAACAACCCGGGATCCACGAATGCGACGTTTGCACCGCCGACATTAGCTTCGTCCACAGCATTGCTGATGATCCCATTGAGATCATCAGCAAGCTGATTCAGCCACTGCGCATCACTGAAGGAGATGGTCATTCCAGTTGCAGCAATGCACTGAGCACCGCCAGGAGCACTACTGTTCGACGTGTAGTCCGAAACGCTAGCCCCAAAGAGACGCGGATAGCCACCGACGTAGATTTTCACGCCAGGGGAAGCGGCCGCAATATCGGAGAAGACGCCCGCAAGGGGGGTGATCTGCCGACCGTCAGGACTTGTTGCCGTTGCCGTCCCGGCAAGTGCAGCAAACCTCTGCGTGAGCGTACCCCGCAAGGTAGTGTCGTTGGCGCAACCCCACCCACTGTTTCTGAACCAGTTGGCGCAGCGCTCCATCACTTCCTTGAAGCCGACATCGTTACCGCCGACCGTCAGGGTGACGTACCGCGTGTCATGGGTCAACGCATCGAGCTGGCGTGGCTCGCCAGTGCTCGGATTCTGACCATAGAGATCAGCCGTTGTCGCGCCACCACAGGCGACGAAATACGGTGTACCCATATTCTCGCGCTGGCTCGCTACGTACGAAGCGTAGCTCGCCGGAGACCGCATGCAGCTTCCGCTCGAAGCGTCGTAGTTGAAAGTTCCAACCCCGGCGCTGTACGAGTCACCCATGGCGACGTAGCGGTGAGAATCGTAAACGAGTTCCGCAATGACGCCATCATAGCTGAACCCGGCAGTGACACAGCCAGCAGCAATAGATATCCTATGCGCTGGGTGCCAATCCGGAATGTTCAGATCCATCTCCCAGGATCCGTCGGCGTTCACGGTGACCGATTGGTTGAGGTTGTTTGTGTCCTCGTCATCGGTCAGTACGTAGGCCTGAGTCGCACCCATAGGACACGGTTCTGACGGAGTGATATGCAGATGCTTCCCCACCGTTCCCGTTCCTACGACAAGGTGAGCGGACGAACCTGTCAGTGACAGGTTTTGTCCAATGTAAGAGTCATTCACTCCTGGCACGACACAACGAGCCATCAGGAAGCCTTGACCGGGACTCGGAGCTTCGCGATATGCTGGCGGATTGAGAGCCACTACACTACGTGCGCTCACCCCTACCAACGCTTGGCCCCAGTGGCCATTCGGGTCAAGTTCAGCACGCCCCCCACCTTGCGTGACGCCATTGGCGTCACGCAGAGTAAAAGAAACGTAACCATAAGAGGTGCCCATATCGTCCACGACGGGAGGCGGGCAAGGGTCAACTTCAGTCACACGTACCGTACCACCGATACGGACACTAGATGCTTCAAGCGTGAACTGTAGCTGGCTATTGGCGACGGCAGTTTGCGCCGACACCAAAGATGCAGCTACAAGGCAGAAGACGATCAATAGCGCTGATCGTACACCGCCTCGAGGCCTTATACGTCTCATTTTCTCACTTTCGCGAGTCGAATTGTGGATGTGCGAAGTGCCAAGGCACTTTTACTGTGACTCGTGAATTACTAGAGCCATCCTCTTTTTAACACATCGCATTAATTACACAAAGCATAACATGAACAAGTTTATCTAAACTCAAAAAGTAAGCCGCGTATTTGCGTAATCTGAGCAGTTGGTGAAACTTCTTATTATGCAAGAGCTATTAGCTCAAATCTGCATACGTTATAATCATTCCAGATGAAAATGTACTTTGTTAAACATGGAAAGATTCCCTCAGCAGATAAGATGACACTCGTCCTTGAAGACGAAGGTCTCTCTGATGAGGGCATTCAGGAAGCGACAGAGGCAGCTCACTTCCTCAAGCAGCGACTCAAAAATGATCAATCGATACATATAGTCACCTCGCCACGTAGACGAGCAGTTGAGACTGCTCGGATATTAGCGAGAAGCCTGAGTGGAGACTCTGAGACGATAGAAATAGACAAGAGACTCGCCGAGCGAGACTGCGGGTCATACAGTGGTCAGTCGATAGCAGAGGTTTTTGCTTTACCCGAAGAAGACCTTGTCGCAGGGGGCATGGAATCTCTTGCTTCTCTCTACGAAAGGTCACAGTACTTTTATAACGATCAGTTAGAAAAGAGCGTGGATGTCATAATAGCGGTCGGTCATAGTGGAAACGTAGCACCACTTTATTTCACCTCCAAGGGTAAGAATCTAGGTGATACTTTAACCATCCCAGTACTATCACGAAGCGAAGCACTTCTTCTAGTGGATACTAGAACCACATCAGAGTAAAAAGCCAAACAAAAAACGCCGACCGGTAGCGATAAATGTCGACGTTCTTTGCATGGAGGGCCAACTGGGGCTTGAACCCAGGACACCCTGCTTAAGAGGCAGGTGCTCTAACCAGCTGAGCTATTGGCCCATCTCCCTGATTCTAGCAGATTTACCCCTTTTTGTAAATACCCACGAGAGAGGTTATAGAACGCTGCGACTAGAGTTCGTCTTTCTTACTGCTAATAAAGGCGCCCCACTGCCGAACCAACCTAAGTACTGTTTTGAGGGGCAGTTCAATAAGCATATCAAGGATCATGGCAACAATGTTTACCGATGCATACCTATCGCTAATCCAACGTCCAACTACTACGAATGGCATGTAGAGGAAGTCACGAATGGTAGTAAGCCCATTCTGGTCGCCTTCGACAACCTCAAGATCACGGACTTGCCTCGACAGACGGAATCCGAGGAAGCTTGCAGTCGAGAGGAAGATGAAGAAGATAACGAGATGTACTAATGAGAATCCAATATTCCAAAGAAGGAGACTCACACCCCCGAACACCACGATAAAGAAGATCGCATACATGACACTATATGCCATACCAAAACTTCCTTTCCGCTCACGGGAGAGGACAACCGTCTTTTCGTCACCATAGAGGAGACGTTCGATTGCATCCACCATAGCGGATGTATTCGCTGGTCCAGGCAGAGCCATCGTAAGTCTAAGAAGCACCATGTAGATCGGCGGGAAGAGTAAGTTTACCGCCAGTGCGAGCCAGATAATTTCGCCGTGCACCCAAAGATCGTACGGAACCTCAATAGCAAGCCCAATAAGGAATTTAGTAATTACAAGGAAGATGACACTTTTAATGATTCCTCGGTTAATGCGTTTCTGGAGATCTTCATACTCACTCGCGATCTGTAGTTCATATGCTGAAATAAACTTAGTTGAGTTTTGTAGGACTTCAGCGATATCTCCTTGCTCATCTACCATACGCCAGAGAACGCGGAGTGGGGCACCCTGTCGCCGTACAGCCCTGAAAAGTGTATCTACCTGGTCAGATGCAAATAGTTCATCAAGTTTCTTATTAATCGAACGGTACGCTTCGACATTTTCGGTTTGAACCCCATATCGATGCAAAAGTGAGGTGCGGATATATGCCTCATCTGATTTAAGAAGTGCCCGGTGAATAGCGACGAAGAGAGCGATTTCAAAATCAGGCTGCTCACCTCCCACCGATGTACGGTCGAGTGACTGCATAAAATGACTGTGACAGAACTGTACAAACACTTCGTTTTTCGTGGCATCGTTTAGGAGCAGCTCAATCTCAACCGCAAGAACATCGAGTGTCCACGTACTCGTGCGACTAAACGAAGCTCCGAGTGCCATACGCGCAGTATAATATTGCAACGATAGTGCATTAATTTTCTCAATAACGTTTGTTGGAATGCTATCGTTGGCAAGATACCCGGCGAGGGTGAGCTCAACGAGAAGCTCTTCCCCACTTGATGCAGCAGCATTCTGGTCACGTGACAAAAAGAGTCGCTGATAAAAGCGGCGAATCGCCTTTTGAAGCAGTAAATGCTCCTCGGTATACTCAGCGGCGTTTCGAAGCTGCTCATAGGCAGCGGTAAGCGTCCCACCAGCACCGACAACGTGCACTTTAGGCGCTTGTTCGCGCTCAGTTTTCGCTGAGTCGGCGCGGAGTTTGGCTGCGAGGAGCGCATCAACAAACTGGCGACCAATAGTATTAAGGGATTGCATAGCATCTCCTACTATAGCAATTTGGCTTTAAAAGTAAACGATTGCCCCTTTAGAGCAAACTCGCTATACTATGATGCATATGGTAAAATCAGCCACTTCAAAACACAAAAAAACAACAAAAAAACACTCATCCTGGTGGAAACTCCCTCTTAAAATACTCGCGTGGATCGTTGGAATTGCAATCTTTATCGCAGCTTCGATCTGGGTTGCATTCCAGGTAAGCCCTTGGCCTTCCGCTCTCCTGATCCGCGACGCCTTTAATAAAGGGGCAGCGCAACAAATTGCCATCATGGATAAATACGTCCCTAAAAGTGGCGTCCATGCATCGACAAATATTAGTTACTATAACGGCGGTGGTCACGATACGACACTTGATGTTTACACTCCAGATAGCGCCATCGCTGGGAAAAAGAACCTTCCGACTGTCGTATGGGTTCACGGTGGTGGCTGGGTATCTGGCGATAAAGCAAACGTTGCACCATATCTCAAGATACTTTCAGATAAAGGATACACGACCGTTGGCGTTAACTACACAATTGCTCCCGAGAAACAGTACCCTACTCCTGTACTTCAGGTAAATGAAGCGCTTAAATACCTCAACGCTCATGCAGCAGAATTGAATATAGACCCTAACCGTATCTTCCTCGCCGGTGATTCCGCAGGTTCACAGATCGCTGCTCAAGTTGCCACCCTCATCACAAACCCAACGTATCAAAACCTCGTTGGCATGACGCCACCACTCAAGGCTTCACAAATATCCGGCATGGTTCTTACCTGTGGAGCATATGACCTTTCCATTATTAATACAGACGATGGCACCCAAGGCGCAGAGCTCCTCGAAACCTTCCTCTGGTCATATAGTGGCTATAAGAACTTCACGAAAGACAGCAAGATCTATCCAGCCTCGGTTGTCGATCATGTTACGAGTCAATTCCCTCCAACTTTTATTACAGCCGGTAATGCCGATCCACTCCTCAAGCAATCACAGGTTATGACAAAGAAGTTACAGTCACTAAACGTTGAGGTGGAACCACTTTTCTACCCAGCTGACTACTCGCCCGCGCTTCAGCACGAATACCAGTTCGACCTGGATCTTGATGCAAGTCAAAAAGCGCTGCAACAGATCATCGATTTCCTCGGCAAACACAGCACATCCTAGATTTGCAAAAATAACGAAAATAAGTCATAATATATAAGGTAAATCCCAACGACACGAGGAGCACTTCGTGAGTACCTTTCAGGATGAGATGAGCGCCGGACACGCGCACCTGGATATGGGTCGGCACACCGATGCGCTGATGGCCTTTCTGGCCGCTGAGTCGCGCGCAGAAGGTGCACGCGCCAAAGCCGAGGCCTTGCAGATGCAGGGGGTCGTTCAGCGTCTGCGCTGGAACTTCAAGACCGCCGTCGTATCGTTCGAAGAAGCACTCGAAGCCATAGGGCTCGACGTTCTCGGTCGAATCAATCGCCCCGTCGTCGAGGCCATCGCCGTACACAGTCGGGCCAACCTGGTGCTCGCCGCAAGGATCTGGCGAGACATGGGCATGTGCTACCTCGACATGGCGAGGCGGCGCTACCACTCGGAGATGGGAGATGGCCAACTCACGAAGGCGAAGACGCTGCTCTACGCAAGTTGGTGGTGGCTCGACCGGCTGGATGAGCGGACCGAAGCGAGTGCTTCGTACAGCTTCTTCGGCGAGTACCAGGCCACTGTCGGAAAGAGGCATCAGGGCATCGGTAAGATGCGCCGTGCCTGCAAACGACTCCGAGGCCACGGCAGCTCACCGCTACAGTCTCTGCAGATGTTCCTTTCGGGAACCGGGTCTCTGCACCCGGTTTACGAGATGAACAGCATCGTCAGACTGGCGCGGTACTCCGCCTGGTGGCGCCTGGTCTACGTGCCGCGTGCACTCTATCTGGGTCTTCGCTACCGAGAGCAGAACTACGCCAAGCTGATCGAGTTTTGCTTGCTCGTACTCGGAGGTGCCTCGCTCGTGAGGCGTGTCCGCGCGAAGCGGCAAAACCAGAAGAAGGCCTCCTAACCCCGCGCTTACAGAAAATGCCCCGCGCTTTCTGTAAGCGCGGGGCATTTTCCTTTTATAAACTCTGGTACACCCGGTAGGATTCGAACCTACGACACCTGGTTCCGAAGCTCAATTAATTCAGGCGTATCTAACCGTGTAACAGAGATAGATGCGCTCTTGAGCGATCAGCGTCGTCGTTGGTTGGTCGGTGCGGCTGCCGTCAGTATTGCCGTCAACGACACCGGAGATGAAGACGTCGAGCTGGCCGCGTAGATCGTCCCCATCAAGCTCGCGCCGGCCACGGCCGCTAGGTCGGCGTCGCTTCCCGTGTGCGGGTTATAGCAGCTCAGTAGTGGACGATTCCCCGTTCCAATAGTCCGAGTCGAACTGTTGGAACTGGGATTTTTAACATGTGTCACTCTGCTGGTGAGTGGCGTTGTGAATTCCACGGTTTACGCTATACAAAATATATGAGTAAATGTGTGTGGCTCTTTCAGTCACAAAAAGGATTGATTTTCAGGGGCGACCACACCGAAAGGTGCTGGCCGCCCTTAGTCATATCCTCGTTCGTTTAAAACTCGGCAATACCTAGTTTCAGAGAGGTGGTGAAAGCCATCTATGCGTAAGAACAAGTTCACGCGTACTCCAGTCATGCTCGCTGTCGCGAGCCTGCTTGCGTCGTTGGTTGTGTTCGTCTCTTCGGGGACGGCATCGGCGACAAGCGACTACGACAACCTGATTCACACGTCTCCTTCGCTCTACGTCTACACCGACGGTGCAGCAAAGAGCCAGAAGATGGACATCAGCGCGTCGTGGCTCGAAGACCTCGGTCAGACCTACACCATGCGCTCGACGCAAGGGTCTTCGCCGAACTTCATGTCGGAACTCCGCGACATCAAGGCGTCGGGTGGTTCTCTGGGTGTCGTCATGCACAAGAGCACCGACGGCATCAACGTGGAGATCTTCGGCACACGCGACCCGGATGCGTACTGTGAGTTCACCGGAGACGTAGCATCCGGTGGCTTTGGGTGCATGGCTCATCCCGGCTTCGGATACATCTCCGCCGAATACTTCACGCACAACTCGTACGGCGGCAACGGGTGCGGCTGGTGGTGGGGTCCCTACACGTGCAGCGACAACGGGATGAACATCTACATGTCTCCCACCGTCCAATCGGGAACGCCGAACACGGCCTACCAGGTCAAGTGGATCTCGAACACTGAGATCTCGAACTACATGTTCTACTACATAGACTTCGACATCACGTACCCGACTGGGTATGACGGTGTGAGGATTCCGACACAGCAGCCGAACGCGACCTATGTCGCCATGGGGGATTCTTTCTCTGCCGGAGAAGGTAATCCGCCGTTTGAGTCCGGCACGGACGTAGGCGGTACCAACGAGAACCGGTGTCACCGGAGCTCGAAGGCATACCCTCGCCTGCTCGAATTCGACAGCAGCCTGAACCTAGGCTCAACTGCGTTCGTCGCGTGTTCGGGTGCCACAACGAACACCGTACTGAACGGTGGCTCCGCAGAGGGAAGCTGGGGTGAGGGTCCGCAGACTGCGGCACTCACCAACGACACGCAGGTTGTCACCATTACGATCGGTGGCAATGATGTCGGGTTCGCGGACTACGCGTTCATGTGCACCACGGCGTTGTGTGGTCCGGGTTCGTTCGACTACACCCAGATCATGGGTGCGATCAACGACCCGGATTTCTTCGATCACCTCGTGCAGACGTACGAGACGATCCTCGCCGATGCACCGAACGCTCAGGTGTACGTGTCCGGTTATCCGTTCCTGGCGACTCAGGACTCGGATACGTGTGGTCAGATGGACCTCACAGGAGCGTGGGCAGTTCAGGATCAGCTGAACGCGGTCACGTGGGATGCGGTGAAGGAAGTTCAGGGCACCAACCCGGCGACACGCCTTCACTACATCGACCCGAACAAGACGGGGTCTCCGTTCATCGGAAAGCACCTGTGCAACGGTGGTCCGAGTGACTTCAATGGCATCGACACAAGCCATCAGGAATACTCGCTCCACCCGAACGCCGGCGGTCAGGAAGACTACGCATCCGTATTCAAGGAAGCGATTTCGTAGCCTGACATGGTCGTACTGAAAGTGCCAATGCCCCCGAGGTGACTCGGGGGCATCTTTCAATTCCGTCCTTCTTGTCAGAACCTATAGAACAGAGCGAAACCAATCACCGTAAACAAATAGTAGACGATTCCGAGAACTATGATGGTTCCAAAGGTAGCCATGAAGACACGTTGCCAGACTGGAGGCGTGTTCTCTTTCTCGCTGGAACTATAGATGTTGCCCATCCGATATAGCAGAGGGAAAGCCACTGCCGCAATTGGGGCGAGCAGAAGAATAGACACAATGACATTAGCACCTTCCGTGCCCATGCCGACAGTTAAACCATCCAATCCTCCAGCTCTCGTGAACATAGAAACCAATATCGGCCAGATAACTATAAATATGATTCCTGCGCCTACGTAAGCATTTTTCGACCTTGTCTCTGAGGTTCGTCTTGGAGTTTTTACCATATGCTTGATTTTAACAGAATATGGAAGCTTTATCGAGGTTAAGGCTAAGCAGCGCTTTTCGACTCACACCTAAAACGCTCTTGCTTGCCTGGTACGTGCCCTTAAGGCAAAATTAAAATATGAGAGAAATAATATTTGCCGCACTAGGTGCCATCCTAGCTGGACTCGCACAGTTAACTGCCGGAATCGTCATTGAAAATTTCAAGAATAAAAAGAGGCGAAGCACAAGTCAGGCGAATTTTGCGTTGGTAATAGGCGTCGAGCTAGAGGCCACATCACGACAGCTCGACACTCTAAAAACCGAGCTACACGGGCGAGGTTACTACCCATACATTAGCCTAAATCTTCTCGACACCAGCGTTACACGCCTAGACTCAAACATTTCGCAGATCTACAAGGCGGGGCAAAACGCTGACGTACAGAAAGCCTATGTCGCACTTGTCACAGATTTAGCCGCGCTCGCCCAGAATCTGCGAGGGATTGAGGACTTCAACGTCTCAAGAAGTAATGCTCCCGAGACTCGCCACACCAGTCAAGAAGATACTGAGGAATCATCAAAGCAAGTTGTTGAAGAAGCGATGAAAAAGGCGAGCGACCAACAATTCGCGGATCAGAAGCGCAACGCCATTCTTGTTGAGCTTGTCGACATAAAGCGACGTTCCGAGGAGCTAACGGATAAATTCCGACAGATCTAGATCCAATTTAAAGCCCAATCAGCATATCTATCTTCCGACAAACTATAGATTCGAAGCTCAACGTCACCTGCTCCTCAATCTGCCGCAACCATGAACAAATATCCTGCTGAGTTTTGAAGTCAGATATGGTATACAGGACTGGAATCGGTAGTTCGATCAGCTCAAGACACTGCGCATTAATTTCAGGCTCATCAAAAAGTTCAGCCAGTAATTCATGAAGCATATGCCGGCTTTCGATATAACGCTCACGTGCAATAGCAAGATTCTCACGAAAATATGCGAGCTGCTCGTTCGTATAGAGCAGATCACCCTCGTAACTGTGGGGACGTTCATGTACTGGTATTTCCTGTAGTAAGCAGCTCTCGGCAGTAAAGGAGTGTGCTTTCGCCTCGCTTAGTAAAAGTTCACGTTCTCTCTGCATTATTAACCATTGGATACTTTTTAGACGGAGCCTTCCACGAAGTGTGTCGGGCGGTTTTTGAGTGTTCATGTAGTGATTATTGCTTAAAAACACCAAAAAGACACCTGGTCGTTAAACCAGGTGTCTTCGCTGCCGTCAGATTAGCCGTCGGAGTCATTTTTTGTTGATGTTATTACATCGAATTATCTCTGGTACACCCGGTAGGATTCGAACCTACGACACCTGGTTCCGAAGACCAGTGCTCTAATCCACTGAGCTACGGGTGCGTATCTGCCTTATTATATCATAAACTGCGTGCATCTCTAGAGCCCACCTGTAATTGGGCGCCGTCTTTCAAAAAATAAACGAGGTGGAGGTGACATATGCTACGCCACCTCCACCCACTGCCAGTTACCGCATGATCACTGCTTCGATCGGGAAGTTGATGCCACTATGGACTACCAACCGGTACATCCGAACGTCAGGGTGAGGTCCTTTGATGGTCTCAGAGACGAAGGACGTCGGGCATACAGCCACATCGAGTATGAATACTTTCTCAGGGACTGGGCCAAGAAGACCTGCCTCGATACGACGGACCGTACGCTCCGTTCGTAGTTTCTGCACCTCCGCCGCCAAGGCGGCGACGAGCTCGTCGCGGTAGAGCATGCACAGTGCATATAGGTTCTCCTCCCTGCCGGCCTCAGTGCCGACCGAAACAGAACCATACCCGAGCATTTGATTGGCAAGCTTTCGCAGCACATCCTGGAATGCATCCGGAAGACTCACTTCGTTCACCTCCATAATAGGGCTGACACTAGCTCGTAGTACTATACTATAACTCTCCTATTTAGGCTATAATCAAACTACCTATGGATGTCCATACAAATATTCCTTTGAAGAACTACACCACTATGAAGCTTGGTGGAAACGCCCGCTTCATGACGGACGTGCACAGTGCGGATGAAGTTGTTGCTGTTTGTAAAAACGCAGGTGCGCAGAACCTTCCTATCTTTGTCCTTGGAGGTGGCAGTAATATTATTGTCAGAGACGAGGGTTTTAATGGGATTGTCGTTCGTAACCGGATTCCAGGCTTCGAAGTCATTTCAGATGAGCCAGGACAGGTCCTCATTAAGATTGGTGCTGGTGAAAACTGGGATGAGGTTGTAAAACGCACTGTTGAAATGAATCTCTCTGGAATTGAAGCAATGTCGGCAATTCCTGGAACTGCTGGGGCTGCACCTGTACAAAATGTAGGTGCGTATGGACAAGAAATTGCAGATAGCCTGGTTTCTCTTGATGCGTACGATATAGCGAACGATTCCTTTGTAACATTATCTGCCGCAGAATGTGGGTTTGCCTACCGTCATAGCATTTTTCGGGGCGAAGCGGCGGGTCGATATGTCATTCTTACTATCATCCTTCGGCTTTATAAGGCTTCTCCAACGCCTCCCTTCTATGCGGCTGTTCAAAAATACTTAGATGAACATACTATTACGCTTTATACCCCGCAAGTAATTCGCGACGCGGTCATTGCGATACGAACAGACAAGCTTCCCGATCCTAAGAAACTGCCGAACACTGGTTCATTCTTCAAAAACGCTATCGTTGAGGATTGGCAACTTGAAGATCTTCGAAAAGAATATCCGGACATTCCGACCTACGACATGCCGGATGGTCGATTTAAGGTGCCGACAGGATGGCTCATCGAGCAGACCGGGCTAAAGGGCCAAACCCTTCACGGTATGCGTATTCATGACAAGAATGCACTCGTTCTTATTAATGAATCTGCATCCAGTTACAGCGACCTTGCGGCGGCACGCAGCGAAATTCAAGCTGCTGTTCGGGATAAATTCCGAATTGCGATCGAGCAAGAACCGCTCGAAATCTAGCCGCTCTTGCACGTTCGCTCCAAACCCCTTATGCTAGGAGCATGAGGCCACAGGCTGGATTTACGCTCGTTGAGCTAATGGTTACCATTACTATTATGGTGATCTTACTTACACTTGGCACGGTAGCAATTGCAGGCTACCAGGCAAACGCTCGTGACGAAGAACGTAAAGCCGATGTAACGAGCATTGCTCAGCAGCTCGAATCATTCTACACCGCCAATGGAGACTACCCAGCCACTGCACAGATGGCGGATGAGGCCACGATTAACAGTACGCTCCCCAACCTTGATCCTCGTGCGCTCCGCGATCCATTAACAAAGTCGGAGGACCCTATCAGCCTCATCGTCGACACAGATGCGAATGCACCGACACAGGCGAGTCTTAACGGAGGAAAGACCTACATCTATCAGCCACTTACTAGCGCCAATGCGCTCTGTACCGCCGCAACGACTGAGTGTCGAAAGTTCAATCTGTACTATACGCTTGAGACTGACCTAACCGTAAAATCCATAACGAGTACCCACCAATAATGAATAGACGACGCGAACATGGCTTCAGCGCTATAGAACTTCTTGTAACCCTCTTTGTAGGCGTCGCCTTTATTGGAGCAGGCTACCAGATATATAGCGTGGTTATTCAGAATAATGGTGAAGCTCGCTACCGTTCGAAGGCAAGTAATATAGCCTACGACATGTTACGTCAATACAGCACCCAGGCAACAAGCCCATGTACTGCCGTTACTCCGACGCCAACGCCTACCGTTCCGTCTAATTCTGGTTTGTCTAATCCGACAGTTACTATTAGTATCACTTGCCCATATGGAGGTACATCGCCGACGTCTGAAGTAAGTGTCGTTCTTCGGTATGGTAATCCACAAGTGGAGGTTGCGCATGCGATTCTCGTTACTGAATAAGCATATACCTGAGCAAAAGCGGCAGGAAGGCTTTACTTTGATCGAAATGCTCATTATCGCTCCGATTGTCATCCTCGCAATCGGGGGGTTCGTCGCGCTCATGGTTACGATGGTCGGTGAAGTGCTTGTTACCCGTGAAGAAAGTACACTCACCTACAACACCCAAGCGGCACTTGATAGGATTGAGCAAGATGTGCGTCTGAGTACCCAGTTCCTCGTGACAACAGGTACACTTACAACTCCACAGGGGAGTGACGATGCAACAGCTGCTTTTAGCAATACAAGCAACACACTCCTTCTAAGCACGCTTGCAACCGACAAGAATCCAACAGACATCTCGCGAGGACTTGTATATCTCGATAACCAGCCCAACCCCTGTAGTGGCGACAAACGCTATAACCGCGTACTACTCAATAAGGTCATTTACTACATAAAGAATGGCTCGCTATGGAGGCGCACCGTCGTTCCCGACTGGACGCTCACTTCAGGGCAAAGCACGACCGTCTGCTCTGCTCCATGGCAGCAAGACTCCTGTACGCCAGGCTATACCGCATCACTCTGTCAGACGAATGATGAGAAGATTATGGATAATATCACGTCGCTTGGCGTTCAGTACTATGCAGCCGTTGGTGATACGAGTACCATTACCGCAGATCAGGCGACCCGGGCGGCAACAATTAACGTAACGATTACCTCAAGTAAAACAGTTTCGGGTGGGAATACAGCATCCAATACAGCTAATATTCGCGTCTCAAAACTCAATGACATCGATACAACACAACTTCCGCCAGCATCCCCCGTTGTTACCCACTCAGGAGAGACGCCGGACAGTGTTGAATTTACTTGGGCACCCGTCCCGACAGCAACCGCATACCAAGTTCAGTACTCCGTAAATGGCGGTCAGACAGTTAAGCAAACACTCGATGCGGCAACAACAAAATACACCGTTAATGGAGTGCGTAATGACAGCATTACCATTAAAGTCTCCGCCTTTAACAATGCCGGTTCATCCGCCCCATCTACTGATACTGCAACTGTACCAAACTGGATTACGCTCGGCCTAACAGATGATTTTGCTCAGTACTCAGCCAGTTATAACAAAGCCGCCTTCTCAAAAACCGCAAGTGGACGTGTATTCCTGAAGGGTCTTGTAAAGTACATTACTAAAGACAGTACTGGAAATGTCCCCGCCTCTATCCCAACTTCAAATACTAACATCATCGGTAATCTTCCCGAAGGATATCGACCATCTGCCAAATTAGTATTCCAAGTTCTTACATCTCCCAATGCCGCAGCGCGTATTGACGTTTATCCTAACGGCGATATTGTGGTTGTTGCAAATGGCAATTCAAGCTGGGTCTCACTCGATACAATCTCATTCCTTCCATCTGGACAACCGTATACTTGGAACGCTGCGAACTATAATTCTACAAATAACTGGTCAGACTGGGATACAACCGGGGCCACCTATGAACGCGTCCATAGTACAAGAGATAACCTTGGTCGTGTGAATATGCAGGGACTCGCCAGAGCTGGCACAAACACATCAAACACAACTATTTTCACACTTCCAAGCAGCGCATATTATCCGAACATTACAGCATCGAGTGGATCTCTCCACTTCCCCGCAGGAGGAAATGGTTATGCAGAGTTTTGGGTATGGTATGACGGGGATGTGGTGAAGCGTGGACCGCAGACTTCATCTTATCTTGGCTTACAGGCACTGTTCTATCCGGGAACAAGTGGGAGTTGGACTCCTATACCATTTGCGTCCTCCACGACAACAAGCCCAAATCCGCCGTGGGTAAACTACGCGGGTTCATATCCCACTCTTGCATGTACAAAAGGATCTGATGACGTAGTTACCATTCGCGGTCTTATAAAGAGCGGCACTCCGACTACCTCCGTGGAGGCGGCCACTCTTCCTTCAGCATGCCCAGCTCCCGCAACAGCAGATGGGATGCCTCGCCTGGTTATGATGGCCGCATCTAATGATGATGTAGGTCGGATAGACATTACCTCGGCAGGCAAGATCTATGTTGTTGCAGGTAGCACAAACTGGATTGCAGTTAATATGTCATATCTGTCGAATTAGAATTGAAACTGCTTGCGCTTAGATACACAAAGTAGTATCATACATTTGTAACTTAAAACTAATTCAATTAGGGGGCAAAGAGAATCACCATGACTCTTACCAATATCAAAAAAATGAAAGATGAGCGCGGCTTCACAATCGTTGAGCTCTTGATCGTCATCGTCGTTATCGCCATCTTGGCTGCGATTACTATCGTTGCTTATAACGGTATCCAGCAGCGTGCGCACACCACAGCACAAAAGACATCGGCAGAGAATCTCGCCAAAAAGATCGAAGCATTTAACGCAGTTAATAATGCATATCCTAAATATGATACGTCAGGAAATATAACTACGGCGCTTAATGGCCTCACAGACTCAAGCCTTCAGGGTAGTGGTATTACTATCGGTACACCATCAGCAAGCACCGGTGACGGTACTGTACAGCTTCGCCTTTGTACTGCTGCCTCTCCAGTTGCAGGTACAACGGTACCAACTGGCTATGGAGTTTTCATTTGGGACTCAACCGCTTCACCAGCAGGACTAAGCCCTGTTCAAGCGGGTGGAAATGCTACTATATCGGGTACGAATATTAGCTGTTCTGGTACCGGAAGTACAACAGTAACGACAGTTAGTTAGTCATACCAAGAATAATTTAATAAATAGGTGTAATTACACCTATTTATTAAATTATTCTTGGT
>DATFHX010000007.1:0-4128 GCA_035247945.1 Saccharimonadales bacterium (SeqCode) | reverse complement strand
ATTTTGTGCGTCAGGTCCCGGTCGAAGCGATGCCATAAGCGCATCAGAATATATCGGCAATGTCAGTACAAAATCGGACCCTACACCCTCTTCAGATTCGACTGTCAGTGTACCCTGGTGACGTTCAGCCATCTGACGTGCAATGTAAAGGCCAAGCCCCGTACCAGTGCTTCCACTATCAAGCCCACCATGGACACGGTAGAACTTCGAGAAGAGATGCTTCATGCCACTGGCTGGTATGCCAATACCCGTATCTTTTACGGATATTTTATATACATCTCCGGCTTGCGCAAACGAAACGTCAATCTTGCCACCCGGCTTTGTATACTTAATCGCATTCGCAAGGAGATTGTTAACAATCTCACGAAGTGCGATAGGATCCCCAACAACGTATCCACCACTATCAGGACCATGGTAAGAAAGCGACAATTGGCGGTCCTGGGCAGAGAACTGCTGGTCACTGACGATCTGCTTTACGCTTGCCGTCATGTCCACCTTTTCCATGCTCAGCGTCAAAGTACCACGTTCAATACGTGTAATATCAAGGAGATTATTAATGAGGCCACCAAGATCTGAGACATTCTTTAGTGCTTGACGTACATACGAATCAACATCGGTGGGATCGTTATGCTCCTGCTTATACTGCACCATCTCAAGGTACCCACGAACAGCTGTAAGTGGCGTACGAAGCTCGTGCGCAGCCATGGAGACGAAGTCCGTCTTCATGTTCTCAAGCTCGTGACTCGACGTTTCATCGTGAATCGTCACAATAGCGTGTGCCTTACCTGCATTTGTTTCGTCTTTAATACGAGCAACAATCAACTTCACATACCGCTGCGTACCCGTTGAATCAACGTACTGGAGATTAGAGTAGGTGTGAACCGAATCAACATCATAGTTGACAGTAAAGTCCTGCAGTCCATGCTTCCATGCGAAGATCTCATTCATGTTTTTACCTGTAAGTGTCTCTGGACCAACTTGGATTAATCCCTCTACAGCCTTATTGGCAAGGATAATATTCGCACGTTCATCAATAGCAAAGATCGCTTCAGTAGTGCTATCAAGGATTACTTGGAGGCGTAGTCGCTGTGATTCAATACTGCCCACAAGATTTTGGAGATCGTGTCCCATTGTATCAATGCTTGTCGCGAGCGAGCCGAACTCGTCGGAGCGATGTAAATCAGCCTTAACGGAAAGATCACCGTGTCCAATTCGCTGCGCCACGCGAACAAGCTTTGTAATTGGGCGAGTAAAGAGCTGCGCCGCAAAGAGAGCTACAAGAATAATCGCAATAAAAACAATCATTGTAATAGATATGAGAACATTACGGAGTGCAACTGTTGCCTGGAGCGCCTCATTCTGGTCAATTTTCACTCCTACAATCCAATCACTGAGCCCGACACTGTGCGCAACCACCAATACCTGGTTTCCACGGTAGTCGGTCTCCTCGCCGTATCGATCACCAACAAGCTTCTTCATATTAAGATCAGCAAGGCTTACATGAAGTGAAGCATTCGTATCAAAACGAAGCGGGAAGAGTGAAACATCATCCTTCGATGCAACCACTGTTTCACCCGTCTGGTCAAGCCCTGTGTAATCCTGCATGATTGCAATGAGATCATCTGTACGAAAGACAACTCCAAGAAGCGCCGCACGTTCACGATTTACGGAGACATTGGCAGTAATATAGAGTTTTGTAAAACCATCTGCCGGATCAGAGCGTACAGATATAGAAGTTTCACTTCCCGATGCCGGTGCCTCCAATTTAGTTGAGCTCGCCGTATTAAGCGAAGAAGAGGCAAGTAATGATCCGCTCGTATCGGTGAGGAAAATAGACTGAATTATCGACGTCTCTATCTTCTTATTCTGTAAAATAGCCGCGAGGTCAGCCTTATGCGCATCACTTGGGCTCGTTAAATAGTCGTGAAGCGCGACCTGTAAGTCATACTGATTCGCAAGCTTCGTAACTTCCTCCTGGCGCGTCTGGAGGAAGTTACTTACTTTTTGTTCCTGCTTAATCGCTGTACTGTTGAGCTGGTCAAGCGTCTTATTGAGGAGTGAGTCCCGAATGGAGATATAGGCGATAGTACTCACGGCAAGCATCGGCAGTACACCGATAAGGAGGAGAAGGATGATGAATTTCTGCCGTATATTCATGAAGGAAACTGATTTGTTATTAGACTACTTAATCTTTTACCTGCGTAAATGTATCACCGTCGACCCTAAATAAGTCGTATACATAATCTTTACCGGGCTCTTCACCATTCTGATCAAAGGAGATCTTAGCCGACATACCGTCGAATGCAATCGATGGAAGTGCGTTTTTAATATCCTCGCCTGTTTTCGCACCGTTCTTAATTGTGCGGTAAATTGCATCGAACGCATCGTAAGCCTGTGGTGCCGCATAGAGCTGCTCATCTACTTTATACTCATTAAGAAGCATTTGCTTGAAGACACTGGATCCAGTAGGGAAGGTAGATACCGTAAGGCCCTGTGCGTTCTTCTTGGCGTTATTAATAATTGTCTTGTCATACATGATGTCTGCACCATAAATAGGAGCCGTAATACCAAGATCTCGACCAATATTAATTGCAGCAGTCGCCGTTACGACAGAATTAGGAGCGATAAAGATTGCTTGCGGGTTCGATTCCTTGATCTTCTGCATCTGTGCAGTCAGGTCAATGACGTCTGGCTCCGAGTACGCCGTTGCGACAACCTTACCGCCAAGATTCTCAAACCGCTCTTGGAACACTCGGCTCATATTTGCGCCATATGGTTCATTTGTATACATAATAGCGACATTATTAACACCTTTATCCCGAATCTTCTGCGCCATAAATTCACCTTGGTAGTTATCAGAAGGAATTACGCGAAAAAAATAGTCGTTCGGAATCGTCAACGCAGTTGATGATGCCGAAGGACTAACCATTGGTGTCTTGGCGTTATTAGCCATTGGGAGTACCGCTACACTCGCGCTCGAGCAGCCGTCGCCAATTATGGCGACAACTCCTTGATCTAAGAGACTCTGTGCAGCCTTGCGCGCCTCATTTGGGTCGCACTTGGAGTCCGCTTGGACAAGTTCAATATCACTCGCCCCAAGCGTCTTCTTTGCAAGCTGGATTCCTTTCATTGTTCCGTATCCCATGCTACTCGACCCTCCAGAAAAGGCCATGAGTACGCCGACTTTATAGGTAGGTTTCTCCGCGGTCTGCGTTTGGTTACGAAGTAATAAAAAAGCGATCACTCCAAACGCTGCAAGCAGAATCACTACACCAACGAGAAGAAGAATTTTCATGAGCCGACGACTTTTGTGCGGAGTTTCTGGTGTTGTCGAAGGAGAAAACGTTGGTTGACTCGGCTGCGCTGGAAGTGGTGTTGGAGCGCTCGATGAAACGGGGGGAGGCGCTACGGGAGTGGTTTCTGGTGAATCATTCATGGAATCTTCACTGGAAAACTTTTGATCCAAGTCTGGAGCGGTCGCAGCACTTGTAGCAGGCATCTCAGTATCATCGCCGTCCATGTCGACATTATTTCCCGCTAGAGGAAGGGTGTTCGTAGAAGTAGGGGAAGGTGTAGTGAGATTGGAGACCTTCGGCTCATCCATCTGCTCGGAAATTTCAGCTGGTACTTTTGGCGGCCCTGGAGGCGGCGAAGTGGGCGCAGGAATATTAGGAACATCTTGTTTTGATGGCTCTTCGTTTGGGTTCATAACGATAGTCCTTATGTTAGTTATATTTATATTCTGCTACTTGCGTCCTCCTGTCAAGCTCCTGTGAACGTACCTACAGCTGGTGTATACTGCAAACGGACAATCGTCCAACTCCTACCATAAGAAGGGATTGATGGCTCGTGCGCAGTTCGCGCACAGCAGGGCTTCTCGCCCCGCTCCATAGCGCCGACGCACGTCGGTGCATCACGCTCGAAGTGCTGCTCGCGATGTTCTTCGGAACATCCATTATGCAGACCTACTATGCGTCGCTTGGCCTGGGCCAGGACCACGTGAACAACCTACAGTCCATCCAGGCGATCATGATGGTTGTTACGGATATTCCAAGCGGGTATCTGGCTGACCGCTTCGGCGTACGCCGTTTGATCATCCTCGGCGTCTCGATTATGACGGTGAATTCC
>DATFHX010000006.1:0-39175 GCA_035247945.1 Saccharimonadales bacterium (SeqCode) | reverse complement strand
TACACGTAGGAAGAGATCCAGACGATGGCGAGTGAGCTCACGACAACGAGAAGTACTGGCACGATTGGCACCCATGAAATTGCAGGCACGATTCCCTTAAGCCACGCATCGAAGAGAATGATCGGCACCATAACAACAAGAAGAATAATGGCCATGATAAGTGCCATCCAAAGGAGCCGTAGGAGAATGCGAATACGACGACCCACCACAAGATCCCCAGCTGCTTTAATCGCTTTAAAAGGGTACGTTCCAGGAAGTGTCACAATTACAAGCGCGAGGAGCGTGCTTGTAATCCAATAGAGCGACAGCATAAGAAGCAGCGTGAATGCAGCCCAAAATAGCATCGCCTCAACGCCTCCGCCGTCTATAAGTCCTGAGGCAATAGCCGCGCCAAACCCAGCGGTGGCGATAGCGACAGGCAGGAGCTGCACAACAAGAACAAGGAGCACAATAAATGTAGAAATAATAGGCGCACCCGCTGAATAGAGACCATCTCGAAGGCGAGGTTTACCTCCCGCCATAATGACACGGAGGAGCCATACTGCCGTAAGCCAGGTCAGTAGCCCTGTAATAATAGCGTACACCTGCTGGGCTTCTGTGAGCGGCTGATTCCAATTCCCCGTCACACTACTTGCTAGAAGAAGCGATGCTTTTCCAATTTCACCCCACCCGCCTTGAAAGAGATCCGCACCCGTTGTACGGATAGTATCTGAAAGCGATTGATAGGAGTCTTGAGAGATAAGTCCAATAAGCAGCGCCGACAAAGTTGCGTAGACTAACGCGAGAAGCCCAAAAAGCTTCTTATTTGCCATGAGAAGACGCCATACCTGAACTGTAAATGCCCAGTAGCCTGGTAATCGTAGCGATCGTACGTAGTCTCGACGATAGGTCCGGCGTAACGAGCGGTGCGGGCGCCTCGCAAGGAATCCTTTCGATCGTTTCTTGATACCGTCAATCCAACGTCGCCAAAATGGAACACGTACCTTCACCTTGGTTTTATATTTCCGTGCTTTCATTTTTGTGGGTGTGTGCACCATCTAGAATTTACCCTCATTCGCCCGGAGGCGCTTAACCCGATCCTCAAGAGGCGGGTGCGTACTAAAAAGACGGCTCATCATCCCTGCCCGCATTGGATTATTGAAGAAGAGATGCGCCGTTGACGAACTCTGACGTCGCATAGGTCGACCAGTTTGCTCCAATTTCTCAAGCGCGCTCGCAAGCCCTTCTGGATCACGAGTCGTCAGCGCACCGCTCGCGTCCGCAAGGTACTCGCGCTGCCTACTTACCGCAAGCTGCACAAGTGTCGCAATAATTGGTGCCAAAATAATAAGCACGATACCGATTACAAGGGCGATAGGATTATTATTCTCATTATCACGGTCTCCTCCAAAGAAGAACATGCGCATAGCAATATCGGAAAGAATACCGATGGCGCTCACAAGTCCAAACGCGATCATACTAACGCGGATATCGTAGTTACGAACATGACTAATTTCATGTGCCATGACTGCCTCGAGCTCGCGGTCACTCATAACATCGAGAATACCTGTAGTTGCGGCTACCGATGCGTGCTTTGGATCTCTCCCGGTCGCAAATGCATTCGGTGCTGGGTCATCAATAATATAGACCTTTGGCATTGGCATACCAGTTGCAATCGTGAGATTCTCAACAATCCGGTACAGGCGAGGGTTGTCTCGCTTCTCAATCTCATGTGCACCTGTAACTGCAAGGGCAAGTTTACTGGCGATAAAATATTGAATAAAAGCATAGACCGCTGCTACGCCAATTACCCAATATGCAATTGACTGATTACCGTAATAATAACTTACAACCCACCCAATTGCTCCGATAATACCAACAAACGCGGCCATAATTATGACCGTATTTCGTTTGTTAGCTGCTACTGCGTTATACATTTGGACTAGAACTTGACATCAACAGGCTTTTCAACAGCTGCCTGATCTTCGACTTCGAAGAATTCACGCTGCTTGAAACCGAGCATTCCAGCAAAGATGTTATTAGGGAAAATTTGAATCTTTGTATTAAGGTCGCGTACACCACCGTTATAGAAGCGACGAGATGCCTGGATTTTATCTTCGGTATCTACAAGTTCTTGTTGCAGTTGAATGAAGTTCTGGTTTGCTTTTAGATCAGGATAGCTTTCAGCAACTGCGAAGAGACTCTTAAGAGCACCCTCAAACTGGTTCTCGGCTGCGGCAGTTTCTTTTACGCCCTTTGCATTTAGTGCAGTGGCACGCGCTTCAGTCACTTTCTCAAAAACACTTGATTCGTGCTGCGCATATCCCTTAACACTGTTGACAAGGTTTGGGATAAGGTCAAGACGACGCTTTAATTGAACTGTAATATCACTCCACGCCTCGTCTACACGTACTTTTAATGTTACGAGTGAGTTGTATGTCATCCACAAGAATAGTGCCAGTAGAACCACTACTCCGAGTACAATCCATAAAGCTATCATTTTCTTAGTTTCCCCTTATAATTCGATAGATTTGTATGCTTTCATTATACCATTCATACAGTAGTTTTACGAGTGGCGAGCGAAGCACGAGCTTCATTCGCCACTCGGATGCGCACTACTTTGCTCGCTTCACGAGCATTCGGCCAAGCGGTGTCGGATGGAAGCGATCGGTGCCAGCTCCACTGCAAATAAGGCGATGTTCACGAAGTACAAGTAGCGCTTCAAGAACCTGCGCAGTCTCATACCCCGTGTGGTATGCCATTTCGTCCGCCGTTGGATCTTTGCCATAAGTCGCTGCAAGCGTAATCGCCCGCAAGATGTCGAGACACTCGTGCGTCTTTCGCTCTGCACTCATTATCCCTCATTCCGAAGACAGGTATACACATCATGTACATCGTATCATAAGAAAAGCTAGCGAAGCATTAGCTTGAAATCAAATATAGCCTGCTATGACGGTGTCCATTGCATAAAATCCCAGATAATCTTGGCGCATTTGCCTATATCCATGCAGTCTAATTTTCTCCAATCATTCTTCCCAGCCCAGCAGACTTGAAGCCTTCCGGTAGGAGCTCTTCAGAGCTTGTCACCATTACTTCATCTAGCCTACTCGTCGCAGAGAAGACCTCAATAGGGTGATCATTTAAGCGAGCGAAGTCATGCAACCACTGACGACAATTACCGCAAGGTGAAACAACCTTAGGCTCTGAATCTGCACGGGTAATGACAAGATATACTTTTTTGACATTGCGATCACCCGCCGCTATCGCACTCGCCAGAGCACTCGCTTCGGCGCAAACAAGTGTGTTATTGGATAGAAATATATTATTGCCAAAATAATGTCCACCTTCGGTCTTAGCAATAGCACATGTGCTTGGATTTGTGATCTTATTAAGTGAATTTTTTAATCGACGAGTAGCTTCCTGGAGCAATTCCCTATCTGCAGTCGATAGGTCAGCAAATAATACAGTCTTCATATGCTTTAGTATGACAGGTCTCAAGCTAAAAAACATAAATGCACGAACCAGCATAAAAAAGAAGGTTCCAAGAATAAATCCTGAGACCTTCTTTTGGAGCAATGAATCATATCATGGTGCGCAGAGCGGGACTTGAACCCGCACGACCGTAATGGCCACGACATTTTAAGTGTCGCGTGTCTACCTATTCCACCATCCGCGCATGTATTCTGTTTTTATTTCTACCGCGATGAGTAAGCTGCAAACTGTGACAATTGGGACAAAGAACTCTTAAGTTTTCCAGTCGGTTATCTCTATGATCACCATTAATGTGATCAAGTTCAACAGGGATTCGTCCATCCAATGAAACTTCCGCCCAACCACATAACTCACAAGCAGGATGTTTTAGTCCTTCCGCCAGAAGTCGTCTTTTAAGTTTAAAACTTTGAACATCACTCCCGAGAACTAGAAGTTCACTCAGGGCTTTAGGGTGCCTCGTTGCACCCCCACCCCTATTCCAGCCTTGGCCTGTGAAATGTGATACGTCTAATCCTAAAAACTCTATCCTTCTACGAATCTGATCGTAATTTCCCCCTGCGGGTACAAGCTTTAGAGCTCTCAGGACAGATCGACGACTATAACTCACTTTGACAGCTTCAACCAGCTGCTCGTCCGTCCATGACCTTCGTGTTGGCATGCAATCATTATAAGATACATGGCTTACGTTTACCATCGAATTTTGGAGGCACGTATGGGAGTCGAACCCATTTAAAAGCTTTTGCAGAGCTCCACGTAACCGTTCCGTCAACGCGCCATCTCCCGTATTATAACAAACATCGTAGCTAAAGTGTACGCCCCTCAAAACTTGTAAAATTCGTTAAGGAGTATATAATTATAGTGTCCGTCAATCGAGAATAAAGAGGTGAACTATGCCCCGCGATCGATATCACGAGTTGGTGTTTTCGACACCATCAACCTCGAAGGAGGCCGTCCTCGGCTTCTGAAGGTGGTCGGTGTCGAGCTCAGGCGCCCCACTCTGATGGTGCTCGGCAGCGATGACGTCAATGCAGAACTCGAAGCAGCCATCGTCCGAGTCCTAGACGAGAGTGAGCGCGCCCAGCTGACCAAGGGTGCGCCGTACCTCCAGCGAAGCCGCTGCTGCGCAACCTGCGGCGGTCCTCTCAGTCTGGCTGCATGCAAGCAGTGCAACCGCACATTCTCAGGTGACAGCTTCTCGGAGGCGACAGACGTCCGTCTCCCCGAGGTTGTACGGCAGCACCTGATCAAGCAAGGACATCGGTGCAACTAACCATCGCCGGCAGCCACAAGGCTGCCGGCATATATTTTTCTATGATATTAATATAAGTTCAGTAAAACGGCGAGCAAGCATGGATTCTCCACACCTACTCGCCGGCTCATACACGGTATGAGACTTTTGTCGATTAAGACCGACTCGCCAGCGCTGTCGAGAAGAGCTGTCGAACCACGCCTACATTCTGTCGGGTAACCACCCAGCGCCGCGTTACGCTTCGCGACCACCGGATATCGATCTCGCCCCAGTGGGGGCGGTCCGTGGATATATGGGGGACTTTGACAATCTCCGCAGAGCTGCACTCATATGCCACAGGAACCAGCTCAAGAAGTTGTGCCATCAGAAGAACGGGATGCACATCGTGCAGATAGATCCGCTCGCCTCGCGGCGCCAACATCTTCGGATATGCACGACGATACACTTCAACGAGCTCATTGCAGACATGCGATTCAACAAGCTCCGCTGGATCACCAAATCCAGCCTCGTGCGCTTTGGTGATGTCAGTCGGGACCATATAGAGCCGATTGGGGTATCGCCGTAGCACCACATCCGCAGCGGTTGGGTCACAGGCAACATTGAACTGGCGTCGGCCACCCGCCATAAGTTCAACATCGCCAAAGCCGAATGCGCCAAACTGCGCCGTCAGCATCCCAAGCTTCGATGCCAGCCTGCTCTCGCCCAGCATAACCGCCACTTCAGTCATAGGACCACCGACTACTACGTTGAGGCTTCCGCGCTGGCGCTTCAGATGCACAAGGGCATCTTCAAACAAGCCATCCGCCCGCATCTTCGAGTTACTACCATCACGCGCAACATCGAGTTCATGTTCATCAATGTGCACTCGATGTGAAACAAGCGTGTGCGGCGCTACAAGCCCCTGAAACACAGGACAACGCACCCCATTTCGCCGAAGGAATCCCTTCATGCGCGCGGTATTCAGCGCGTGAACAGCTGCTGTCATCTCAGACTCAGCGTCATCATTGGCAGCCTTCGGATTGGGATTAGCGGGTCGCCCCGTTACGATTACTGCTTTAACATCGAGCAGACGGGCCGCTGCAAGGGCGGCAGCGAGGTTGTCGGGGTCGACGTTGTCGACGACAACAACCGTAGCGGTGGAAGCAAATCCAGACATATGCACTCCTCGAGAGCTGACAGTAGTCGATGATTACCGACCTAAACTATTTATATACACTTTTCACTAAAACGCAAGTATAGTCACCGTAACCAAGTAAAAAGATCGACTAAACATCGATCTTTTTACTTGGTGCGCGAAAGAGGACTTGAACCTCCACGCCCCGAAGGGCACCAGCCCCTCAAGCTGACGCGTCTACCAATTCCGCCATTCGCGCATAAGGGTGATTACTTTTAGTACTATAGCAAACTTACGGAGTTTTGTAAACCTGTCGCTGGCTTACACTCCAATAAAGAACGTTAGAGAATCGATCAGTTCCTGAAGCAAACTTGGCTGTTGGGTCAATTGAGTGTACGTTAACGTTTGAAACATAGTTAATTGTGGATTGGTAGAGACCAATCGCTGGTGCGTCTTGTACCCATTCGTTTGCAAAAGTAACGTATTTAGCGTTTCGTAGGTCAGGTTCGAGCCGCGTACGTGCGCTCGCAAGTGAAGCGTCGGCAATGGCGTTATTATAATTTGCAAAGTTGTAGCCACTCATACCAATCTGTGATGAGTGCCAGTACGCATAGACATCGGGGTCGGCACCAATAACTAGTTCATATAACAGAACGTCGTAGCTTCGTGCCTGGAGAATGTTCTGTACAAAGTTTACTGTTGGGTCTTTCGGGTCGACAACATTCGTCTTTACATCTACACCAAGCTTACGCCACTGACCCGCGAGTACTTCGAGAGCACGTTCATATTGTGGGTTCTTTGTGGTCGTAACTGTAAAGGTCAATGTTTGACCATCTTTTTGGCGGAAGTTACCAGATAGCTTCCATCCTGCGTTATCAAGAATCGATCCGGCCTTGCTCACATCATATGGTGGAACACTCGGAATACCAGAAACCTCATTGTCGATAAATGGCATCGTAAGCGCTGGAGCAGTTCCTCCAAGTGCATCTCGGATTGCCTTCGTGTCGGTGCCCGCCTGAAGCGCTTTGCGCACCTCCTTGTCTTTCAAGATAGCTGAGTTGTTATTAAGCAGTGCATACACTCCACTATCTACAGGAGATACCGTCACCTTGTAATTCTGAGGATTCACCTGCTTTGACACATCTCCTTGAATATCAGCGGCAGCACTCACCTCACCCGTACGAAGCGCCTGGAGGAGTGCATCCTGCGTATCGTAGGCATGAACCTCAAATCGTCCAAGCCGCGCAGCACCCATGTAGTAATCCGGATTTACAACCATGTGGACAATCGTATGCTTGCTCTGTGAGGTTGCCGTCGCTGTCTGCAAAAGGCGGAATTTAAATGGACCACTTCCAATCGGGCTCTTGCTAAAGACATTCTCACGAATTGCACCTGCTGCAACATTCCCTAGTGCATGCTCAGGAAGCACCGAGAATGTGAGTGCCTGAGGAAAAGAGGCGTATACAGCAGGCAGTGTAAATTGCACTGTCGTATCGTCGAGCGCCTTTACCGTTACATCTTTCCAGTTAATATACTGAGAGGAGCGTGTTTGAGGATTCTTAATAAGGTTAATTGTAAAGGCAACATCCTTAGCGGTAAGAAGTTGCCCATCCGACCAGCGTGCGTTCGAACGAATTTTTACTGTATATACCTTGCCGCCATTATCAATTTGCATATTTGTCGCAAGATCACCATGAAGCGCACCTGTTCGATCATGTGTAAAAAGTGACGAGAAAAGAAGACGACTCGCGGCCGTTTCCGCGCTACTCGAAGCAAAGAGAGGATTTAATGTATCGATTGGGCCAAGAGAAGCCTCAGCATATGTCCCACCAGTGTCTGCGGCAGACGCCTGATAGCCCTGTCGGAACCACATGAACTGAACACCTACAGCGCTAATAATTACGCCAACGAGGAGAAGCCATACGATGATATGCCTCCTTGCGGATCGAATACTGTCTAGGCGGTTGAGAATAAACTTATGCGCATGGCGAACCGTGGCGCCTTCGGCCTTCTTTACGCGCTTTGAAAAGTTCTTGCTATCAAAGGATACGTTTTGAAACTGTCTCCACCCACGCTTTTCGTCAGCCACGCTACGCCCCTACTATCCCCATTTAGTGAGGCAACAATAGCCCCGTTAAGATCGACAGAACAAAAATAACAGCCATAATAATAGTTACTTCAAACAGATTCTTATCAAGTCCACGACGAGTAGTGTAGAGCTCACCAGAGCTACCAAATCCAGCGCCGAGGCTTGCACCACGCTGTTGCAATAGAATCGCAATGATCATTAGGATGGCAGATCCTACGGTCAGTGTCTGTAAAATACTATCAATACTCATAATTAAACCTTTACTCCTATTCAGCGCGTCGTTCAAGCACGCTACTTACTATATAGTTTATCAGACTTAGTAGTAATCCTGTAAGAACAGAATGCCAGAATGTCATGTGAAGTCCCGGACTAATAAGAAGTGACCAGTACACCATAAGACCGTTCACGATAATCGTAAAGAGTCCTAGCGTGACTAGAATTGCAGGGAGCGACAGAATAATAATAATCGGACGAATCACACTATTTAATACAGAAAAGATAAGTCCGGCGAAAAGGTATATCCAAACACTGGTATCAAGGTTGACATCATACCCTGTGCCTAGGAAATGCACAGCGATCCAGAGTCCGAACGAGTTCAACATCCATCGGATTACGAACACAAGAAATTGTTTTTTCATAAACTGTATCTACTATACTCTGGGATTACAGTTCTGTCGATAGGCGCTGGCTCATGTTTACATTTCCCGTTGCAGTCACTAGAATGTCATCTTCGATACGAACACCAATCCCTTCTTCGGGAATATAGATCCCCGGCTCAACAGTAAGTGTCATATTTGGAAGGAGTCGTTTTGGACGTCCTAAACTATCATGGACATCCACACCAATACCGTGACTTACGGCGTGTGGAAAATATTTATGATACAATTTCTCATCCGACCGATCCTTCATAAGACCAAGCTCCACCAGCGCATCTAGCATAATCTCATCCACTTCTCGTTGATACACATCAACACCAAGTTCAGGGACAATAAGCTCCACAATGCGCCGCTGCGCCATGACAACAGCTTCATGCACTTGGCGCTGCCGTTTTGTCGGCTCCCCAATCGACCATGTCCTCGTTATATCTGCTGGATATCCCCCCACGCGCGCTCCTATATCCATGAGCAGTAGCTCGCGTTTCTTTAGCTTGGCTTCATTTTTATCATAGTGAAGAGTACAGGCGTTCTCCCCTGCTGCAACTATAGGATCATAGGCATGCTGGGCATTATGCTTTCTAAAGTAATAGGTAAACTCTGCTTCAACCGCATATTCGGTTTTTAGATTCTTCAACTCGTCTTTAGCTACATTGAACGCATCAATTGTAAGGTTAATTGCACTTTGTAGTGCTTGAATCTCTTCCGGCTGTTTAATCGCCCGAAGCGCGGCAATATCACGGCGACAGTCCTGTACTGAGCCAAAGATTCGAAGGAGCTGTTCATGGAGTTTTTTTGGCGCCGGATTCAGAACAAAGTCGAGATATTCCGCATTCGGAAAGTCTCCGAGTGCATGTATTACACTATGATTTTTAGCGAGCATCCGAAGAAGCTTAAGACCCTGATCACTCGGAAGCACCTCATCAACGCCGCTCACCTCTCGCGCCCGTTCAGCGGATAAGCTTCCGTCAAACGTCTGATGTATTTCGTCTACTTCGGGCATGATGAGCCAGCTTCTTCCTCGCACGCCATCGACAACAAGCTGCCAATCTGGAGCTTCGATCCCCGTAAGCCACCAGAAGTTTGCCTCTTGTTCGAAGGCGGCTGCCATATCGTGCCCTCGCTGCATCTTAGTGTACGCACTCAGTGCATACGAGCCACCCTTAAGTGCATCAATAAGCTTCTGTCGATTAGCGGTAAAGAATGCTGCGTTCATTAACACGTCCCCGAGACTGGCGTCTTACTTGTATTCGTCGCCTTATACACGACACTCGGCACTACCTTGCTTGCGCCTTCCATACAAAACGACGTTGCTGTCGTCGTTTTGAGTGTGACTGTCACATTCGCACTCGCCTTAAATGTTGAAGGGATTGCAGCAGGATAGCCACTACTGAAAGTTCGTGCCGCCTCCATTGCACTCACGGCTTGATTAAGATCGCTTGAAACCTCACCCTGCGCCGTCCTGGTGCGCCAACCTTGAATTGCAAAATAACCAATTGTCGAAAGAATCGATAGAACCACAACGACAACAACGATTTCGACAATCGTAAACCCTTTACTATATGCTCGTCGTTTTGTTTTATTCATGCTTATACTTGCCGTTACTATATCATGCGTTCGGTTCAGCTGGCAAATAGCGTCTAAGGACTTCAGCCTTAGCCGGGCCGATCGCCTGTGCAAGCTCCTCTGAAGAGGCTTGCATGACACCCCGCATACTTCCAAAAGTTTTGATGAGCTTTCTCCGAGTCGCCGCACCAATACCCGGCACTTCTTCGAGTGTGCTTGCCGTCTGTTTCTTACGTTTTAATACCGTGTGGTAACTCACTGCAAATCGGTGTGACTCATCACGAATACGCTGAAAAAGCTTAGTTACATCATCATACCGTCGAGGCGCTTCGCCCGAACGAAGGTTTTTAGAGTGTGACCCGGCGTTACGCTGCCCGACGTGTAGATTGACGATTAGGTAGTCACCCGAATCTTCAATAAACACACCTGGTGCAGGATCCTGCTGCAATTCACGAAGTTTCGTAAGTTCAATATGTGAGCGCGTCTTATGGATAATAATCTCTTCTTCCCTCTTTGCGATGCTTATTATTGGAATAGTGAGATCACGTTCTTCGAGTGCACGAAGGGCTGCATCAAGTTGTCCCTTCCCTCCATCAATGAGGAGCAGGTCGGGTACGCCCCATGCTTTCATATTTTTCTCACTCGTCCGTCGGAATAACGTTTCATACATGTTTTGGTAGTCGTCATTCTGCTCAATCTTTGTCTTGAACTTTCGGTAGTTTGCCCTATCACTCACTCCGTTTGTAAACACCACCATACTTGCGACCACATTCGTTCCACCCATGTGTGATATATCATATCCTTCAATGCGTGCGGGCAGCTTTGTAAGACCAAGGAGATCACGAAGATCGCTCAATGCACGGTCTTTGCTAATATTCATAAATTCTTTATCGCCAAACATAATACGCCGCTGAAGTTCCCGGAGGTTATTAAGTCGGTTCCTATATATAGCCGCCATCTCAAAATCATGAAGTCCTGCCGCCGTTTTCATATCGCGTTCGAGCTCGCGGATAAGTGCAACACGCTCACCCTTCAAGTACCTAATGAGATTACGAAGCGTGCCTTTATATTCCTCGCTCGATATGCCAGGTTGAGGACTTAGTCCAAGATGGACATCCAAATCGATTCTGTCGCCACTCGGCACCTTCGTGTAATAAGGGAAGGTTTTTCGTAGATATCGTAGCGCCTTACGAACCGCAAACCCATTATAGTAAGGGCCAAAATAGTCAGCACCATCATCTGCCGGATTCCTCGTAAAACTAACATGAGGCCACTCGCTCTTCATATCAATGCGCACAAACATCTGCGATTTATCGTCGCGTAGCAATATATTGAAGCGGGGCATATACCGCTTCACCATCTCACTTTCAAGGAAAAGTGCGTCTATCTCACTCTCGGTCTCTATCCAATCAGTGTCAAAAATCTCTGCGACCAGTGCGCGGGTCTTTACGTCCATATCCCGGGTGCTCTGGAAATATTGCCGCACACGGTTCTTTAGTACCGCCGCTTTACCAACATAAATAATCTCACCCGATTTATTTTTATGAAAATAAACCCCAGGCGAACGTGGTAGTGTTTTCAGCTTTGCTTCGAGTGCGTCAGTCACTCTATAAGTATACTATTAATAGCCGTTAAAGTGGTCTCTGCGTATATCTCTTACACCCTGTCGCTTAAGCAGTGCAGATACTGCATCCACCATAGGAGGCGGTCCTGAGATAAAGACTTGCCGCTCCGCGATGTCCGGCACGTTCATGAGCGTTTGCTCGTCGACAGGACCCGGTACGATAATAGTCTCCACGCCGTGCGCATCCGCCATAAGGATATCCTGATAGACGACATCGTCAACTGAACCCACTGAATAGAGAAGGATTCCGTCGCGCGTTTGGCCTGTCCGTAGGAGCCATTCAAGCTGCGCACGAAAAGGAGTAATTCCAATTCCTCCGGCTATAAATAGAAGTTTCTTGGATGTATCGCGGGGCAATATAAAATCTCCATATATACCAGTAACCGGTAGCTTAGTACCGAGTGGCAATCCTTGCAAAGCCTTCTTAAATGTACTGGATGGAACATAGTGACGAATACCAAGTCGAATCTCCTCCTGTCCCGGAGCAGATGCAATCGTAAACGTTCTTCGCTGTCCCCGCGCATCGGGTCGGACATGTGACAAGTGAAGCTCCAAATATTGCCCCGCCTGGTAGCGTAGTGTGCGGTTTGGCTTAAATACATACTCAACCTGGCTTCCTGGGAGTTGTCTTCGGCCGATAAGTGTCAGTGAAACGCCTCCACGCTGACCGCAGAAGAATGCATACACGTTGCCGATAAGGAGCGCCATTTCAGGAGTAATAAGGAATGTTCCGAATGAAACTTGACCAGCGGCAAGGAGCGCCACTATAGATGCAAAGACGTACCGTTCATATCTTCGTGGTGGCTGCGTTAGTGGCTCACTCAACATGAAGCCTCCAAGAAATAGAAGTGGAGAGGAATTAATGAGCAGCGTGACGACATCTTCCAGCTTATATCCCTTGAACGCCGAGACAATGAGAAAAATAGCATAGCTCAGTACGACAAAGAATACGCCCATACGAAGACGTCTTGTCTTATGAAGGATAAGTACGCCAAGGAGCATGACGATAAACGATAATGCGCCCGATCCAACCCACCAGCTTGCCGACGCAATCCCTGTGAGTCCCGCTATAACTGCAGCTGTAGCAGCTGGGTTAAATACATGCCGCCCTCTCCATGCGAGTATATATTTTGATGCAGCCGCAAGTGCAGCAACAAGCGCGAGAATGATATATCCACTCGGAGAGCTTGGCGGGGAGAATAAAAAGAATAAAATACCCGCAGAGATAAGCGCCGAATCACCATTCCTTCGCACTCCAAACATGTACGCAAATGCGGCATTGACAGCGATACTTACACCCAGCAGGACGAGTGCACCAAAAATCATTGCAAATGGATCGAACTTCAAGATCCCAAATATCGCCATTCCTACCGCAAGAAGAGCAAGCGCAAGGAGCGCATACAACATCAATCGATACATTGTAATACGGTTAATGACTCGATCAATGTAGTTCATATGAATAATTCTCCCTCAAACCCAGGACTGTAGTCAACTACTCCATCGTGGAACATGCGTACAAAATCAAAAGAAAAGGTTTCCTGAAGTACTTCAGGGTTTTTCATAAAGAAGAGCGCCGTTGCAATTCCATCGGCATGAAGCGTATCATCCGCCACCACCCATGTAGCTACGACAGTATCCACTGATTTTCTTGCAGTAGGGTCCATAATATGATGCATACCGCGCCACGCACGTCGATTTGAGGCTGACGCGCAGAGACTGCGATTCTTCAAGCCCATAACACCAATGACTTTTGTTGGATCCGCAGGATGCTCAAGCCCAACCCGCTCAGGCACACTTCCACGGTGGCGCATATCCCCACTTGCGTCAATCGTATACTGGTCAACCTCTTTTTCGATAATCTCAGCAATTATATCGACCGCATACCCCTTCCCTGCGGCTCCGAAATCTAGCGTTATAGGTTGAGTAACCGTTGCCATTTTAGTTTCGTTATTAAATGTAAACACATCTGAGAGCTTCGGCAGCTCCGCAAAATCTCCCTTTGATGTAAGCGAATACGTGCTGTCATAGCCTGCTTGTTCGAGCATCTCTCCGATAAGCGGCGTCACTTTACCATCGGTCAATGAGTACAGGTTTTCATAGAAGTGAAAAAGGGCAGAAAAATCACTCGGCATGCTAAATAGGCCCGTCCGCTTCTTCATAGAAGTAACGAGGGAGTCGTCTCTAAAGCGCGAATAGCTCCTATCAAACAGCTCGAGTCGACGGGATATGGTGCGGCGCGTTGCCTCTGAAAGTGGTCGATCTGTTTCAATCGACCAATTAGTTCCAAACTTCTCAAACTCCCAAATACTACGAGGCTGCTTCATCCTTAATCTTTTCGATTGCTTGATTAAAGCCACCCGACGTTAAAGATGAACCAGCGACGCGAGAGAGTTTTATGTCATTGATAGATTTTCCAACGACAAGTGGTTTGAAGTTTGCAACAAACTCCCCTTGGTACTGTGTAGAGGTAGAAGATGCAGGGTGTGGGGACACGGTGGCTTCTTCGACTACACCACTTTTTAGTGTCACCTGGACATCTACAGACTCCTGGCCACCGGGCGATATATAGCTCCCTGTCGCGGAATATGTTCCGTCTTTGTAACTCTCATGAGAAGAAGAGGATGTGGTGCTTGATGAGGTATCGTCTGAGGTAGAAGCGGGAGTATCAGTTGTCGATGAGCTTCCCGCATCCTTCTTTTGATTCATAACGTAGAATGTACCTCCCGCAGCAGCGGCGAGTAGGACTATTACGATTATTGCAATGAGAGCAGCATTTGGCTTTCTCGCTTCTTGCACAGTTACCTCCTATTATGTCTCTATTAGTATAGCAAAAGCAATTACAATGAACTTAAAATACGCTATAGTAACAATATGACAGATAAGAAAACAACTGAAGAATTCTCAGTCAATGGCGAAGAGCTCTTGGCAAAAGTAAAATCACTTATCAATGAAGGAAACGTTCGCCGCCTCATTATCCGCGACGATCAGGGTAAAACGCTCGTAGAGTTTCCCCTCACTATTGGTGTTGTAGGAATCCTTCTCGCGCCAGTTTTTGCAGCCGTTGGAGCAATTGCAGCCCTCGTTACAAAATGTACGATTGTTGTTGAGCGCCGCTAAGATTCTTTGCGCATCTTTGCAATAACCTGCTCTACCATTGTATTTGCTTCTTTTTGCATTTTAAGAAGGAGGCAGATTTCGTCTTTAGTATAATTCTCCGCGCACTTTCGAAACTCCGTCGCCATTGGCTTATAGAGTGCGCGAACTTTCTTCTTTGCTTCTTCATTCTCTACAGGGACAATAAAGACACGGCGCCGATCTGCAGGGTCGCGTTCGCGTCGAACAAACCCTTGTCGCTCAAGACGATCGACAAGACCCGTGATAGCTCCACTCGTTAAGCCGCAGTACTCTGCAAGTTTTCCAGCAGTCATGGGTTGAAACCGTGAAATAAGATCCATTGCTTCAAATTCGGTCGCACTAAGGCCAATTTGATGCGCAATCGCATTAGTATGAATTACTGTCAGGGTACCTGCCCATTGCACTGCCTGATTTAATTCTTCGAACAATGCCTTATTTTCGTCCAATTTCATCGTTGACTTCATTTCTTAAATATCTTACAATCTAAGATATTAACTAAATTAAACAAATATCTATAAAGATATTGTAGATAGAAAGGGCTCATATGTCAACCGAGCATCCAAAACACTCGGCACAGCATCATGCGAGCAAGTTTACGAGTAAGCAGCGCACTATTGCACTGATTATCGTCGCACTTGCTTTTGTCATGGACTTGCTCGATACGACGATCGTGAATATCGCGATCCCAGCAATACAAGACAACCTGGGCGCAAGCTATGCCACTATCCAGTGGCTTATCGCTGGCTACTCGCTCACCTTCGCTACTCTCCTTATTACGGGTGGTCGCATGGGTGATGTGTTCGGGTATAAAAAACTATTCCTCATCGGCGTTTCAGGGTTCAGCCTCGCATCACTCCTCTGTGGTATCGCGTGGAATCCAGAAGTGCTGATCGCAGCACGCCTCATTCAAGGTATGACTGCAGCACTTATGGTACCGCAAGTCATGTCCCTCATGCAGGTCATGTATAAGCCAAGTGAACGCGCAGGTGTTATGGGGCTCTTCGGTGCTCTCGCAGGTGTTGCAGCCTCACTCGGACCTGTCATTGGTGGATTCCTTATCCATGCAAACATTGCAGGCCTCGACTGGCGACCAATCTTCCTCATTAACGTTCCTGTCGGTGTATTCGCCTTCTTTATGGCAATGAAATACCTCCCAAATGGTAAGTCAGCCCACCCACTCCACCTTGATATCTTGGGTACAGGTCTCATCACTATTGCGATGCTCCTCCTTGTATTCCCACTCATCCAAGGACGTGAGCTCGACTGGCCAGTATGGACTTTCATTATGATGGCAGCGGCCATTCCTGTACTCGCCCTCTTTATCTGGTGGCAACGCCGTAAGGATGCAAAAGATGGTGCAGCACTCATTCCACCCGCACTCTTTAAGGTATCCTCATTCGTAAAAGGACTTATCCTTAACATTGTGTTCCAAGGTGCAATGACTGCATTCTTCCTCCCATTCACCCTCCTTCTCCAGGTAGGTCTTGGCTACGAAGTAATCCTTGCAGCCGTCACTGGCATTCCAACGGCTATTGGTATAGCATCAAGTATCGGATTCTTCGGTCAAAAACTTATTCCAAAGCTTGGTCGCTACGCACTTACTGTCGGCTCAGTCGTCATGCTTGCCGGTCTTGTCACAACCTACCTTATTGTTAACGCCAATGGTATTCACACTGCCGGCTGGCACCTCATTCCAGGCCTCCTTATTACTGGATCTGGTATGGGTCTTGTCATGGCACCCATCTTTGCACTCACATTGAGTGACGTAGATACAAAGCATGCTGGTTCAGCCTCGGGTGTGCTTAACGCCATTCAACAACTCGGTGCCGCAATCGGAGTTGCACTTATCGGAGTCGTCTTCTTCGGACAACTGACTGCGAACTCGAATGCTAGCTTCACTAACGTAGAGTCAGACATTCGTACACATCTTACCGATGCCGGCATTCCTGCACAGATGCAGTCACCTATCGTTGAAGGTGTAAAAACATGCTACAACGACCGTGCAGCACAAAAGGATTCAAACGAAACTCCTGAAAGTTGTAAGAAATTCGAAGATAACGGCCAGCCCCAAACCGAGCAGTCGAAGAAGCTTGCTTCAATCATCGAGGATGGCGTAAAAGAAGCGAACGCGAATAACTTCATCCACGCCTTCGGAGCGGGTATTATCTACCAAACCGTGCTCATCGGCATCACCTTCATCCTAAGCTTTATGCTTCCAAGGCATCTTCGCCCAGAAGCAATGCAACAAGGGCATTAGAAAAAATCCCTTTACTAAAAGACCAGTCGTTATGACTGGTCTTTTTTGTTTTCATGGTAGTATTATATTCTGACGCCCCCTCGAGAAAGGTAGCTCAAAATGAGTCCCCGAAATAGCTGGTTCTGGACCGCTGAGCGACTGCGTGAGCTCGTCAATATCCTCAAAGAAGATCTCGCAGAGCAGGACGATCAGGGCTGGTACTTCGGTCCTCAGGGTCTGCAGATGCGAACATATTTCCATCTGCGGGACAAAGAACACACACTCGCCGACGGCAGCATAACGGACGCACTGAGTGCACTCTCGTTTCTCGGTGTCATCGAACGGGGTAAGGGTGGTAAGAAGGAGCCTGGCTTTAAGCGTCGATTCTATCCCGAGAAGGTCTCCGAGATCACAGAGGAGGCTGTCAACCGCTTCAGGGAGTACAAGGCAAACCTCTGAAAGATACAACCGCCAGGACTTAGTCCTGGCGGCGCTCATAGTCACAGTGTTTATTAGGCGCTTGCAGTCGCTCCAATAAGTGACGTTTCGCGACATGCTTCCGTGTGATAGAGAAGCTCAGGATTCTGTTTACAGAACAAACATATAAGGACAAGATCGTTGCAATTTGCATAGGCACAGTTCTCGTAGTTATTTGTAGGACCACCACAATGGCTACATTCACCGATTACCTTTGCATGATCGCTAAAGTCAACCGTCATACGATCATCAAACACACGGAGGCTTCCTTCCCACAGGCCATCATCGCCATAGGCTTCTCCATATTTCACGATTCCACCATCAATCTGGTAGACTTCTTTAAAGCCACGATTTTTCATAAGACTCGATAGGATTTCACAGCGGATACCACCAGTACAATATGTCACAATCGGCTTATCTTTAAGGTCGTCGTATTTGCCACTTTCGAGCTCGCGGATAAAGTCATGTGACGTTCGCGTATCAGGAACAACAGCATTCTTGAACTTGCCAATAGCGGCCTCATGAGCATTACGGCCATCAAAGAAAACTACTTCTTCGCCACGTTCTTCGACAAGCTTATGAACGTCCTTGGGCTTTAAGTGAACACCTCCCCCAACGACACCTTTCTCATCAACCTTTAGCTCGTCAGCGGCGTTAAAGGCAACAATTTCGCTACGATCCTTAACACTCAGGCGTGGAAAGTCTTCACGTCCGCCATCGCTCCACTTGAAAACAGTGCCTTTAAAACCTGGAAACTGTTTTGTGGCCTTGATATATTTCTTCAAATCATCAATGTCCCCACCAAGTGTTCCGTTGAGTCCATGCTTAGAGATAAGAATGCGCCCACGAAGATTGAGGCTTTCAGCAAGCGTTTTTTGCCAGAGGCGCATAGCAACCGGATCTGCAATAGGGGTGAATTTGTAGTACAAGATAATCTTTTGCATCGTTGTTATTGTACGATAAATAGCCGTTTTTTGCAATCTGTCACTCTATATGCTATAGTAGTTATTAGCCACGTCTTGTGCGACACATCTTTTCTTTGCTATACTAAAGACACTATGATCGTAGCCTCTCTATGATCCGCTACTCGCCCACGTTCGGACGTCCGAACCGCTGACGACTCTTTTTTCACAAAATAATCTAGGAATATATTTATGCAAAAACCAATCCTTGCACTTCTATGGCGCACTGCAATGCGATATCCATGGCGAACATCCCTCGCCATGATCGGAAGCGCCGCAACAAGCATTGCGGGCTACTCAATCAGTCCCTACATCACAGCCCAATTACTCGACCTTCTGCAGTCTGGAGCGTCGCTTGATACTGCATGGCCACTTATCTATCTCTTCGTTGGCCTGCAGATCTATAGCCAACTCATCGGATGGCGACTTAACCTTTTCGTCACCTGGACTATGGAAACTGCAGCTCAGCGTGATTTATATAAAAAGATTTTCATAGCGCTTACCAACCAAAGCCTCTCCTTTCATTCGGATCGTTTTGGTGGCGCTCTCGTGTCGCAAACGACAAAACTCGTCGGTGCCTTTGAACGATTTTGGGATACAATTGTTTTCCAAGTAATTCCTTCCGCTTCTGCAATTCTTGCTTCAGTCTTTGTACTTAGTTTCGTCTTTTGGCAGTATGCCGTTTTCCTTCTCATTCTTTCGATCGTCTTTGCTATTACGGTTTTCTTTGGATCTAAGAAAATGGCGATCCGCAATAAAGAAGAAGCGCAGGCGTTTTCTGAGACAAACGGATATGTTGCCGATGTTATTACGAACGTCATGACTGTAAAGTCACACGGCAGCCAAACACGCGAGCTCGATATGCTTGGGAATAAAGTCACCACCTGGCGCGAAAAGAGTCTTTCAACGATGCGTGGTTTTCTCGCAGTAAGTACAGGATATTCAACACTCATAACCATTCTTAATGTCGTCGCGCTTATCGGCGCTCTATGGGCAGCTGAGCATAGTATTATCTCTATCGGCATTGTGTATCTCTGTCTCAACTACACCTTTAATGTTGGTCGTCAGTTATGGGAGATAAATAACATCATGCGTAATTACAACCGAATTATGGGTGATGCACACGATATGACCGAAATCCTCTCGCAACCAAATCAGGTTGCCGATCGAACAAAGACACCGCTCCATGTTCAGGAAGGTGCGATTACGTTCCACGATGTCACCTTTTCACACGAGGGTAATGATGAACAGCTCTTTGATGCATTCAATCTGACGATTACTCCAGGTGAACGAATTGGACTCGTTGGTCCATCCGGGTCAGGAAAAACGACACTCACTCGACTCCTGCTTCGTTTCTCTGATGTAGATAGTGGCGAGATTACTATTGATGGACAAAATATTGCGGACGTCACCCAAGATTCGCTCCGTGAGCAAGTTGCATACGTTCCGCAGGAGCCAATGCTCTTTCACCGCTCGCTTCGCGAAAACATTGCGTATGGAAAACCAGGAGCAACAGACGAAGAGATACGTGAAGCCGCGAAACAGGCCAATGCGCTGGATTTCATCGACAAGCTCCCTGAAGGCTTCGAAACAATGGTCGGTGAACGAGGCGTGAAGCTTAGTGGCGGTCAGCGTCAACGTATTGCTATCGCTCGGGCCATTCTTAAGGACGCGCCGATCCTCGTGCTCGATGAAGCAACCTCGGCACTCGACAGTGAGAGTGAACGACTTATTCAGGAATCTCTCGAGAAACTTATGAAGGGACGGACTAGTATCGTTATCGCCCACCGCCTTTCAACCATCGCCAAGCTCGATCGTATTATCGTTCTCGAGAATGGTCATATTACAGAACAAGGATCTCACCAAACATTACTATCAAAACAAGACGGTACCTACGCCAAACTATGGTCTCACCAAAGTGGCGGATTTATCGAAGAATAGGAATCCAAATGCCGAACCTCTTTCACCGCACAGATAGCAAAACAGCACGTAAAACACTCGCAATCTACTGGAGCGAAATAAAGAAAGATAAAAGAACATTCCTTACCTACGCTACGCTCGTCCCAATTAACCGTTTCCTCTATATTATTGCACTGCCACTCTTAATCAGTTTCATTCTACAGTCGCTCATCTCTCACCCCCATGAGTGGCAATACCCAATGACCCTTGTTGGCGTCGGGATACTCGTGTCCATAGCTTCCCTCATCACTTCACACATTGGAGTTAAGACACTCTTTCTTCATGAGGAGGCTCTCCGTACAAGGCTTATTCGCCGTGCGGTCGAGCACTTAATGCGCCATAGTGACCAGTTCTTCGCCAACAGAAAGGTTGGCTCACTCGCCGGCGATATCAGCTCGTTCGGTGGATCAATTGTCACGATTCTCGACATCGTTTTTCTCCAGTCAAGCGCGCTCATTGTAAACTTCGTCATTAGCCTTCTTATCATCGGTATCATGTCGCCAATCCTCCTCCTTCCCCTCGGCCTTGCTACTGGGCTTATGGTTGCGCTGAGTATAAAGTCTGTAAACTCCAGAGGACCACTTCGACAACAGCGCAAGACCCTTATGGCGAAACTGAATGGCACTATAGCAGACATCCTTGGAAACCAACAAATCGTACGTTACTTTTCTGCTCGCCAGCGTGAAGCAACCCGAGTCGCAAATGATAGAGAACACATTGAACGAATTGCAGAGAAAGAGATCAACGTCATTCAGAATGAGATGCTCACTCGCCAGGCAATGCTTTTTGCCTTTCAACTCCTTACGATGACTGTTTGTATCTGGCTTTACACCAATAGCATGGTAAGTATTGCTGCACTTATCTTTGCCGTCACCTACCTCGGCCGCCTAACAGGATCGCTCTTTGAGATAACTCCAATTATCCGCGGGACTGAGCAAGCTTTCCTTGACGCAGCTGATATTACCGAAATTCTTGATGAGGATCCTGAAATCGACGACGTAAAGAACGCTAAGCAACTAAGCGTTTCAAAGGGCGAAGTCGTTCTTGATGATGTCATCTTTCGATACGCTGAGAGCGAAAAACAAGGAAATGCTATTGACCACGTATCTCTTACGATTAAGGCTGGCCAGCGCGTTGGACTGGCGGGCCACAGTGGTGGCGGCAAAACAACGCTCACAAAATTATTGCTTCGTTTTGCAGATGTCACCAAAGGTTCTATTGAGATAGATGGTCAGAATATAGCGAAGGTAACCCAGGACTCGCTCCGATCACAAATTGCCTATGTTCCTCAGGAACCCTACATGTTTCACCGTAGTCTTCGAGATAATATTGCCTACGGGAAACCTGATGCAACAGACGAAGAGATCATGAAAGCTGCAAAGGAAGCGAACGCATATGAGTTCATCAAAGAACTCCCTGCCGGACTTGATACTATCGTAGGAGAGCGCGGCGTCAAGCTAAGCGGTGGACAGCGCCAACGGGTCGCCATCGCCCGCGCTATCCTAAAAGATGCACCAATTCTTGTGCTCGACGAAGCAACATCAGCGCTCGACAGTCACAGCGAAAAGCTTATTCAAGACGCACTCGAAAAACTCATGAAAGGGCGTACATCGATTGTTGTTGCTCACCGCCTCTCGACCATCGCTACGCTCGATCGAATTATCGTACTCGACCATGGACAGGTCGTCGAAGATGGAACTCATAAACAACTCAGTAAGAAAAAGGGCGGGATCTACGCCAACCTTTGGAATCACCAGAGCGGTGGATTCATAGAAGATTAGTAATAAAAGCCACCCGCTAAAGGGTGGCTTTTATGGTCACATCAGAAACTCTTATTTCTTCTCTTCGGACTCCTGAGTAGCAGAGTCACCGTCTATGTCACTGCTTTTTCCAGTTTCAGCCTCATCCGCTCCCGATTCTCCACCGCTCTCAGATTCAACCTCATCGACAGACTCCATGTCGCCACCCGAAGCCTCATTTGCAGCCTGAAGTGCACTAGGCTCGTAGACGTTTGCAACGACAAGCTCGAGGTTCTGATCCGCGTCAGCAAACTCGACACCCTCCGGCAAGGTAATGTCAGCCAACGTGAGCTTATCATCTGTGGTTTCTAGCTTCTCCACCGAAAGTTCAAGTACTTCTGGAAGTTTAGCAGGAACTGCCCGTACCTCTACTTTTTCGAGCGCTTGGAGTATTACAAGCCCCGCTCGCTCCGCTTCGCTTTCTCCCATGCCGGTCAGCGCAAGAGGCACTTCCGTAACGATCTTCTCGTTTTGTTTTACAGTATGGAAGGCAACATGCAGTACCTTTCGCTTTACCGGGTGAAGATCAATTGATTTGATAATTGCGAGTTTCTTTTTTCCATCAACAGTCAGATGAACTGGGGTGTGTTTGCCAGCTGCACGAACTACTTTTGTCGTTTCAACCTCCTCAGATTGCGTCGCGACGGGTTTTGACTTTCCACCATATACTACGCTTGGAATAACTCCAGCATGGCGTAATTGAGCTGCCTTCTTTCCAGTTGCTTCACGAGAATCCAGTTTTAATGAAATGTCTGCCATATTCACTCCTTGTTCGCTCTGATGTTGCTAGTTACCTCTTCAGTATAGCATCGGTAAACCTGCGTGGTAAAATGAGAGAGTATGATTGAACTTTTTTCCTCTCACCTCACCCTTTTCGGTTCGTTCTTCGGAATAGATCTCGTTGAAGCAATTAAAACTGTCAGCATCCTTGGAGTCATTATTATCGTTTTTGCAGAAAGTGGACTCCTTATTGGTGCATTCCTTCCGGGCGACACGGTCCTCTTCACAACCGGGTTCCTTATTTATACCGGCGTCCTCTCGTTCGACATCCATCTCGTCGTCTTTCTTCTTTTCCTCGCAGCAGTACTCGGGGATAGCGTTGGATACACATTCGGACGTCGCGTAGGCCGGAAACTCTTTAATCGACCCGATTCCCGTTTGTTTAAGCAAGCATATGTTGAGAAAGCCGAAGCGTTCTACAAAAAGCATGGGGGGAAGACTATCGTTCTTGCACGCTTCGTTCCGTTTGTTCGAACCTTCGCTCCTGTTATTGCTGGAACTGCAAAAATGTCATACCGGACCTTCCTCAGCTTCAATGTCATCGGTGCGCTTATGTGGGCAGTCGGCATTACATACCTTGGATACTTCCTCGGAAGCTGGTTTGAAAGTATGGGACTTGATATCGATCAGATTCTCCTGCCTGCAGTATTCGTTATTGTCTTTATCTCGATCGCCCCCCCGGCCTACCACCTTCTTAAAGAGAAGGAGCAACGGGCAGCAATTTGGAATGGCACGAAACTGCAATTACGTAAAATTTTTAATAAATAGCCTCCTTGAGCTATTTGACGTAGCTATGATTTGTTGTTATAGTGCATAAGAATTGTACACCCTTTTCGAGGAGCAGAGAATGTCTCATCTCGATGCGACGGCCTACCGTGAAGCCCGCCAGGCGCTGCAACCAGGCCAGAAGCTTCATCTGGTCAGAGAAGGTGAACCACTCACAACCACCACTGACGTCACGGATTTCTTCGAGTATGTACTCATGCTCGGGTCCCTCAGGATTACCCACAAAGACCTGAGTGACTACAGTTTCAAAGTGGAAGAGTAGCGTCAATGCAGTTCGACCCCTCTACCCTCGTGGTAGAGGGGATGTTTTTAGGTATGACAAAGCGCTTTTTACTAGTGTCTAGAGTAATGGTTTTAGATATTTACCAGTAAACGACTGTGGAGCTTTTGCGATTGCTTCTGGAGTTCCTTCGGCAACAACTGTACCCCCACCGAGACCACCTTCTGGGCCCATATCAATAACATGATCAGCTGATTTAATAACATCGAGATTATGCTCAATGATCACCATACTATTTCCACCTTCAATGAGTTTCTGCAGAATACCGAGAAGTCGCTTTACATCGGCGCTATGAAGCCCTGTGGTTGGCTCATCAAGAATATAAAGTGTCTTTCCCGTTGCACGCCTTGATAGCTCCGTAGCTAGTTTGATACGCTGCGCTTCACCACCGCTAAATGTCGTAGCTGGCTGCCCAAGTCGAATATACCCGAGTCCCACGTCAACGAGAGTATCCATTTTTCGTGCGATCGCCGGCACATTAGCAAAGAATTCAGCTGCCTGCTCAACCGTCATCTCAAGGACATCACTGATTGTTTTGTCCTTATATTTAATTTCAAGCGCTTCACGGTTGTAGCGTTTTCCTTTACACACGTCACAGGTGACATAGACATCAGGAAGGAAGTGCATCTCGATCTTAATCACACCATCACCCTGACAGTTCTCACAGCGCCCACCCTTAACATTAAAGCTAAATCGACCCGACTTGTAGCCTCGAACATTTGCCTCTGGGGTACTCGCAAAAAGATCGCGAATAGGTGTAAACACGCCCGTATATGTTGCTGGGTTAGAGCGCGGCGTACGGCCAATTGCGGATTGATCAATAATGATCGCCTTATCCAGGTGCTTGATTCCCTCAATATTCTCATGCGCGCCAGGCACCGCCTGTGCGCGGTGAAGACGTGCAGAAAGCTCTTTGGCAAGAATGTCATTCACAAGTGTCGATTTACCACTTCCGCTTACACCGCTCACGACCGTCATGACGCCAAGTGGAAACTTCACGTCAATATTCTTTAGGTTGTTCTCACGTGCTCCGCGAATCACCAAGTGGCGATCTGTATCAATTTGACGACGCTTTCGGGGAACTTCAATCTTCTCCGTACCCGCAAGGTACCTACCTGTCACACTGTCAGGGTTTTCGGCCACCTGATCAGGCGTACCGGCAGCCACAACATTCCCACCATTCACGCCAGCGCCAGGACCGATATCAAGAAGGTAATCTGCTTCACGAATCGTATCCTCGTCGTGTTCAACTACCAGGACGGTATTGCCGAGATCACGAAGTCGCTTCAAGGTTGCAATGAGTCGATCATTGTCACGTTGGTGGAGTCCAATGGATGGCTCGTCGAGTACATAGAGTACACCCTGGAGCCCAGATCCAATTTGGGTTGCAAGGCGAATACGCTGTGCCTCACCACCTGAGAGCGTATTTGCCGCCCGACCAAGTTCAAGATAGTTAAGCCCAACATTGCTCATAAAGCCAAGTCGGGCACTAATCTCTTTTACGATCTGACGTGCAATAAACTGCTCCTGATCGGTAAGCTGCAGATTATTAGTAAAAAGATCAAGTGCTGAATCAACGCCAAGATTACAGATGTCCATAATATTCAGGCCATGGACGGTCACTGCAAGAACAACTGGCTTGAGACGAGCGCCACCGCAGGTATGACACTTGCGTTCACGCATAAATCGTTCGATGTCCTTTCGCATGAACTCGCTATCGGTTTCCTTGTGGCGACGCTCGAGATTCGGAATTACACCCTCAAAGGTCGATTCATAGCTTCGCCCCCCACCAAGGTCAACTGTATATTTACGATTTCCCGTTCCATACAGGATCTTATCAAGGTCTTCTGCAGAGAGCTCCTTAACAGGAACGTGGAGACTAAAACCGTGAATGTCAGCAACTTTAGCAAGTCGCTTCATATACCAGGTGTCACTGTTCACGCGGTTATACGGGCGAATCGCACCCTCTGCAAGCGTCAGGTTTGGGTTGAAGACAAGCTCCGGGTCAACCTCAAGTCGACTTCCTAGTCCGGTACACACAGGACACGCACCTTGGGGCGAGTTGAAGCTAAAGAGGCGTGGTTCAAGTTCAGGGATCTCTTCATTCGGATGATCCACACAGGCGTATCGCTGACTCATAACAGTCACTTCGTCCGTATCAGCATTCAGAAGCTCAACAACACCGTCTGCAAGCTCGAGCGCCTGCTCAACCGATTGCGTAACACGTCCAATCATCTCCGGAGTGATTGCAATACGATCAACAACAATTTCTATGTCGTGCTTGTAGCTTTTTTGAAGTTCAGGAAATTCATCGAGTGCATACACGACGCCATCAACCCGAGCACGTGCAAATCCCTGCCTGCGGTATTGTTCTGGAATATGCGCAAACTCTCCCTTCTTCCCCTTCACGACGGGAGCGAGAAGCATGAGACGTGTACCCGACTCAATCTTCATGATTTCATCAATAATCGCCTGAGGAGTGCGACGTGAAACAGGCTTACCACACACTGGACAGTGCGGAACGCCAATTCGAGCGTAGAGGAGACGGAGATAATCGTAGATTTCAGTAACCGTCGCAACCGTACTTCGCGGGTTGCGGCTTGTCGATTTCTGGTCGATAGAAATTGCAGGACTCAGCCCTTCGATCTGATCAACATCCGGCTTATCCATAGTGCCAAGGAATTGACGAGCATAGCTACTAAGACTTTCAACGTAGCGCCGCTGACCTTCGGCATAAATAGTATCAAAAGCAAGTGAAGACTTTCCACTTCCAGACAAACCCGTAATCACTACTAATTTATCGCGTGGTATCTCAACGCTCACATTCTTTAGGTTGTGCTCCCTTGCACCGGTGACTCGAATTACCTCTGGCATGACACCTTATTATAGCACGAAACCGCTTCCTTTTTCCACATACCCTCTTAACCCTTTTCTCACTTTCATTCAAGCAAAATAACGCCTCTCATTACTTAAAATTTCAATGGTGCTTATCTTTGCATCACTTTGACAAGAATGCTACATTAAGTGATAAGAATTTAGTAGAAAAACATGAAAAAAATATTGATTTTCACCATCATCGGATTGTTAACGTGTGCCATCCTCTTCCAGTCAGATGTCATCGATTCTTTGCTCATGTTCATCATGGTCGGTGCTATTCCAGGAACACCCTACAGCGTCCCGCCAGTCCTGATGCTCATGATTGTCTTTGCCGTCTTCTGGGTGTTCCTGTTTCGTATGGTCGTGCGGCCTATTGTACGGCGACATACAGCAAAGCGTTCATCAAAAAAACACGCTGCTCATAAAAAGCGGATGCCATCTCGTCGCTTCAAACGAATCGAAGCAACCTCTTAATAGCTACTCAGCACCCGTAGAGACGATACTCTCAGCCCAGAGCTGTAGTTCCTGCAAAATAAACTGCTTGGCCTCATCACGCTGCGTAGCCGCCAATCTTTGCAGTGACTTCATAAAGCCCGGAAGCTGCGCGTTTACATACTCCGCTCGCCACGATTCCCATGTACGCGCCTCATCTTCACTTAGCGCGCTCGGATAATTCCTCGCCTTATAGCGAAGGAGAAGCGGAGAGAGACGCTCGTCAACAAACTCAGGTTGCAACCGAGATAAATCATGTTCATTTGCATTTCGTATCAGCTCAACGTGCGTACGATCTCTGTCATTCAGAAAACCGTCGTAAAGCTGTGCTTCGACATGCGGAGATTTTTTGAATTCAGGACGTGATTCAAAAAGTGAGCGAATGTTCTCAGCAAAATGAGGGGCACCCAGGAGGATATCCTGGTGTTTTTTAATTACGTCTGGGTCAAGTCCAACTCGTTCCCAGCCATTATTTTGTTCGAGCACACCCGCGGGTGCTACTGCAGGGGCACGGTTATACTGCATCTCCTTTACAGGAAGTGCAACGAACCCTTCTTTTTTCCGTTCCTCCCAAGGCGTGTAGAGCTTTTTTGCAAGCTCTTTAGGAGAAAGATTAATCAACTGGGATGGATCGTGCCGAAGATCATAGACAACAACATTTCCATTCTTTCCGGGCGCAAGGGGAAATGCCAGTGTTGTCTTATGATACGCACTATCGTACCGCCCACTCGTATACACAAAGGGAGCTTTATCTTCAAGATTGATGAGCTGCTTGATCTTATTCTTATCTCGCATTGCGAGGAGATATTCAAATAACTTAGGCTGTTTCTCTTTAATAAGCTTTGTCACTGCAATAAGCGCTTCAACATCACTTAGCGCGTCATGCGCTTTAAAGTGATCGATCCCATTCATCTTAGTGAGAAGTTCGAGACGATTCGACGCCTTACCATCAACGACGGGCCACTCGATGCCTTCCGGGCGAAGCGCTCTCGTCAGGCGAACAACGTCAAGAAGGTCCCATCTCGAACGTCCATCCTTCCACGCCCATTCATATGGGTCACGGAACGTGCGCCAAAATAGATGACGAATAAATTCATCGTCAAAACGAATATTATTAAATCCAACGACAACCGTATCTTTTGTAAAGATCTCATTATGAAGAAGTGATGCAAACTCCGCCTCTGTTAGCCCATCCATTTGGGTCTGCTGTGGTGTAATCCCAGTCACCATTAGCGCTTCAGGACTTGGAAGCGTATCATCGGGTAACTTTACGAGTATATTATACGGTTCACCGATAGGATTCATATCGAGATCAGTGCGAATACCCGCAAACTGCATAATGCGTGAGTGCCTCGCATCAAGTCCACTGGTCTCTAGGTCATAAAAAAAGAAAGTTTGTGCCATTACTCCCCATCATAGCAGAAAAAGGAAAAGCCACCCAAGTTGGGTGGCGTCTGACACTGATATTTACTTTTCGGGTGCCCGCCGGGCGCCACACGTACCGTCTTGTACGTAGTGGCGCCCGGTCGGGCGAACCGCAGCCTGCACGCGGCGATGGTAGCCATCGGCTCGGGCCATCGCGGGGTGACCAGGCGCTGCGGTGAGACTCCACAGGAGTCAGGTGGTAGCGGCGTGCGTTCGCACGTCACTCCCCCGTCCTTGCCGCCGGCTGGCGGGTCACGGAGGTCGACCGTTCCGTTCTCTGGCAGATGAGTTGGACCGCGCCTCAGAACCGACTCCGGCTGGAGTGTTCTGAACCGCGGCGACTGACTGGGACGCGGAGGGGGTGTCACCCCTCGGGTCTCAGGAGCGCCATGTGGCGCACCTCCTTCTCAGGTGTCGCAGATGAAGCGGGCCGTCCACGGGTCAGTGGCGGCGGCCGGCGATGTTCGCGGTGCTGTGGATCACATACGTGTGGGCGAAGGTGGGGCCGCTGTAGCCCTCGGTACTCAGGTCGTACATGTGAGGATGTCCTCTCAGATATCCGGCGTCTGCCGGTGGGGATGAACAGTGAGCGGGGGCGTTGTCCGCAGGGTGCCCTAGGCTTCGATGAAGCCTGCGGTGTAGCGGGGCACACAGCCTCCTTGGTTGACATTTCTCCCATGGCACGACAACACTCGCGGACGGCATGTCCGTGTGTTTGTCGTGGGTTACTCATGTACTTTGATAAATACACAGTAATCCACGACAAACATGAAGTAAATATTCAGTTGTCAATGTACTTATTCAGGGGTCAATTAAAACCACACCTGTATAGCAACTTATTTATATTATCACAATAGATACGTTATGTCAACAATATTTTAGGGCTTTTATAATAAAAAGAGAGTCTATTGCTCAAGAAGTGTAAATTCGTGGCTATCAATACTAATAATACTCTCACCTGTTGCACCCATGCGAGTCAGTTCATGAGTAATACCGAGCTTCTTCATGATATCCCGAAGCCGATTAACACCTTCGTAGTTATCAAAGTTCGTACGCCTTGCAAACTTCTCGATTTTATCGCCACGAACAGTAAATACACCCTCATCATCTCGGTCAACAAACCATGCTTCAGCTTCTTGCTGTCCGCTGAGACGAATGACTGGCATATCACCCTCATCTGTTGCATCAATTTCATGTTGCAGCGCACGTGCCTCGTTTACGCGCACACGGAGATCTCGAAGTACCTCGATAAGACCCTGGTGGGCACTCGCGGAAATAACATGAATAACTGCGTCTTTTCCAGCAACCGCACGTACTGCGTCTGTCTGCATCTTAATAATTTCATCATCAAGACCCTCGGCTTTCGTGAGGGCAATAACCTCTGGTCGCGTAGCTAGCTCCGCACTATACTGTTTAAGTTCAGTCCGGATCGTCTTGTAGCTCGCAGCCACATCGTCGCTATAGATATCAATAAGGTGAAGAAGCACTGCGGTACGTTCGACATGACGAAGGAATGCATCGCCAAGCCCCTTTCCTTCACTGGCACCTTCAATAAGCCCAGGGATGTCAGCTATAAGAAGGCTTCCATCGTCAATGTCGGCCACACCAAGATTTGGCGTTAATGTCGTGAATGCATAGTTTGCGATCTCCGGACGTGCATTACTTACGACTGATAAGAAGGTTGATTTACCTGCATTTGGAAAGCCAACAAGACCCACATCAGCGAGAAGCTTGAGTTCAAGCTCAGCTTCAAAGGTGTCACCTTGCTCGCCAAGCTCCGCCATGCGTGGAGTCTGGCGTACCGATGATTTAAAGTGAGCGTTACCAAAGCCACCGTCACCGCCGTTGGCAATCACGACACGCTGTCCATTCTCCGTAAGATCTGCGATGATTTCACCATTCCGTCGGACGATTGTTCCCATAGGGACCTTAATAATAGCATCCCTGCCTGAGCGTCCACGACGATTACGCTTTGAGCCATGCTGACCAGCCTCGGCCTTGAGCTCCGGCTTGTAGCGGAAATCGATTAGAGTGTTGAGGTTTTCCGTCGCTTCAAATACGACGTCACCACCTTTACCACCATCACCACCATCTGGTCCGCCCTTATCAACATAAATCTCATGTCGAAAACTAACCGCACCATTGCCGCCATTTCCCGCAGAGATAAATACTTTCGCTGTATCAACAAACATATTCCCCTCAGTATATCAAAAACGCCTCCGTATTGACAGAGGCGTTTTTGTATTTTGTACTAATTTTTAGTGAATGTAGTTGAATGATCCAACCGAACCAGCACCAACCGTACGGCTCGTTACGCGGTTAAAGTTACCAGCGTAGTTCATCTCACTAATCGTGATGCTTCCATCCGAGTTAACACTTTCGACAATGGCAACGTGTCCGTATCCACCACCGTTCTGCATCACTGCACCAACTTCAGGTGTATTGTCGACGCGGAATCCAGCTGCCTGTGCGTACATTGCCCAGGTTGCAGCATTACCCCAGAAGCTTCCCACTGGGCGGCCGAGCTGTAGACGACGCTCATAGGCGTACCATGTACAGTTACCGAAGGCGTAACGGTTACCAGCAGATGCTGTCGCAATCTGGGCGTTAACAGTTGAATACCCACCGTTGTAAGCACCCTGACTTGCTGCCTTAGACGGTGCAACATATCCAGGACGTTCCGTCTCAGGAAGTACACCACCAGGAATAATGATTTGACGACCAGATGTAAGTCCACCAACCTCTAAGTCGTTAAAGGCAATGATGTCCTTTGCGGTTGAACCATACTTGCTTGCAAGGCTATCGGCCGTGTCACCATCCTTAGTCGTGTAGACAACACCATTAACTGGAGGGATTGCGAGCTGCTTACCTACCTCAATTGCATCTGAGCTTAAGTTGTTTGCCCACTTAACCGTATCTGCACTAATCCCAAATTTGGCAGCCACAGACTCGGCGGTATCACCCGCAACTGCTGTATAGTGTGCGATCGTACGGCCATCGGCTGATGGTTGAATAATCTGCGGCTTACTAATGACGTTTGTGTCATTCTGAGCCAACTGACTTTCGGCAGACAGCGATACTGATAGGTTCGCAACGTTAGTTGCAATAGGAAGATCAGCACGCTCAGCGATACCAGCCGCAATGTTTGTTGCGACGAGTTGGTCAACAGATGGCTGGGCGGTGTTCGTGTCAGATGTCTGCGCCGCATTGGCAACTGTATCCAGATTTTGAGGTGGCTGGTAGCCAATAGCTACCATAGAGATCACTAGCAAGAAAACACCTGCATATGCTGCGATCGTTGTCGTTTTGGGCATACCCTTGCTGTGAGACGTACGCGTCTTACGGCGGGCAAATACCTGCTGTTTCAACTCCGCAGTTGTAGCCTGAGACAAGCTCGAGGCTTCGATATGATTACGAATAATCGTTCTCCTGCCATCTACATTACTGTAAAGGCGTCTACCGTACTTTGTCTTTCTTCTGCGCCGAAGCCCAGAAAGGGATACATATCGACCGATTCATTTAATTGGTATTGGTGAAAAGTGTGTGCTCTGTATCCGTGCGACAGTTCTTGGTAGGCTCACTTGCTATTCGCGCTCCCCACTCGCAGATGTAATTACGTAATTTCTCAGAATTATCCATTACACTAGTAGGCGAACTCACAAATGTGCTATCTATAATTTTAGCAATTCTTGCAAAAAAAGTCAATATATTTTATAACATTGCAATCTTGTCAACCACTAGAAAACCGAACACTTGATCTGGCAATGTTCCTTGATGTTTTTCTCGTGCTCACTAGAGGTGCGAGCAAAGTACGTAACGTCATCGTCGCCACTCAGGAAGTAAAGATAATCACCACTGGCCGGGCTGGCGACCGCCTCAAGAGCACTTAATCCAGGAGTAGCAATGGGACCTGGGGGAAGCCCTGGGTACTTTCGTGTATTATAAGGTGAATCTAGGTCGGGTGTAGGCGCCACTCCAAGCTTTTTTGCCGCATATTGATACGTTACATCTGAGCCAAGTGGCATATCCTCTTTCAGTCGCTTAAAGAAGACCTGCGCTACCTGCTTCTGATCTGTAGCCGTTGGTACTTCTCGCTGAATAATAGAGGCGAGGGTAATCGCTTGATAGAGCGAAAGCCCCTGCTTTTTAAAACCATCAAGAACACCCGTTTTAGTCAACTTTGAATAGAATTCATCAAAAGTTGTCTGAAGCACCGTTTCAACAGAGGTGTCACTTGAAAACGTATAAGTTTCACCGTAGATATACCCCTCTAGGTCACTCGAGGCAGGTTTTCCCTCAAAAAGTGGTGATTGATAGGTTTTCTTAAGTGCGACATCAACCTCAGCCTGACTAAATCCTGCATCAATAAGCCCTTTACGGTTCTCAGCTAACGTTGCCCCCGGAAGAAATGTAATCGAGAATTGGTCAACTTTTCCTGAGGTAAGGTGGTCAACAATCTGAGGTACAGATTCAGAGGGTGCGAGAGAATACGTGCCTGCCTGTAAGCTTCCGTGAGTACCGGTAATTCGAGTGTAGATAGTGAAGGCCAACTTACTTCGAATCACTCCCTTATCCTGAAGCTCACCCCCTATTTGATCATACGTGCTTCCACTCTCTACGGTAATGCGTGTTTTATCTGTACTCGAAGAAAGTGCCGTAAGTGCATTTTGATACCAGAGAAATGCAGCGACAGCGGCTACAATTAGAAGCACTACGAGCGCAATAACTACCCAAAGAATGATTTTCTTCAGTGATCGCTTCGGCTTCTCGAGGAGCAGGGGCGGTTCAGGCGCCTCGATCAACTTCTCCTCGGCCGGAGAGGCTTGGAGTGGCCGAGCAGTAGGATTAAGCGGTCGCTTCATATCCATACTTACAGGGTGCACGACACCCCGACGAATCTGCTGATTAGGAGCCGTAGGCTTAGGCGGGTTTACACCCTGCTGCCCGAGTGGACGCTTAGGTGGCAAGATGTCGTTCATACGCGTATTGTCCCCTCTAGGTAATCCTGTAAAATAATCGCTGCTGCCTGCATATCGATATCACCTTTCGCATAAGGCTTCCCAAGTGACTTAAGTCGCTCCTCAGCCAGAACGCTTGTGAGTGATTCATCCTGGAACTCAAGATGTGGCGCTATATCTTTAAGCTGCTCAGCAAACTGCTCAACATACGCCGTTTGCGCCGTAGCCTCACCAGATTGATTCCGGGGATATCCTACAACGATCGTATCAACACCTTCATCAACAACAATTCGAGCAATCTGTTCGATTTCCGTGCCGTCGACAACTATCGTCTCAAGCGGAATAGCAATTCGTATTGCAGCATCTCCTGTTGCGACACCTATGCGCTTCTCACCAACATCTAGTGCTAAGAAGGTCTTACTTCTCATCTAGGTTGAATTCAACAGTAATTCTATTTGCATCATTTGGCACCGTCGAAACCCAGAATGGCCAGAACTTTACATCGACGTTATCAACACCTTGGATGGAAGCGAGACTTGATTGAATATCTCCATAGCGCTTACCCTTTGATTGTTCTTTTACCGTATTGTCATCAATCTTTGGACCTACTTTTGCCGTAGCGACAATGTTTGCAGTGTACCCGTTATCGGTCGCATTTACATTCGTAAACTGCACCTTATCACCACCATTGCTGTAGACACGCTGTGCATTCTTATCCGTTAACTTGCTATCAAAGTAGCTGTCGAGGAATCGATTATACTCACTACTATCTACTCCCGTAATTGAATACGTCGCATTTGCCGTAAGTTTCGCTTTACCACTCGCTTCTTGATCTACCGCCGGAGTTGAAGTTGGCGTACCAAGATCGACCTTAAATGTTGAGTCAAGAATCTTTACCGTCTTGTCGAATTGAGCCTTAAGATCAGACTTAGTTTGATCATTGTTTTGTTGCTTGAGTTGCTGCGTCGCCGCATCTACGTCCGAACTGCTCACAACGGTAATCTCTTTTGAGGTTCCCCCCGCCATCGTCGAACCTTGAGCATCAAACCCGCTAATATTTGACTGGTATCCACGAGCAGAGAGATTATATTCCTCGCCAACTTCCGTGGCTTGAACTGCAACCGTAGCACTACTCTGGATGATTCCGCCCTCGCCCACGGTGGTTCCACCGAGTGTTGCCGATTCCGTACTTACAAAAGTGCGTCCTGAGCTTGAGAATGAGGTCCCCGAAGGAACGTTAATTGGGACACTCGAAGTTGAGGTACGTGTTAACTTCATTGTGCCCGTTGCCTTATCACCAACCTGTTTCTTTCCCGTTGGAGCAAACTCCACAGAAATCTCTTTCTTTAATTGCTGCGTCGTGGCTTTTAAGGTGTTCTTACTGGCATCTGTCGTGAGAGACTGTGCAAGTGTAATCGCAGCATTTGACGATGTATCACTTGTTCGCGCCGTGATAACAATTGTCGCTCGAGGAGCAAAGAAAATTGCCCACACGAGAAACGCGACAAGAAGCACTCCACCGCCAATGATAAGAAAGAGTTTCTTGCGGAAAGAGTTAAAGTTAGGCACCTTCACGCCACTTTTAGCTCGAGGACGAGCTGGTTGCTCACCTGGAAGTGGCGGTGCGGCTTTTTTAGCATCCGCAGCAGCATCAGCTTGCAAGGCACGCTCGATTGCTGAGTCTGGCGATTTTGCCGTCTTAGCATGATCACCAATAGGAAGCTGACTTCCATCAATAATATCTTCACCATCGTCAACATCCAGCGCATCAATCTCTGGAAGCTCAGGCTTACTCTGCAGTGTTTTTGCCACCGGTACCTTAGCCGCAGCAGCGAGCGCAAGAAGTGCTGAATTACTGCTAATGAGAACGAGGTGTTTATTACCTTGTGTTGCGGCACGCGCAAGCAGACGAAGATTTACAGCACTCTGCAAAACGCCGATACGTTTTGGCGGCACGAGGGCAACAATTTTTTCTTTTGAATCTTTGACTTTACCGATAATCGCCGTGATATCGTCGTCGACATCGATGTAAATGACGTCTTTGTTCATGTTTATATGCGCAGAATTCTGTTTAATTTATCCTTGATAGTATCTGTATCTGTACTACCTACTATTGTATCATATCCAACCCTTAAGAGGCCCATGGCAGTAATGAAGGTATGGTCCTTAACCGCCCCCGTCGTATCAGTCACGCCAATCACTTCAGACGGTACAATACGTTGAACTGTCGGCCGCTTCGTAAACGGCAACTCCTTATACCAATCACGTTTAGAAAGCGCATCAACCAGAGGCGTAAGGCTTGCACCACCTCCACAGAGGAGGATCCGATTAGGTAGATGATCTACTGAGTCAAATTCAGCAAGCGCAAGCTCCACACCTGAAAGCCATACATCAAGTGTTTTATCAATTGCCGCTTCAGCCTCTTTCTTAATCGTTGGTTTAATCTGGGTGCTGTCGATATTTACTTTCAGCTTCTCGGCATCTGAGTAACTCAAATTCATTTCACTTCCGATCGTACGTGTGAAACTTCGACCACCGATGCCAAACATCTTTGTACCCTCGACTCCACCATCATTCACAACTGCAATGTCGGTCGTACCACCACCAACATCCGCTAGTATAGCGGTAAAGTTGCTGCTTGCATCATTACCAAGTACTGCACGACTTACTGCAAACGGCTCCGCCGCTACTGCAACAAGCTCAAGTGCAAGTTCATCGGCAACCCGCTCAAGCGCACCAATGTGAACCATAGGAGCAAAGGCTGTATAAATCTGCACCGCTACATCCCTCCCCTGGAAACCAAGTGGATTAGAGACTTTATACCCGTCAATGTGGATGCTCACAAGTGCTGAGTTTACAAGTTTAACCTCTACATCCTCATTCCCTGTTTCGAGCGCGATCTGGTGTTGCGCTTTTACCTGCGCACGCTCTTGCACCTTCTCAATAATGAATTCCATCTCACTCGCATCAAGAGGACGGTCGGGCTGCGGTCGTCGGTATCGGATTGTGTTCGTCACTCCTTTAACAAGCTCTCCGGCAATCCCGATCACGACACGCTTCGCTTGAAGCCCAGCTTGGTCTTCAGCAGCCGCCAAAGCTTCTTCACAATTACGAACGACACCTGTAATATCTGCAATTGCCCCACTATGCATATCACTTACATCCTGACGGGCACGGCCTACACCAACAATGTCGAGCGAATCGTCATCTTTCTGGCGAGCAATCAGTGCTTTTACAAACTCGGTACCAATGTCAAGCGCTACGATATATTCGCTTTCAATCTTATCCTGAGCTTTACTGCGTAATTTATCAAAAACCATAGGTACTTCTATTATATACCATAAACATCATAGGTCGAGAGGAGATGGAGTCTTTGCATGTTATAATCACCAAGTACGTGCGAGCACAAGGAGAGTCATGGAAATGCCCCCGGATTTTGCAACGACAACAGATACCTTGAAGGAGGTGCTCGAAGCCTTTCGGCAAACCATCCTCAAAAATGGGCTAGCCGTCCAGGCTGCGCGTCGCCACGGCGATGAGAACCTTGTGAGCTGTGTTGTCCTTCCCGACGCACAGACGAAAATCCTGGAAGCCCTCGACCTGAAGATGCGCACCTTCATCCAGAAGGGGCACGGTGACTTTGGCTGCGCGACAAGTACTGTCCCCAATGGACCAGATGTTCATGTCGTCGCAGTCGGAGCGATGTCGGACAAGGCCTTGACACTTCTTGCCGAAACTCTAGCCCAGAAGGCAGCGCAACGTTTCGCAGGTGCGAGTCTCGCGTAGAACACTCGCCCACCCCTCCCTGCCAAAATGGCGGGAGGGGCCTTTACTATTGACATTGCTGCGAAGGCAATGCATAATATACGTTTGTCAGTGTCAATTCGCTTTGCCAAGAAGGAGACCACACAGTGACCGCTATGTCACAGGATGTCCTGATCAAGTACGGCCAACTCTTCGGCAGCGGCGTCGACCTCGCGATGCGCGGTATCAGCGCAGACCTCATGGTCGTCATCGTCCACGGGGAGGACTTCTACCGCATCGACTTCGCTGGTGGGAACACCAGGTACCGTCGCACGAGCGACGAGTACAAGGCCGATGCGCTCGCTGGCAGGTCCAGCGACGAGGAGGCCGCAGTCGTCTCCAAGAGGATCCGCGGCCGAAGCGACGTCACGGTTCTGGTCGCCGACTACATCGGTGGCGAGACCAGCAGCAAGGACCTGAAGGCGGCCGCCGAACGGATCGCCACCAAGCTGACCGCGATCCTGAAGGACGCGAAGCTGTAATACCTACAGCATACGCTCATCTACGAGCAAGGCCCGGGTCGTCTTTACGAGACCCGGGCCCTTTTCATATTCTGAACGCTTATTTACGCAAGCACTGCCTTGATGCGGCGAACTCCTGCGCTCGAAGACTCTTCCTTAATAATCTTGAAGCGCTTTTCATCTTCAAAGAGCTGTAGAGTATGGTCTACGTGCGGGCCACCGCAGATTTCGAAGCTGAATGGCTTCTCTTCACCATCCGCAATCATCTTGTAGACCTTTACTGTATCACCGTAGCGATCACCAAACTGACCGAGTGCGTGCATATCTTCTCGGGCAACCTTCGTAGGATATTCAGCAAAGCTCACTTTTAGATCTTTTGCGATTTGTTCGTTAACAATATCTTCAACTTTCTTAATTTGCTCAGGAGTCATCTTTTCAGGGTGTGAAAAGTCAAAGCGAAGTCGTTCTTCTGTAATGTTGCTTCCATGTTGAACGACATGGTCACCGAGGACATCACGGAGTGCCTGGTACATAAGGTGGGTTGCTGTGTGATATTTCTTGTGCTGCAAGGTTTGGCCGCCAAGGCCGCCCTTAAACGTTCCCTTTGCTGCAGTCTGAGACCGAGCACGCTGTTCAGCCATCTTAGCATCAAACTCACTACGCCAGTTCTCGCTAAGTGTAAGATCTTGCTTAAACGCCTCTTCCGTAGATAGTTCAACCGGAAATCCATACGTATCGTAGAGCGTAAAGAGTTCGGTTCCCGTAAGACCGTTCTCTGCAAATTTCTCAAGCTGCTTGAGCCCCTTACGAAGTGTCTGGCGGAACACCTTTTCTTCCTTAATGAGCGTTGTGATCACTTCTTCGCGTTTTGTAGCAACTTCAGGATAGTCATTTGCGTAGAGATCGACGATTACAGGAACGATCCCCTCGAGGAAATTCTGCTCGATCCCTAGATCGAATGCAAAACGAATTGCACGG
>DATFHX010000005.1:0-12665 GCA_035247945.1 Saccharimonadales bacterium (SeqCode) | reverse complement strand
TTTATTCACCGCTTCATGGAGCTGGCCAGACAAATGTCTTGCCAGCTCTTCGAAAGGCTGGTTTTAGCGATATTTCACTCGTAGATGATCAGATGACCCCTGATGGTAACTTCCCAACGATAGATAGCGGAAAAGCTAATCCTGAAGAACCTATCGCAAATGATCGAGCGGTAGCGCAAATGCTCGCCGAAAACGCTGACATTGCGATTACGAATGACCCGGATGCAGATCGATTTGGAATCATGGTTCGGCAAGGTGATGATGTCATCTACTTAAGCGGCAATCAAGCTTCTGTGCTCGCAGCAGACTTTGTGCTTCAAAAGCTTAGTGGTCGCGGCGAGCTCTCGAAGCCCCACTATCTAGCAAAGACAATTGTGACAACGAAGATGCTGAGCGCATTGACTGATAAGTATGGAGTGAAAATGTACACGAACATGCTCATCGGATTCAAATACATCGCAGAGCTTGTAGGTAAGAAGGAGTCGACAGATGAGATCTTTATTCTTGGAGCCGAGGAAAGCTTTGGGTTTGTAAAAGGAGATTATGTTCGCGATAAGGACGGCGCCACCGGATCATTGCCTGTCGCTGAATATGCTGCAGAACTTAAGAAACAAGGTAAGACTTTGTATGATAGGCTCCTTGAGCTGTATGCCGAACATGGTTTGTACTTAGAAGATCTAAACAATGCATACTTTCTTGGAGCCCGAGGTTTCGAAACTATGCAGTCAGTAATGACCGAGCTTCGACAATCGCCGCCAAGTACGATCGATACGCATGAGATTACTGCTATTCTTGACTATCAAACATTGGAACGCCGGGACCTAAAAACTGGAGAGGTAACTCCTATCGATTGCATAAAAGGCAATGTGATTACATTGGAGCTCGATGGCGATGAACGGCGTCAGATTACGATCCGACCAAGCGGGACGGAGCCAAAATTAAAATTTTACGTACAGTGGTATGAACAGGTGGGTGAGGGTAATGAGCTCGAGCACCTCATGACTGAGACGAGGGAACATCTCAAGGTACTCTCTCAGACGCTTGAAGGAATGCTCCTTCGTTAAATGAATCTCCTCTCGTCCCTAGAGCATATTAAAGGCGTTGGAGAGAAGACGGCCCAACAGTTCTCAGCGGCGGGTTTGAGAACTGTTGGAGATCTTATTGATTTCCTCCCTCGTGCACATGAAGATTTCTCAGAAGTGGTTGCGATTGCACATGTCCATCCAGGGAAAATGACAATTCGTGCAAGGTGCGAGAAGGTTTCGACCCGACCTGTACGTCGAGGGCTTCGATTAACGACAGCGACACTTGTTGATGATTCGGGAAGACTTCAGGCGATATGGTTTAATCAGCCCTACCGAGAGACGCAGCTCAAGTCGGGTGAGGAGTTCTTCTTTTCAGGACAGTTCGAGTTTAACTACAATAAGTATCAATTGAGCAATCCAAGTGTCGAAAAAATAAGTGATATGCCTATCCAGACAGATCGTCTGCTACCTGTATATAGATCCATTCATGGCCTGAAGAGTCAGCTTGTTCGCAAGATATTAGCCGAGCTTCGTCCATTAATGACAATGCTACCTGAAACGCTTCCATCCGAGGTGGTGAAAGGTGAGAAGTTACTAGATAGATCTGATGCAATACTCGGTATGCATTTTCCTAAAAGCACCTCGGATATTGAGCGAGCAAGGGAACGACTTGCCTTTGAGGAGCTTTTTCAGCTCCTTCTTGCCGCACAGTATAACAAGCAGGCTAATGCGAAATTGAAAGGCTGGCATATCCCATTTGATAAAAAGGTGGTGAGTGAATTCGTAACGCAGCTCCCTTTTGACTTGACCAGCGCTCAGCGGCGTGCTGCCTGGGATATTATTCAAGACTTTGAACGTCAAGTACCAATGAATCGCCTTCTTCAGGGTGATGTAGGATCGGGAAAGACGGTTGTAGCAGGCCTGGCGGCGCGTCAGGCGGCTCATGCGGGGTTCCAGACTGCACTCATGGCTCCCACTGAAATATTAGCAACCCAGCATGCCGAAACGCTATCCAAAATGTTGCAGCCTTTTGGGGTGACCGTTGCGCTCATGACAGGGAGCGTGAAAGGTGCTGCACGGAAAATGCTTAACGAGCAGGTTGCTGCGGGCCAAGTTGATGTAGTGGTTGGAACCCATGCGCTTATTCAGCAGGCGGTTTCTTTCCATCGCCTGGGCTTTGTGGCAATCGATGAGCAGCATCGATTTGGAGTAGCACAGCGTCAGGAGCTTTTAAAGAAATCTGAGCGTATGCCGCATCTTCTTACTATGACGGCAACACCCATTCCACGAAGTCTTGCCCTGACTGTTTATGGAGAATTGGAGGTGAGTATTCTTAATGAACTGCCTAAAGGAAGGAAGCCTATACAAACCAAGCTCTGGTCTCCAAACAGTAGCGCCCAGCTTTATGAACTCATTGATGCGGAGATTGAAAAAGGACGACAGGCATACGTAATATGCAGCCTCATCGATGATAATCCTGATAATGATGTCAAAAGTGTAGAGACGGAATACAAAAAACTTCGAAACTCTGTATTCAAGCATCGTCGCATAGGACTGCTTCATGGAAAAATGAAGGCAGACGAGAAGGATACGGTGATGACGCAATTTGCAGAGGGAAAAGTTGATATTCTCGTCAGTACTACTGTTGTTGAGGTTGGAGTTGACGTTCCTAATGCAACCGTAATGATGATTGAGAATGCGGATCGTTTTGGTCTAAGTCAGCTTCACCAGCTTCGCGGTCGCGTGGGGCGTTCTGCTCACCAGAGTTACTGCTATTTAGTAATGAGTGACAGCAGTAAACCGAGTCAGCGCCTCAAGGAGATTGAGAAGTCAAATGATGGGTTCTATCTTGCTGAAGTTGACCTAAAACTTAGAGGCCCAGGAGAGATCTACGGAAGGTCACAACACGGCGCGCTTAACCTGCAGATTGCGACTCTCTCAGATACAAGACTTATTGCACGCGCGCAGCGGCAAGCTAGGGCGTTCGTGGAATCGGGAGCGGATCTGCTACAATATAAACAACTTGCCGATCAGGTACGACAATACCAGCGTCTGACGACATTAAATTAAAAACGATATGTATTCTGGAACTACAATTAGAACAAAGTCGGGTCGTATTATCGGCGTTCATCAGAAGATTGATCGCATAGCACGTCGACATTTGTCTCGTCAAATTCCAACAGGATTTAGGTTTCCATCCATTAGAGAAATCCTCCATTTTGAGGGACTCAATGGTCCGGATGGCATTAAGCGTAAAAGCCCATCTCGTGACGAGCCCTGGCATTTTATTGATCCACTTGACCCAACCGATACTGCCTTAATAGTGATGATTGAAGATCATATCTTTAATCTGTCGCGAGCGCTCCGAGAAGAGAATATAGAACGAGCCTCATTTGAGGCGGCCTGGCTTGCTCATGCTATTGTCGATGGTCTTACGCCAGCTCATCATTATCCATTCGAAGAGAAGCTCGAAGAGCTTCGTGGGGAGGGTATGGAGACGCGATCTTCAATACGTGACAAGGTGCTCCTTCCGGGTAAGAGTCGTCGAGCGCAGCTCCGGAATAACTGGGAGTTCTGGGGGGCAAAAGGGGTTATGACGACGCATGTCGCGTTTGAGCTTGGTGTCGCTACCGCAATAGCACCGCTTAAGTTTGATGATGCTATGCCGACTGATGCAGATTACGATGCAATTCGAGTAAAGGGATTTACGGCCATTTACAGACAAATTATGCAATCAGTAGCTACTCTCGATATGTACAAGGAGTTTAGTCGAAAGGGCTGGACGCAGCAGATGGCGAAGCAAGCACGAAGTATTCTTGTACCGCAAATTATTCGAGCAGTGACACTTGCTTGGTATGCGGCTCTAGTGGATGCGCAAGGGGGTCTTAGTGAACGTACGGATCATTAGTGGTATCTATGGCGGGCGCAAGATTGAAGCGCCAGATAATCGTCGCACTCACCCTATGAGTGAGCGTATTCGAAACGCGTTATTCAATAGCCTTGGTGCTTTGGTCCGAGATGCAGATGTTCTTGACGTTTTCGCGGGTACTGGCGCAGTTGGTTTAGAGGCGCTCAGTCGAGGTGCTCGCCATGTTACTTTTGTCGAGCGAGATAGGATTGCTCAGAGGATTTTGAGTAACAATATCGAAGCACTAAATGCAGTAGAAAACACAACCATTATTCGTACAACTGCACACAATTGGATTGAAAGCGCTTCACCTCCGTTGTTCGATGTTATCTTTGCCGATCCTCCATATCATGACACGCAGTTTTCCACAGTAAATGAAATTATGGGGCTTTTAAAGCCTGGAGGAACTATGGTATTATCACACCCAGGTAGGGGTGAGATACCGACCAAAACGGGAGTTGTTGTGGTGGACAATCGTAGTTATGGGAATGCATATCTCACCTTTTACCGCCGAGTAGAGTGAGATCTACCCAGCCTGAATGAATCATTAATCCGACAGAAGTCGGATTTTTTTATTATGCTTTGGAAGTATGGTCTTAAATTTAGGGTAACAAAAAAGTGACTGTCGACAGTTACATTTTTTGTTAGCTTTTAATCTGTGGAAGGTGATATTATTGCGTCGCTACCTATAAAATAAATGGATAGGTTATGGGTTTGGAGTTTGGTTACCGACCACTCGTAGATTTGCTATATTCATGAATATATGATATAAGAATAGTGCACCTTACAATCTATCCCTCGAAGAGGTGATTAACGTGATTCTTGTGACGACTTCTACAGTCATTGCTGCGCTTTGGCTGTACGGAAGGCTCACTCGATCAACTTGGTACGACGAGGTCTCGATTCATCCGATTCAGACCAGCAGGCAGGATTCACAGAAGCTGGAAGATGCGATCTTCACGATCACCGGCGCATTCTGTGGACCTGCACACCTCGAACGTTTGGAGAAAGAGTGGGCGGAGCGAGCTACCGTCTATAGGGTATGGTACCCCCTCGATCTCTTCAGTATGAAGAAGGCTGTCGATGCGGTATACCGCTCTATTCGTTTCCATGAGTCCGAACTGGGTCACCGGCGATTCTACATCATGGGATACTCTCTCGGTGGCCTGATCGGTCTTCTGGTGTGGATGAAAGCAATGAGATGCGACCCCGAGTTTGCAAGAACGAAGCTGCGGCTCGTTATACACGACTCGCCGCTCGGTTTTCAGCACCTTCTCATTCCGGGTGGTGTGGTAGTCCCGGCGAAAGCGCGACGTGCCTGGATGTGGCTTGGTGCTAACCTGTGGTGGATGGTCCGTCCCGGTCCGCTCCTGAACTGGATCGCTCGACCGTTCATGCACCTCGCGTTTCCATATCTGCCCGAGAGGCTTCTCGACGAAGGGGCTGACCGGAATCAGATCCGGGAACACCGCCAGTTTCTCGCACGGAATCGAGCCTCTCTGGTGGTTGCTAAGATTGCAGCCATCGGTCGTGCCCGAAAGCTGTTCGGCGCCGAGAGGATGCCAGTGGTCGCCATTTGCTGTGGTCTGGACGAGGTTGTCGCGGGCGATGAGGCAGTTGCAGGTTGGAGGCAACTCTTTCCTTCACTGCACGTGATTCATCTGCCTGAAGCCACAAGGCACATCTCAGTACCCGAGAATCACACCGCCTATGCTGCCGCAGATGCGGCGGCCTTCGCATGGCTCGAAGCTTTTCGGCTGTCTGAGCAAGAGGCGTAAAACATGTATGGTGCAAAGGCCGTCTGGATAAGGCGGCCATTTGCATTTCTGATGGACGCCATGGAAAAAGCAGGTCGCTATGACCTGCTTTTTCTATGGTGCGCGAGAAAGGACTTGAACCTTCACGCCCGAAGGCACATGCTCCTAAGGCATGCGTGTCTACCAATTCCACCACTCGCGCGCATTGGTATGTGCCTAATTATATCAGATGTATGGTCAATAATAAAGGTATATATTTTCACGATGCTTGTGCTATCATAGGGTAAAAGGTGAGACAAGGGGTAAAAAGGATTTAGAAATGAGCAAGATCGCTTCCTATTTACAGGAACATATCAAGGGTCGGGTATCTACTAATGCTGCGGTACTAAAAGCTGCTAGTATTGATGAGAGCGTTCTTACGATGACACCTGAGCTTGTGATATACCCGAAACTTACAAATGACATTAGGAAAGTCCTTCGCTTTGCTTGGCAGCTTGCAGAAAAGGGCCATACGCTTCCTATTACCCCTCGAGGATTTGGCGGTGACCAGACGGGTGCGGCTATCGGAAAAGGTGCTGTAATGGTACTCCCTACATATATGAACCGTGTATATGAACTCGATACTAAGCAGAAGCTTGTGCGGGTGCAGCCAGGTGCAAGTATCCGCGCTCTGGGAGATACCCTCGCGCTTTCAGGGTTGGCCATTCCCGCGCTTGTGGGGCAGTCATACGACAGTACTGTTGGAGGGGCGGTTGCAAACAATACGAGAGGCCCTCTCTCGGGACGTTTTGGGGACATGGCAGAATGGACGCACCAGTTGGAGGTGGTACTTGCGACAGGAGAAGTATTACAGACGGGCCGCCTTAGTAAACGTGATCTTGAGAAGAAGAAGGGTCTACAGACATTTGAGGGCGAGATATACCGATCTATTGACGGTCTTATTGAGGACAACCACGGCTTAATCGACCGTGAACTGAGCGGGGAGGTGATCAGTAATTCAGGGTATTCATCAATTGCAAAAGTAAAACGCAAGGATGGATCTTTCGACCTTACCCCGCTCTTCGTCGGAAGCCAGGGAACGCTTGGAATAATATCGGAACTTATTCTAAAGGCTGAGTTTATGGGAAGTCATCGATCAGCTGCAATTGCAACTTTCAAGAGTGTGGATTCGGCAAGAGACGCTGTCGATGCCTTATCGCAGCTTGAACCTACCTATCTAGAATATTTCGATAGCGCACTCTTCGCCATCGCCGCAGCGCAGGGAAAGAGCTATGACTTTTATAAAAATGCACCATCCCCAGTAAAGGCGGTTATTCTCATTGGGTTTGATGCATTCAATAACCGTGTGACACGGCAGAAGATAAAAAAAGCGGAGAAGATTCTTTCAAAGCAGGATACTGAATTGGTTATTGCAGAGGGTGAAGATGTCGAAGATCTTCTTGCAGTCCGAGATATCGCTTCCTACCTACTTTTGCCTTCGGAGAAAGAACTTTCAGCCCCAGCTCTCTTTGATGGCGTATACATTCCAAGTGAGCACTTTATGACATTTAGCAAAGCTATCCGTGAGCTCGGTGCTAAATACGAGGTGGTATTGCCACTCTATACGCGCGAAACGGACGGCACGGTATTTACACGGCCCCTCCTTCGGCTTGCACGACCCGCAGACAAGCAAAAAATGTTTAAGCTTCTGGATGAATATGCGCAACTTGTTGGCAAACTGGGTGGAGACTTCGTAGCTCTTGACGGGGAGGGTCGAGTAAAGACGCGACATGCTCGTGCACTCATGCATGAAGATACCGTAAAGCTCTTTGATGAAATCAAAAGTGTATTTGATCCGTATGGAATTTTGAACCCGGGTGTAAAACAACAGATTGAACCACGCACGATCGTTTCAAGCATTCGTAACGACTATTCAACGGTTGCCTATGTAAGTCAGCCGGCAGCGTACTAGTATTGAAATGACCTGTTAAATCCGCTATGATAACAGGAGCACGCGCGAGTGGCGGAATTGGTAGACGCGCTAGCTTCAGGTGCTAGTGTCCTTCGGGACGTGGAGGTTCAAGTCCTCTTTCGCGCACCAAGATAGAATTACAGATACAAAAAGTGCTCCACGTTTGGAGCACTTTTTGTTTTATGTTAGTGGGCGCGAGTATTTAAGATGAAGCTTGGTTGACGAGCCACTGCTTAATGACTGGCAGTGCATTTTTAGGTTGCATAGCGCTAATATGGTCAAGGCCACCAAGTATAACTACATCCCATCCATATTTCTTCAACTCGTCAGATTTTTTAATGAGCGGAGTTGCCATATCTACCGTTACGCCGCCCCACTTCTCACTATATTCCTGCTTGTCGTTTGAGCCGACAAAGCAAAGGCGAGGACAAGCTAACTTATCTTGCACTGCACGGTCATCAAAGTCCTGTAAAGTATCGTAAAGCGTAAAGAATTGCTTGGTCTGTTCGCCTGAAAGTGACAGCTCGGCTGAGTCCCAATCGTATTCGCCGTCCATTTTTTGAGCAACACCCCAACTTCGCTTTTCTGGATGAAGTGTCATCTCGTAGGTAGCTTTTGTAACGGCCCACATTTCTTTGTAGGGCCCGTCGATTGGTGGATACGCACCCATTACAAGTGCCCATAATCGATCGGTACGAATGCCTAGCTGCAATGCGCATAATGCCAGCCAGGAATAGCCATAGTAGGCAAACTTTTCAGCTCCAGCGGCGTCTGCAATTGTTAGAAAATTTTTTACAATATTATCCGGCGTTAGTGTTTCTGCGGCAGGATGTCGCATGCGAAAGCCTTCGTAGTCAAAGGCGATGATGGTGAACTTGTCGTTAAGGCCATCGATAAAATGACGACCAAGTGCAGGGTCGACGCCCCATTTTTGCTTTGCCTCTGCTGCTTCGCCTGTTAGTGAAATTGGATTAACGGGGAGTAATACGGCCGGACCAGAACCGGATATTTCTACATCGATTTTAGCGCCATCGTGTAGTGTTGCTGTTATTGTTTTCATTTCTTTTCCTCCTCGTTTTTAAATATATACTTTCCGGATTGAATAGCTTGAATGAGTTTTTCTGTGCTAGCTGCGGCATCGGCATATGAATCTGCCCATATGCGAATAAGTTCGGGATGCTTCGCAGGGGTTGCTGGTATATCTTCGGTTGGAAGGGTATGTAGAAAGACTGGAATTTGCTTTTGTGTTTCTTGTCTCTGTTTTAAAAGATTTAAAACTTCTTGTCGCGGTAAGTATTCCATAAAGGCAATACCAGCCGACAATTCGATGAGGTTAATGTCTTTTAGTGTCGCTTCTAGCAATCGAGTAAACTCCTTTTCACCGCTGACCGTAAGCTTATATTCTATTTTTGATGGTCCTAATTTCTCTCCCTCTGTAGTTGAAACCTCTGCGATGAGCCCCTGCTTCTCCATCTGTGCGAGTGCGTGATAAATAGAGCCGGGACGTATGACTGTCCAAGTTTCTACGCGCCACTCTACAAGATCGCGGTACATGCGGTAGCCATGTGCCGAGTTGCGACGTTTCAGTATTCCTAGAATTAAGAGTCGAATGATCATATGTCGATAGTACACAATGTGTAAATACTAGTCAAATTTGAATAGTATCATGAGAGCGCCGTTGGTGTAGCGTATGAAAGCATCTTCATATATATACCAAAGAGCCGAGCATATGCTCGGCTCTTTTCTTGTTAATGTATCTTATTCATATCTTAGCGCATCGATAGGATGCTGCTTCGCTGCCTGCCTTGCTGGAAGTGTACCAGCAATAAATGCAATAACCATAATAAGAAGCATCACTCCAAGGACTGCCATGGGCGTGAATACCAAGAGGCTAAAACCAGGTAAGTCTTTAAGGAGGCTATTTGCAAGACTTCCGTTAATGAGCTGACCAATAAGCATAGCTGCAACGACCCCTATAAGGCTTCCCCAGAAACCAATGAGTACCGCTTCGGTGCTGAAGAGAAGGAAGATCCTACTGCTACGCATTCCCATTGCCTTCATGAGTCCAATCTCTTTTGTGCGTTCTTGAACTGACATGAGGAGAGTATTCACAATGCCAAAGCTTGCTGCAAGGAGGGCAATAATAGCGAATCCATTAAGAACCCAGGTAATAGCATTGATCACCGTCTTAAAGGTTCCAAGCTGGTCATCAACGGTTTGGATGGCATAGCCCTTCTCGGAGAGTTTATTCTTAACATCTTGAATATGCTGCGAGGTTAAATCACCCGTGATGCGACCTGTTGCTGCAATGAACTTATTTTTTGCATTATCGGGTAACCCGGAAGTTTGAATACCATAGAGCGTATTCGTAAGCGTTTGATTGAGCGCAGCACCACTCGAACTTATAATTCCTGGGCGTTGGACACCGACGATTGTCGCTTCTATGGTCTGCTGTTTTCCAAACGCATCGCTAATTGCAATCGTCACCTTCTTGTTTACCGCATCGCTGTCGTTGGAGTATCCGAGCGATGAGACGTAATTCTCTGGAATAATGATCTGATTTCCATCTTTATTGAGCTGCGCTCCTGCTGCGAGATCGAGCGTTGCAAGGCCGCCGATAGAGGAGCTGCTAACCTTAAATTTCTCTCCATTTTCGCCAGATATATAATCCGGAGATACGGAGAAACTTGGCTGTACGTCTGTGAGATCACTCTCAGCTTTAAGCGTGTCGATATCTTTTTGGGTGAGAACAGACGATACCTCAGCCCCGACACCGCGACCAGACGAGGTCGTCTTGTTCGGGTCATACTTCTGCGGCTTGTCGTCTTGGGGGTTCGCTGTGCTTTTTACCGTGATCGTTACAAGATCCTTCTGTCCAAGTGACCCAACCTGGCGATCGATGTAGTCGGCAATACCAGTACCGATTCCATTTGTGAGCGTCAACGTAAAGGCTCCAATAAAGATTGCAATAATCGTGAGGAATGTTCGCAGTTTACTACGAAACATATTTGCACTCGCTGTTAGGAAGATGTCGTGTAGTTTCATGCTGAGGCTCCTTGAATCTCACCGTCTTTAATGTGAATTTGTCGATCGCAGCGGGCGGCAAGATCTGGATCATGCGTGACTAAAATGAGAGTAATACCCTTACTTTTATTCAAGCCAAATAAGATCTCTTCCACTTTTTCGCCGGTAGCGCTATCAAGATTTCCCGTAGGCTCATCTGCAAAGATAATTTGTGGATTGTTAATTAGTGCCCTGGCAATGACGACACGTTGTTTCTGTCCACCGCTAAGATCACTTGCCTTATTATTTCGTTTGTCTCCAAGTTCAACCGCCTCAAGTGCTTCGATGCCACGCTGTTTACGTTCACGACTACCTACGCCTGCGATCTTAAGAGGGAGGATAACATTCTCAAGCACAGAGGCGTTGCCATTAAGAAAGAACTGCTGAAAAACAAATCCGAACGTTCTGTTGCGGAGAAGATCCTGGCGTTTTTTCGAAAGCTTCTCTACATCCTGATCTTCAATATAAATTGCCCCGGATGTTGGTTCATCCATAAGAGCAAGAAGGTGCATGAGCGTACTCTTACCCGATCCGCTCTTGCCAAGAATAGCAACGCTTTCACCAGGTTTAATACTGAGATTAATATTTTTTAGTGCCTGAAAGGTATTCGGGCCTTTTCCATAGCTCTTATCGATATTCTGAGCTGAAATTACCGAAGTTGTGCTCACTTTGACTCCTTCGTATTATCTTTACTACTTTAATTACTATATGTTCCTCTCTGACCATAAGCAATAGAAAGAGGTGTGGAGATAGCGTATACTCTGAAGCATATGACAAATACGAGTAATAATGAAATAGGTGTTCCTCCGCATCCACAGCCCTGGCCGAAAGGTGACCAGTATGACGAAGCGCTGCTTGCCGAAGGGGATCGACGTAACGTTGAGGATAAGTACCGGTACTGGACCGTGGAAGCGATCAAGGCAGATCTTGACGCAACCCGAGTCGATCTTCACGTAGCCATTGAAAACTGGCAGCATGACCTGAACATCGGCACGATTGTGCGAAATGCAAATGCCTTTAATGTAGCCGCAGTACATGTTATCGGTAAACGACACTGGAATCGGCGCGGTGCTATGGTGACGGACCGCTACCTTCATATTTTTCACCATCCAACAGTAGAAGATTTTGTTGCAGCCGTGGAGGGGAGAGAGATCATTGCCGTCGATAATATTCCTGGCGCGCAGCCCCTTGCTACGACGGAGCTTCCTAAAAAGGCGGTACTTGTATTTGGCGGTGAAGGACCGGGGCTTAGTGAGGAAATGATACGAGCAAGCAATCGAATGGTGATGATCGAACAGCTTGGGAGTACGCGTTCGGTAAACGTAGGTGTCGCGGCAGGGATCGTCATGTATCAATGGCTGCGGCAGCATGTGCTATAATACGAAGCATGATTACCCTATCAGTCCATCTGCATATATTGCCAGGTCGTACCCGGTAGGGCTTTACTTTCTTAAAGTTTATCGCCAGGTACACCCTGGCGTTTTTCGTTTTAAAAAAAGAATCAATCTGAAGAAAAGGAATCCTATGGCAAAACCACGCTTACCCTTGCAAAATAAGACAAAAAATGCTACTGTAACAGATATGAGTACGCTATCTTCGCAGCCATACAAAGGAACGCGCGATTACTATCCAGCTGATAAACGCATCCAGAATTACATCTTTACGACCTGGCGACGTATTGCGCAGCGCTATGGATACGAAGAATACGGTGCACCACTTCTTGAACCTATTGAGGTATATGCGGCAAAATCAGGCCAAGAGCTCGTAGGTGAGCAGACTTATGCATTTACGGACCGAGGTGGCCGTGACGTTGCAATTCGTCCGGAAATGACTCCATCAATAAGCCGTATGGTTGCCGCGAGGCGCCAGGAGATGGCATATCCGGCACGTCTCTTTAGTATCGCTAACTTCATGCGCTACGAACGTCCTCAACGTGGTCGCGAGCGTGAATTCTGGCAACT
>DATFHX010000004.1:0-55600 GCA_035247945.1 Saccharimonadales bacterium (SeqCode) | reverse complement strand
ACAAACCAAAAGCGCTCGTCATAGACGAGCGCTTTTTAAAAAGAGCCGTAACTCCTTACTATGTTGTAGAGCAGGCCAGAAGGTAGAGCCGTGCAAGAATATTCTCGAGCACTTCGATCTTCTCTGCATCGCTGTTGACCTCAATGAGTAATTTCTTTTGGCGATACACTTCAATGACAGGGAGTGTTTTCTCATTAAACTCTTGAATGCGCGTTTCAAGTACATCCTCAACATCGTCGGCACGGCCAGCACGGTCACCTTTTTCTTGTGACTTCTTCCAGCGACGAAAAACAACCTCTTCCCCAGCATGAAGGTACACCACGGCTTTTGTGGGATGACCACTTGCTCTAGTAGCTGCAAGTACCCCTTCTTCTTCGCCCGCCCAACGTCCTACGGAACTAAGAATGAGTGGCTTGCCCTCGAATTCCTTTCGACTGAGATATGGTGTGACGATACGGAGATAATCGGCTGTAGGGATGAGATGGCCTGCATCGAGCTCTGCTTTAATTTCGGGTGGGATAATGCTGCCACGGAGAATCTCACCTCCACCAAGAAGTGGGGCGTCAAGGAGTGCTGAGAGGGTTTCACCGTGTGTGTCCTTACCGGCGAAGGGGAGGCCGAATATATTAATAGAACCGGTTTTGAGCCAGTTCTTAATGACGGTAATATGCTCGGCTGGAAAGTCGATGTCTATCATGCGTAACAGTATATATGACGTCTGGCAATGAGGCAAACGAACTGGCACTCTGTTTGAAAGAGTGCCAGAAATTTGCTATAGTGAAGGTATGACAGAGCGCCAAGCCACCATCCTCGCTGCAATTATTGAACAGTATGCTGAAGTTGCGGCGCCGGTGGGGAGTATTATGCTCGCTAAGCTCTTTGGGGTTTCCAGTGCGACGATTCGTAGTGAAATGGCGCGTCTTGAGGAAATGGGTTTTATCACGCAGCCGCATACGAGTGCGGGCCGTATTCCCACAGACAAAGGCTACCGCTTTTATGTAAATCAGATTACTGCAGCCGGTGAAACTAATGATCAGCCAAAACTCGATCGCAGTGCGAGAGCGATTGAGGCGCGCGTATCGACGCATGGCGATCGAGCCGACAGAGCGATCCGATCTGCGGTCGATAGCCTTGTTGAACTAACCCACAACCTAGGACTGGCTACAATTGGAGATGAACTTTATCTGAGCGGTATAGGCAATCTTTTTAGCCAACCTGAATTTATGGGCGGCACCCACGCTCAGGCAGTAGCGAGACTTCTGGATAATCTTGAGCCATGGCTCCGCGAAGCTGCTCCAAACGAGCCACTCAATGTCTATATTGGTTCGGAGAACCCTATTGGGAAAACAAGTGGCGCAAGCCTGATTATTAGTCGATTCCGTTCACCATATTCAGATCGAAGCTATATTGGCGTACTTGGACCTACGCGTCAAAGCTATGGCAAGGTGATGCGACTTGTTCGTCACGCCGGAGCAATGCTTGAAGAAGTATTATAAGAGGAGAAACTATGACAAAAAAAGATGACCAAATTCAACCAGACGAAGCGACTGATCTGCAGCAGCAAGTCGATGAACTCACCGCCGACGTCCAGCGGATGCGTGCTGATTTTGAGAACTACCGCAAACGAACAGAACAAGAGAAGGTAACTGCCCGTGATGCTGGTCAAACCAGTGCTATTCTTAAACTACTCCCTGTCATTGATACGATTGAGCGTGCCGCGACACATATGCCAGAAGACCTTAAAGAGAATAAGTGGGCACAGGGTGTCGCCGGGCTTGTGAAGAACCTCGATAAAGCGCTCGAAGGAATGAACCTTCGTCGGATTGAGGCAACACCGGGCAGTACTTTTGATCCAAGTCTTCACGAAGCGATTCAGTTTGACGAAGATGCCAAGGGTGACAAAGAAGTGATTGCTGAAGAGCTTCAAGCAGGCTACACACTTAACGGCCGTCCAATTCGTCATGCAATGGTCAAAGTTACTCGTGCCTAGTTTGGTATACTAAATAGTACCAAACTAAAATAGGGGTACTATGGCGCAGCAGAACTATGTAATTGAAGCAAAAAACTTGCAGAAAGCATATGGAAAGAATGTCGTGCTGCGCGGCATTGATATCGCTGTCGAACGCGGTACGATGCTCGCACTGCTTGGGCCTAATGGGGCCGGCAAGACAACGACGGTTCGGATTCTAAGCACCCTTCTCGGATTCGACAGTGGAACAGTGACGATTGAAGGACATGACGTCAAGACGGATGCTGATGCTGTGCGGCGCGTCATTGGGCTCACGGGTCAATCTGCTGCGGTTGATGAACTACTTACGGGCCGAGAAAATCTTATTATGATGGGGCGGCTCTATCGTCTTACGAAGGCAAGTGCCAAAGCGCGCGCCCAGGAACTTCTCGAAGAATTTGATCTGGTCGATGCAGCAGATCGCCCACTGAAGACCTATTCTGGAGGGATGCGCCGTCGCCTTGACCTTGCAGTGAGCCTTATCGCGACGCCGCCCATTATCTTTCTTGATGAGCCGACGACAGGCCTCGATCCAAGGTCTCGCATTGCGATGTGGAATATTATTAACACTCTAAAGCAAAAAGGCGCGACAATTCTCCTTACTACGCAGTATCTTGAAGAAGCTGACCAGCTTGCTGACCGGATTGTTGTCATCGATGGCGGCAAAGTAATTGCCGAAGGAACCGCTCGAGAGCTTAAATCTAAGGTTGGCAATGATCGGTTGGAGCTCGCGTTTAAAGACGAGGCAACACTGGAAAAAGCGAAAAACATCCTAAGTGGACATGCCGACGCAGACAACGAAGCGCTCACCCTTACGATGATGATTCAGGACACAAATGTCGACGTTCGTTCGGCGCTCGATGCCCTCGCCGCTGCAGGAGTATCTGTCGATTCAATGGCGGTTCATAAGCCAACGCTCGATGACGTATTCCTATCGCTCACTGGTAAACAAGTAACCGAAAAGGAAGAAAAGTAATGGCAGTGGAACTCGAATTCGAAAAGAAACCAAAGTTCATCATGGCAATTAACGACTCGTTAATCATGATTAAGCGTAGCTCAACTCACATTATTCGTAATACTGACCAGCTACTCGGAACCTTCTTCCAGCCAATCATGTTTCTCGTGCTCTTCACAGCAGTTTTTGGTGGAGCGATTCAAACGGGAACAAGTTATATTAACTTCTTAATGGCGGGAATTATTGTACAAACACTCGCCTTTGGATCTACGACAACAGCCATTGCAGTAACGAACGATCTGCAAAAAGGAATTGTCGATCGATTCCGTTCGCTGCCTATGTCAAACCTGGCAGTAGTGAATGGACATGTTGTTTCAGACCTATTCCGAAATGGTATTTCAGCGATTGTGATGATTGTGGCGGGACTGGCCTTTGGTTTTCGTCCAACTGCCGATTTTACCGATTGGCTCATGATTATAGGGCTCATTGCACTCTTCACTCTTGCAATCTCATGGCTATCAGCAATTGTTGGTATCGTTGCAAAGAGTGTTGAGGGCGTGCAGTGGATTTCGTTCGTCGTTATTTTTCCACTCACGTTCGCAAGTAGTGCTTTTGTCGATCCAAGCACGATGACCCCGTGGCTTCGCGGCTTTGCTGAAAACCAGCCCGTGACTCATATGGTCGATGCGGTTCGTTCACTTATGGTAGGCACGCCCATGGACAACTCAGGACTATGGTCGGTTATCTGGAGTGTGGCAATTCTCGTCATTTCAATGCCAGTTGCGGCCTGGCTCTTTCGCCGCAAAACAACGAGTTAGGAGATAGTTAGTATGGCATTTGGCCCTATTATGCAAATGAATATTGGTGATCTACAGATTGAACTTGCACCAATAGAAAAAGAAAAGCTTCACGCCTTTATTTCGCCCGGGTTGCAGCAAGCGAGCGTCTCGAAGTACCTCGCAATAGGAGGCGCGCCTGTCCTTGAGGATGAACAGGAATGGTTCGAAAAAGTGAGAACGGACAAAAACGCTGTTGTTTGGGGTATATGGCATAGAGAAGGGAGTGAGCGTCGACTCATAGGGAGTACGGCGCTCGAGGGGATAGAGCGGCACCCGCTAAACCAGGCAACAAGTGGTTCACTTATTGTTGACCGCTCATATTGGGGGCGGGGAATAGCCTCGGCGATTCATAAGGCACGAACGTGGTATGCATTCGAGCAGCTGGGACTTGTCCGTCTGAAGTCGGCCGTAATCCATGGGAATATTGCGAGTAAAAAGGCGCTCGAAAAGTCGGGGTACACACTCGTCTATACTGAGCGTAACACCGCCTTTATCGATGGTGTGCTTCGCCACCAAGACAATCTTGAATGTCTTAACCCAGCCGATTGGGCGTGGAGCCGGTGGTGGGGAGATGATACTCCAACTGAGTCGTCACAGACAGCACGTACTGCGACGAAAGAAGCGCTCGCTTGGGCCCGCCAAAACGTTGTTGTTTTGTAACTTGACGCTTATGGTAAAAAGGATATAATCAGGGCATGAATAAAAAAACTGTCGTATGGATTGTTGTAGGAGTTGTTGTTGCACTTGTCGCAGGACTTGGTGGCGGCTATGTCCTCGGTCAAATAAATAAAGAGCAAGAGATTAGTACCGCTAAGCAAGCAGCTGCAGATGAAGCTAAAGCACAGGCTCAGGCGCAGGCAAGTGCTCCAAAGAAGGATGACGACAAGACGCCAGCAGAAAAGGCGCCGCCTAAGGTGGTCACCGATCCAACATGTAACGCTGACGAACTGTCACTCAGCTTTGAGCCTGGTAGCGACAGTGGCGCTGGTACATTGGCATATAACATTATTCTTACGAATAGTGGGAAGCGTACCTGTACACTGTATGGATTCCCAGGTGTATCGCTGGTTAACGACAATGGAAATTTGATCGGATCACCAGCCGAGCGGGCAACCAACTACACAAAAGCAACGCAATCACTTGCTCCAGGAGCAAAGGTGAAGTCGGTTCTTAGTATTGCAAACGAGGCAAACTTCAGTGGTGGAGAATGTAAGGCAGGTGCCACGAGACTTCGTGTATATCCACCAAACGACACTGGCTATATAAGTGTTGCCACTTCAATAAGCTCATGGTGTCCAGGATTTGTGGTTTCGCCTGTACTTAGCTTGTAATCGATGAAAAAGAGAAGCATGAGAAATGTCCGCAGGCACCAGTCGCTTGCGGACGCTCTCTTTTTCCTGAGTGCAATTTTCCTGCTTATTATTCTGCAATATGTATTTTTACACCCTTCCCCTACGAATATTCTTCGGACACAATTAACTCCTCGCGAAAGAATTGTGCAAAATAACGAAACAACCTTTCCTGTTTTTAAGAGTGAAAAAGCTACCGCAACTGTACGAGGGTATATTGGGAAGGAGGCAGAGTCGTTCGATAGTGGCCTAAATGGGGGATCTTTTGACCCTCGGAATAAACTTGTTATTGGGTACACCATCCTCTACCAGGATGATCGCATAGCGAGTATTCGATTTAGTGAACAGAAAAGACACGCAGGTCAGCCAACCGAATTGGCTACGCGCTTTATGACGCTCGATCTTGGATCTGGAAGGGAGCTCGCGTTTAAGGATCTTTTCGTAAAGACGGAGGGTTTTGGGTCGCTACTCTACGACTATTTCAAACAGGATCATGGAAATGACCTCTCTATAGCACAGCAGTTTGGGCTATTAAAACTTACTCCAGAGAATATACATCAGTTCTGGGTTGAACCAGGATATATCGGATTTATGCTGAACTTTCAAAATCCAACTGAATCCCAAGACCAAAAGCGAATGAGTATTGCGGGGACGGTACTCAGTGGTAGTGTAAAACCTGAATATATCACTGCAAAGAAGGGCGATACGCCACTTCCTGTTGCATATATTGTTTCATCAAAACCCAAACCTGCAGATGAGATTGATCCAAACGGGAAGATGATCGCACTGACGTTTGATGATGGACCAGGTCCCTTTACTGATAGAGTACTCGACGTATTAAAGCAGTATCATGCCCACGCCACGTTCTTTATGATTGGACGCCAGGTTGGAGGTAGGGCGACTACGGTGAATAGGGTAGTGACCGAAGGGAATGAGATCGGTAATCACAGCTGGGATCATGTCTCACTTCCGACAATTGGACAGCCGCGGCTGACTCAGGAGATACTCGATACGCAACGAGCAATACAGGCTGCAACTGGTGGATATACCCCTATTCTTATGCGGCCTCCATATGGTGCGGTGAATCCTGCAGTGCAAAACTATCTCACCTCTCAAGGGCTGAGGACAGCGCTTTGGACCGCAGATACACAAGACTGGAGACACCAGGATAATAGCCAAAGTACCTATGCGGCAATAATGGGCGCCGCCAATGATGGACAGGTCATTCTTGTTCATGATATCCACCAGGCGTCTGTCGAGGCAGTGGAACGGGCAGTTCCCGAACTTCGCCAGCAAGGGTATCAATTAGTGACTATGTCGGAGTTAGAGCGGTATAGGTAAGGCGAGTATGAAAGACCCGCCTGAGAGTCTTAAATCCCAGGCGGGGAAGTACTACGCAGGAATCATCTCGATGGAGGATTCCCGGATCAAAACCCGCGCGCAGTGCACCACACTCTCGATTTCGTCGGCACTTCCCGGATTGCACATCATCCAGACGACCGCACGGCGTAGAATGAGGATTCCGTTGTTGAATTCGGCGACGCTCTCAGGCTGACGCGTCAGTATTTCGAGTTCAATATGAGTGACAACCTCGTTTCCTATCACAGAATCGATTTCACGGATACCCGTGTGGATCGTATCGTTCTGTATCGGAATATCAACTCGAAAAACCGGTACCTTGGTTTTGTTGACCTCTTCGACGAAGCGTGCGAGATCGCGCTGGTTGTCTGAATGGCTCCACGGGCGGGAGACGGAGTCTATATGTATCGAGTTATCGATGCTGTATCGCCGATCTTCAGAGATTTCCCTGAACGGATTGACTGTCATACTCATCTCCTTCGTAGGACTAGCACTACTGTATCATAATGGAATATAAAGTCTCAAAAATATGAAAAGGCCCCCGATCAAAGGCTTGGGGACCTTTTCACGGAGGCGTTTAGCTCTCGTCCTGCATTCGCTCCAGTTCGCGGGTCAGCTGATGCTGTTCTCGCTTGATGGCGTAGTAACCACCGAGATGCTGATCGAAGACGCGTCGTCCTGCATCCGAACCGTAGGTGCGGAGGTGTTCGCGGTACGCTGCACTCCGCTGACGTTCGGTGAACTGCGGATTATCCAGAATCGCCCGACGCTCGCCGTGGAGCTGAGCTTCGAAGTCGCGCGCCTGCTGCGCTGCGGACTCCCATGCCAGGCGACTCGCTTCGCTGAGCTCGGCGATCCGCTCCTGGAGTGCTTCGATCTCAGCCTTACGGGCTGCGGCCTTAGCTTCCAGAAGATCGTCGAATGTTTCGCCCTCGGGTGCTTCGATCTCGCGAGCGAAGCCTGCCAGGCGGGCGAGGGTTTCCGGGTCGAAGGTCACGGTGAAATCCGTTCATGTTCAGTTCGGTTGGCGGGTTGAGGCCAGTAGAACATCTATAAACGAGTCACCAAATGAAATAACTAGATCGCGTCAATGGACACGATACGTTTCACAGGATCACCACCTTCTGTATTAAAGAGCTTTTAACACAATAACATATTATATACTATAAGTCAATGTATCCCTTCACGAGTTAGCACTCTTGACATGAGAGTGCTAACTTTATACACTAAAGATATTGGCAATCTGTATATATGACTGCTAAAATAAGCATATAGATACGATTTTGAATAATCTTTCAGGAGGATATATACCACATGGGAAAAATCATCGGAATTGACCTAGGAACCACAAACAGTGCCTTCGCGTACATGGTTGCAGGTAAGTCTGAAGTAATCGCAAACGCTGAAGGTAATCGAACCACGCCAAGCGTCGTTGCAATTAACAAGAACGGCGAACGCCTGGTTGGCCAGGTGGCGCAGCGTCAGCGTGTGACGAATGCAAAGAATACTATTTACGGCGTGAAGCGTCTCATTGGTCGTAAATTCAGCGACGAAGAGGTGCAGCGAGACCTCGATATTATGCCGTATGAAATTGTCAAAAAGGGTGACGGCGTGGCGGTAAAGATGGGAGATAAAGAATATACTCCTGAAGAAGTAAGCGCCATGATTCTCTCTAAGATTAAGGCTGACGCGGAAGCATTCCTTGGCGAAAAGGTAACAGAAGCAGTCATTACTGTTCCTGCTTACTTCAACGACGCGCAGCGCCAGGCTACGAAGGATGCAGGTAAGATTGCAGGACTTGAAGTAAAGCGTATTATTAATGAGCCAACTGCAGCGGCACTCGCATACGGCCTCGACAGTAAGAAAGATGAAAAAATCGCCGTCTTCGACCTTGGTGGTGGTACGTTCGACGTTTCAATTCTTGAACTTGGCGACGGTGTCTTTGAGGTTCGTTCAACAAATGGTGATACACACCTTGGTGGAGAAGACTTTGACAACCGTATTGTCAACCACTTCCTTGATGTCTTTAAGCAGCAAGAGGGTATTGACCTCAAGGGTGACAAGGCAGCAATGCAGCGCCTTAAGGATGAGGCAGAAAAGGCTAAAAAGGAACTCTCAAGTACGACTGAAACAGAGATCAACCTCCCATTCATTACTGCAGACGCAGAGGGTCCGAAGCACTTCGAATATAAGCTTACTCGCAGCAAGCTCGAAGAACTTGTTGGTGATCTTATTACCCGCCTGGCAGAGCCTGTAGAGAAGGCACTCCGCGATGCGGGTATGGCAGCAAGTGAGATCAACGAAGTCGTTCTCGTGGGTGGAATGACCCGTATGCCTGCAGTTGTCGAAAAGGTGAAGTCAATTTTTGGAAAAGATCCGCTCAAGGGTGTTAACCCTGACGAAGTGGTTGCGCTCGGTGCTGCAATTCAGGGTGGAGTTCTCCAGGGCGACGTTAAGGATGTGCTCCTTCTCGACGTCACACCACTCTCTCTTGGAATTGAGACGATGGGCGGTGTTATGACCAAGCTCATTGAACGCAACACAACTATTCCAACAAGTAAGTCACAGACCTTTTCAACTGCTGCAGATAACCAGCCTCAGGTTGAAATTCACGTTTTGCAAGGTGAGCGCGATATGGCAACAGATAACAAGTCGCTTGGTACCTTTGTGCTTGATGGCATCGCACCAGCACCTCGTGGTGTCCCACAGATCGAAGTTACCTTTAGCCTTGACGCAAACGGTATCCTCAATGTGACCGCTAAAGACAAGGGCACTGGAAAAGAAAACAGTGTGACCATCCAAGATAGTGGCAATATGAGTAAAGAAGATATCGAGAAGGCGCAAAAAGAAGCCGAGCTTCACGCAGACGAAGACAAAAAGAAACGTGAGTCGGTTGAAGTACGTAACCAGCTTGAGAACGCAATTTACCAAGCTGAAAAAATGCCTGACGAGTACAAGGATAAAATCTCCGAAGAAGATACCAAGACGATCAAGGAAGCTGTTGAAGAGGCAAAGAAGCACAAAGACTCGACCGATAAGGATGAGCTTGAGGCTGCCCTAAAGGCGCTTAACGATGCGATCATGCCAATTGGTGCAAAGATGTACGAAGCGGCGGGTAAGGAAGCTGAGACTCCATCTGACGCTCCATCAGAAGGCAAAAACCCAGACGAGCCAGTTGAAGGTGAAGTCGTCGACGACAAGAAATAAAAAAGAATCTACCTCCTAAAACATTTACGATGCCCATACCGATTTCAGTATGGGCATTGTTTATATTCCCGGAGCAATTTAGTGTATATAGTGCGACGCAACCTACAATGATTTAACCTTTAGCGATATACTCAAAGTATGTGTAAAATCCTGTTGTAACTTTCGAGGAAAGGCGTATACTGAAGGGTAATACTATGCGTACGCTTATACAAACCAAGCCGTATTCATTTGCAGATGCCGATATCATTATCGGTGAGGGTGATCGACCCTACACGATTACACGCGTTCGTGATATGACCGAATCGGACAAGCCGCGCGAAAAACTCCTCGCGCTTGGTCCAGCAAATCTGACACACGCAGAGCTTGTAGCAATCGTCCTTGGTGTAGGAACAAAGAAGGAAGAGGTCATGTCGATGGCATCTCGAATTACCCGCGAATACGGAGAGCGGGCAATCGTTAACGAACGAAATCCAGAACGGCTTTCAGACACGCTTGATATTCCAGTCTCTAAAGCATGTCAGCTTATTGCGAGCTTTGAACTTGGAAGACGCGCCTACGAGCAAAAAGCAGGGAAGCCAGTCTATGTACGTACCTCTTCACAGGCTTTTGAGCATCTTCGCTCTATGGGGGAGCTCCGAAAGGAGCAGCTCAGAGGTCTCTATCTTAATAGCAGGTATCAAATCATTCATGAGGAATTGATATCGGTAGGGAGCGTGACAGCGAATATCGTCCATCCCCGAGAAGTATTTCAGCCAGCAATTGAACATGGAGCAGTGGCGGTAATTATTGCCCATAATCACCCGTCGGGAAACTCAGAGCCGACGGGTGATGACATACTAGCCACGAAACAGCTCATTGCAGCAGGTAAAGTGCTTGGTATTGATTTGTTGGATCACCTGATTATCGTCAGTAGTAGTTTTATAAGTCTTATGGAGGGAAATTTACATGAGTAATACACTACAGCAACAGTACATGGTTACGCCATTTCTTGGTGTTATAGAACATTTTCGTAAAAGAACACAGACGCTTCGTGATTGGGATGATAGCGACTCAACAGTAATGGCGCGGCCATTTTTCAACCGTGAACTCGAAGCGCAGGTGCGTTCGGGCGATTACTTCATTACGCTCGCAACGTCGCTCGACACATTGTCACAGCAACTCTCAGATTATTCAGCAAAAATAATGCTCGAAGAGTATGTTTCTGACCTGATCTATCTCTACGACAACTATGATATTGAACGTCGCCGGGAGAATGAGCATACATCATAAAAACAAGTAGAGCATCCTGAAGAGTGAAATTCCCCGCGCCCAGGGTCTAGGGGCGCGGGGTTTTGGGTATCACTCAAGTCCTGTACAGTGAGGGCACGTCGTGCGGTATACCAGTGGAATGGTATTGTTGCACCGTGTGCAGATTCTCTCCCCACGGTGACTCGTCGTAGAGGCGATCAGGTTCTGTTCGTTGAACAAGTCGCGGACGCGTCGATACCCGAGTGCGGCTGCAATGCGGATGGCGGCATCGAGGTCGATGGTCCAGGATCGGTTGGAAGCTTCGGCCTCCAGGATCTCAGTCAACCTGTTGACATCGAACCCGGCGCGAGAAGCCAGTGTGCCAATGCCGATTTCCTGCCTACGCATTGCGGCATTGAGTGGTGTGGACATAGTTCCTCCCCTCGGATGTCCTTCATCTATATGTATATCACACTCTATAAGATGGCGGCAAATAGTTGACTAATAATTGTTTATATAGTATTGTATTAAAGTTGTTCATTAATATCACATGTTATACCAGTCCAAAAGGGACTGCTACCCTCGACAAAGGGTAGACCGTGCACTACTGAAGGGAGGATGCCATGTCGGGCATCGTTCTCACCAAGGGAAACCCGTCGATCAGCCTCGACAAGCGAGACATCGGTTCGGGCGAGATCGTCATCAAGACCGAGTGGGACCGTGTCCCCGGCGGCTGCGACCTCGACCAGGGCCTGATGGCCAAGGGTCGTGGTGGTCGTGACAAGGCCGCGCTGCAGGCGCTCGGCGACGCGTTCGGCTCGCGGCGGAAGTTCCCGTACTTCGAGCTCGACCAGGACGATCGGTCCGGCGGCCGCGGCGAGACCATGAAGGCGACGACCGATCAGGTGCTGGAGTACGTCGACTGGTTCGGCGTCTACCTGTACAACTACGGCTCGAACGTCACCCTCGACCAGGTTCGCGGCGCCGTCACCACGGTGCAGCTGCCCGGCATGCGGCCGATCATCGTGCATCACGAGGACCAGAACGGCACCGCCACCGCGATCCTGCGGGTCTTCGTCGAGGACGGCGCCCTGCGCGTCCAGCGCGACCTCAGGCCGTTCTCGTTCAACGGGGACTTCGTCCAGAAGCAGATCGACAACTTCTGGGGCGTCGGCCTGCCCTGGAAGGCCGGCCGCAAGTAGTGCGCGCGTCAGCCGCCACCGATCACTCGGTGGCGGCTGACAACCGCATCTTTTGAATTGATGTAACACTTGATATAAAAACTAGCACTCTTGTAGAAAGAGTGCTAGTTTTGTTATACTAAAAGGTAATGAGTAAGCGTGATTATTACGAAGTTCTAGGGGTGAGCAAAGACGCAAGTGCCGATGAAATCAAGAAGGCATTTCGTAAGGCTGCTGTAAAGTACCATCCAGATAAAGAGGGTGGTGATGAGGCAAAGTTTAAGGAAGTTAATGAAGCATATGAGGTTTTAAAGGACCAGCAGAAGCGACAACGCTATGATCAGTTTGGCCATGCGGGAGTAGGTGGAGATAGTGGTGCTGGTGGTGGCAACCCATTTGGCGGGGGCTTCGGTGGTCAAAACGTTAATTTCGATTTTGGTGAAGGCTTTGGAGATATCTTTGGGCAGTTCTTTGGTGGTGGCGCCGGGAGGCAGCAAGGGCCAAAGCGTGGACGCGATGTCGAAACATCGATTACGCTGCAGTTTGCCGAAGCAATCTTCGGTGTCGAAAAAGAAATCAGCCTCACTATTGACGACGAGTGTTCGCATTGTAAGGGAACAACAGTTGAGCCAGGTCATAGTATGAAGACGTGTCCTACTTGTAAGGGTGCTGGCCAGCAAACACGCGTTATGAACACGATCTTTGGCCAGATCCAGCAGGCAGTAACCTGCGAGACATGCCAGGGGCGCGGCAAGGTGCCAGAGGTTGTTTGTTCTGTCTGTCATGGAAAAGGCACCGAACGCCGTAAGCAAACGATCAAGCTCAAGGTACCTGCAGGAATTGATGATGGTGCAACGATCCGCCTGGATGGTCGCGGCGAGGCGATCGGCGGTGGAAGCCGTGGAGATCTTTACGTGCATATTCGTGTAAAGGCGGATAAGAAGTTCACCCGTGAAGGCGACATCATTCTTTCTGAAGAACATATCAGTATGATCGATGCGGCACTTGGTACGGAGATCGATGTTGAGACAGTCGATGGAAACATCCGGATGAAAGTACCTGCAGGAACGCAGAGTGGTACTGACTTCAAGCTATCTCATCATGGAGTTCCACATCTTCGAGGGAATGCACGAGGTGCTCATATCGTTAGTATTATTGTAGATACACCGACAAAACTCACAAAGAAGCAAAAAGATCTACTTGAGCAGTTCGATGGAGCTAAGAAACGAGGGCTTTTCTAGGCTGAAATAAAGAGTCCGCACCGGTAAGAGAGCGGACTCTTTTCTTATGGTGCGGACAGGTCTACGAAGGCCTGGGAAGCGCGTATCCCTTTCTTCTTAGTTTCTCACGCAGCTCATCGAGCGTTTTCTTGTCGAAGTTTTTGAGTTCGAGGAGATCATGGGTTTCAGCGTATGCCAGAAGCTCTCCGATCGTACTTACCTCGGCATGTCTGGTTAGGACATTAAAGGTGCGCACGGTAAGGTCAAGCTCTTCGAGTGGAGTGCTGTCTGGAGTAGGGGTGAGCTGCGTGGGCATGCTCTGCATGTGCCGAAGCGCTGCCTGGACACCTTGCTTGTAGCCGATTTCTATTCCGGCACCGAGCCCTCGGTTGTATGCGATCAACTCCTCCGGAGTAAGCTCGGCCAACTCTTCGTCCGTGAGCGGCTTCATCCGTACCTCGTTTCGTAGACTCAGATTATTTAACCGCTTTTTCGAGAAATAATCAATTCCAAATGCCAAGCTAGTGGGACTTTTGACATATTGAAAAAACAATGCAAATATGCTATAGTATTGTCATGTCACACCCAAACACAAAAACATTCTACGAGGCAGAAGCCGCTCCGATCTTCAAGCAGCTCAAAGGCCCGGTTGAGTCGTTTACTGTAAAGGGTGAACAAGAATTATTGGTGGCTGCAGTAGAAAATGGAATCATCCCTTCAGGAGCATTTAGGGACTGTGCGGTGTTAAATGATGAAGCCCCTGCTGAAGAGCAAAAAACATTACGGTATGAGGCAAAGCGTGCGCTTGAAATCAGGACGCTTCTTCAAGAGGAAGAGGCCCCATCGCTCGATGATAAGATGGTGGGGTTCTACATAGATCAGACAATGGCTCGCGCTACGTTAGTAGAGGGTGCACGCAAGGCGATACGCGAAGGTGAAGAAGGCACGCTCACAGAGAGACATGCCCGCCTTTACAATGAGGCGATTGATGCCGCCCAAAAAGAACTATTCCCTCAACCGAACCTGCGGATTGCGGCCTATGCGGCGAGTCTTGTCTATCGGGCTGCAGAAAAGGCAGACCCGCCTCAGGCGCATTTGTTGCTAGAAAAGTATCCGTTTTTACAGACAGACATTGAGGGAGAAACCATACTTTCAGAGGAAACTCGCAGCGAGTGGTATTCATACCTTCATGAAAAATACGATCCTATTTTTCTTACAGTGCGTGCGCGCTTGGGGGATACCAAGCTATCTAATGCCTCAAGTGCTGAAGCAACACGACTCTTTATGGAGGAGGCTGGCTTCCCTATAGCTTCCGAAACGGCCGAGGGCTGGCGATCTATCAAGGATGAAGAGGCGGCTGGCTTTAAAGTCGAACCGGATAAAAGGATGATTATTAGTGGACGTCGTAAAACAGAGTTAACCTGGCCTGTATTTGAGAGGCTTATGCTGCACGAGGTTGAGGTTCATGCGAGACGGGCTGAAAATGGCTATAAGAAAGGTTATGATGCCTTGCAAAACGGTCTTCCTGGCTACCAAGAATCTGAAGAAGGGTTTGGCCTTCTTCTGGAGAATCTTTGGTCGGGGACTTCGCCTGATGTACTTGGTCGTGATCACTACCGGTATCTCACAGTGTGTTACGCGGCAGGTATTCTTGATGGTCACGTACCTACCGAAACAGAGAGTTTGGCCTTTGTCAGTGATCTTATTGCATCAAAGCAATCCGGTGGTTTGACAGACGAGGCTATGATATCAGCTGCGCGAAAAAACGGCTTCGATCATGTAAAGCGGGCCTTTCGCGGCATGCCAGAAGGGAAGGTTATGCTTAGTAACCTTGCTTATCTATCGGGTAAGTTAAAGATGATGACCTTTCTTGAGGGTTCCGATATGCCACCTGCTGAGCTGCTTTTATATATGCAGCAGGGTAAAATTGATCCCACCAACGCTAAACACATGGAAATTATGACCGAAGTTAACGCAGCGTAAATAGTATGAGCTATAACAGAGTCCTCAATAGTTACCCAGAGTACAAACAGGCGCTTATTGAAGCACTTGTTCATGCTAGTGAATTTCCGTCCTATGAAGACACTACCAAACAGGTGAGCCTCCAGGCCGCAGAAGAAGCTCACGATCCACTTTTGGCGTTATTTACTCAGCGCGAGTTCAATGACGTTGAGACGATTATGGAGTTGCAATACCGCCGTTTCGGCCGTATTGACGAAGGGCTATTCTGGTCGGCGCTTGCCTATGTGTCGGCGCACGTCGAGGCAGCCCCCTCTGATGAACTCCATGCTTTATTTGCGAAAGCTTCGCTCCATACTTCACACATTCCAGAGGATCATGTATTTCGTCAGTGGCATGATGTTCATATGGAGTATTTTGCAGAACCTATTGCCTATATTTCTTCGTTTCTTTCGAAGGAAGCCCGGCAATACAGTAATGACGAGCTCTGTATTGTATTAAACCAGGTGCTCGTGTGGAATGGACTCGCGAAAAGAGGTTGGGTAGCGCTACCGAACCCTCGCACGAACTTTATTAGTATTGCGCGTGGAAAAAGACAGATATTTGTAGGACCTTCGAATGTACGATTGGGTCCGAAGCGCTTGACGGGACTGTTACTGCACGAGGTTTATATTCATGCACTATGGAAGGAGTATTATAAGGATCATGATACCAACACAGAAGAGGGGATCGGTACGCTTGTTGAGCAACTTACTTTGAGTAACTTTCATCCATTGAGGATGTACCGTTTTCTGGCAATTTGCCTCGCGGTGGGCGTAGATGGGACTAAGCGCTCCATGAGGGAGGTATACGAGCTACTCGTTGAGATGCGACAAAAGCTCCATCCTCAGGAAGCGGTGGGAAGCGCTCGTTTGTTTGTTGCGAAGGAGGTGGTGAGGGTATTTAGGAATCTCCCGCCAGAGGTTCCCGGTTTCGTCTATATTCGCGATAAAATTTACCTCGAACATAGTAGTGATATATGGAGTAAACTTACAGCAGATGTGGCCTCGCGTGAGCGGTATGCTCAACTCGTAGCCCCATGGGAGGAAAAGATATGAAGCGAATTTTGATTCTAGGCAGGCGTAATGCTGGTGAAAAGAACGATGCCCGCCTCCTGGCCGAGGCAATTGGCCGCCATGCCGAAGTGGCAGCGGTGCACGGTGCATATTTCGAAGACGTTGTTATTGAAACTGAAAAAGGGAGCAATCAAGCTTTTATCCATAGCGGCGGAATAGTAGAGAACCTCGGATCCTACCAGGTAGTCATCCTGATTAACTGGTCATTCCATCGTCTCTATACTGATCTTGCTCACAGTTTGGCGCTCATTGCTTCACGCAGCGGTGTAGAGGTGTGGAATAGTGAGCTCATTAATGCTCGCTCCGCCTCGAAAGTGTCACAGATGGTACGACTAAGTTACGAAGACGTCGCTATACCTCGAACCTATTTCTCCTTGACACCAAGCTTGCTTGAAGGGTATAGTGACACACTAGGCTCTCCCTTCATAGCGAAAGACCCGCTTGCAAGTCGTGGTCGAAGCAACCACCTCTGTCGTGATTGGAAGGAATTGAGCCAGCGGCTTGAACCCGGTGTGAGTTACTTATTGCAAGAGTTCATTCCTAACGACGCTTCAGACCTCCGTATGTTTGTAGCACGCGGAGAACCTGTTTTGGGCATCGTGCGGCGTGGATCGGGGGAAACACATCTTACGAACGTTTCTCAGGGAGCGGCCGCTGAGCTCGTCGATCTTAAAACGCTTCCTGAAAGCCTGATTGAAGCAACAAAGCGGATTGCGGCGCATTTCAACCGCGAATTATGCGGAATTGATTTTATGAAAAACACCGAGACAGGCGAGTATGTATTCTTAGAGATTAATACGACGCCTCAGATTGTAAATGGTGTATTTGTTGAAGAAAAAGCATCTGCATTAGCGCAGATTTTAACGAGGAAATAACTATGAAAATTGGTATCTTAACCGAAACTGGAAGAACGTATTCTCCAAAGAGACTCAAAGAAGCTGCTGAGAAGCGTGGGCATGAGTGTGTCATTATTCGCTATCCACAGTGCTACGTGGATATTGAACAAGATAAGCCTCAGGTTCGGTACGAAGGAAATATTATTTCAGATATTGACGCCATCATTCCTCGTATCTCTCCCTCTACCACAGGGTATGGGACGGCTATTACGCGCCAGTTTGAGATGACAGGCACGTATGCATTAAATAAGTCAATTGCAATAGTTCGATCGCGCGACAAGTTGCGTTCAATGCAACTTTTATCTCGTGCAGGGGTAGGCATTCCGAAGACAGTATTTTCTAAGAGCACCAGTGCTGTTGATGACCTTATTGACATCATTGGGGTTCCGATGATCATTAAGGTAGCTCGTGGTTCACAGGGCAACGGTGTAGTGCTTGCTGAGACGCGAAAGGCAGCAAAATCAGTAGTACAGGCCTTTTACGTAGAAGGTGTGAGTATTCTGCTTCAGGAGTTCGTTGAAGAGGCGGCCGGTGCTGACATTCGTGCCTTCGTAGTAGGTAATAAGGTTGTAGCAAGCTACAAGCGTCAGAGCTTGGACGATGACTTTCGTTCAAATATTCACCAGGGTGGTAAGGGTACAGCGATCAAGTTGACAGATGAGGAGCGTAAAACTGCCCTTCGTGCCGCTAAGGCGATGGGACTTCAAGTATGTGGTGTTGACCTCATTCGCTCTGCCCGTGGTCCGTTAGTCCTCGAAGTGAATTCAGCACCTGGACTGGAAGGTATTGAAGGGGTAACTGGTCGTGATGTTGCCGGAGCTATCATCGAGTATGTCGAACTCAACGCCAAGCGCCGTAATAAAAAAGACAAAGTTGGCGCCTAGTCGCTTTTAAACATTCTGCGCTATACTAAGGGTATGAAGAGGGTCTGCCAATTAGCATGAGCACTCATCGAAGGGATCTATTATCCTGGGCGCTCGTTACGTTCACCGTGCTCCTTGTGGCAGCCGCTGCCTTTTATGTGATTTGGCCGTATGTGCAGCCACATGTCACGGTGCGCATCGGTGATGGTGTGTATAAGGCGCGCGTTGCAAACACGGATACATCACGCACAGCCGGTCTATCTGACACACCAAGTCTTCGCCAAGACGAAGCACTCTTAATGGTATATCCAAACGACGACAAGCATCCGATCTGGATGAAGGAAATGAACTACCCGCTGGATATCGTATGGCTTAATAAAGATAAGAAGGTTGTTTATATCGTCAAGAATGCTCCACCAGATAGTTATCCTGAGAAGTTTGAACCAAAAGAGCCTGCTCGATATGTACTTGAACTGCCGGCCGGAGCTGTTAGCGAGAAAACGATAAGCATTGGTATATCGGCGGCATTTGACGAGAACCATATCGAAGGGTGGGGCACGAATTGAGCTTCATGGTCATTGTAGGAGCGATCGCTCTCATGGCGTTTGTCCTCCCATTTCTGACAAAGCGGCGCTTTGGCGTCTCGGGACTTGCACTTGCTGCAGGATCGATGCTCGCGGCGCTCTGGGTTGGTGATATTACCCCGTTCGTTGCAAAGGCTGGAGTTGTTATTGTACAGCCTCCTCTAGAGAGTGTCGTTACCCTTGTTTTAACGCTGCTTCCAGCAATTTTACTTCTGTTTTCAAGCCCCAAGGCGTCTTCCTCGCTCCAAAGAGTTGGCGGTTCAATTATCTTTGCCGCCCTGGCTATAGCGCTCCTTACGCCCGCACTTGAATCTGCCCTTGTGGTTGATGCTTCCGGAAAAACGCTTCATGACTTTCTCGTCACAAATCGAGCAGCAATTGTGACTGTTGGCCTTGTTGCTGCAGTATTAGACATTCTCTTTAGGATGAAGCCAAAGACGAGCGGCCACAGCAGTGGTCACGGTCATTGACATATACCCCTTAAAGGTGATAGAATACCACGGTATGAGGGCATAGCTCAGCTGGTTAGAGCACCTGCCTTTTAAGCAGGGTGTCCTGGGTTCAAGCCCCAGTGCCCTCACCAGAGATAATTAAAGTAACCCGGTCGTAAAGACAGGGTTACTTTTTATGTGTGAAATTAAACTAAACACATGAATCTATCGATAGGCGATAAAACATTCACTATTATCGAGAGGCATAACGGTAACATGACCAAACTGTTCATGTAGTAGTCTGTCGGTCTCATCACGATCAACGCAAATGGAGGGCTTGATTTCACTTGTCTTAGAACCAAAGACTGGTGTGATGATAACGAATGTTCCATCTGGAGAGAGGAACTCGTGGGCGAGCTTTAAGAAGCGTTCCTTATCCTTGATGAAGGCAAAGACCAATTTACAGGTTATCAGGGAGAACTGTTGCTTTGGGAGGTCGTTCGGCTCAAGTGTTTCAAGATTCCCTTGTAGGTATGTGAGATGAACCGTCTGCGTTGTAAGCGACCGGGCGATGTGTATTGCACTCTCTGCGCCGTCTACTCCAATGCAATCATAGCCTCGGTGAAACAGTTCTCGTGTGAGCTGACCAGTCCCGCAGCCGAGATCGAGGCACGTCTTTTCTAGATTCTGATTGACGTGACTGAGTACCGTCGTCAATGCTTGAGATGTTATCTGGCGAAAATCGTGATTTTGGTTATAGAGATGATCCCAGTTTTGCTTTAACCCCCTCACTACTTTCTACCATCTAGTTCTCTCATAAGCCGGAAAAGATCTTCCCATACAAGTGGCTGATTAACATCGGTATCTAACTGTCCGATAATGCTTGTGATCTCATCGAGGAGCGGATCATCATCAACCCAATCTACATCGAGTAGTAAGTTTAATGCCTCAACTACAATATACTCACTCTTAGTTTGTGGGTACTTCAAATCTGGATTGTTCTTGTAGCCTCCACTCTTGTAACGTTCTTCGGGTGAAAGGCTTTTGGCATTATCAACAAGCTTCTTGAGCTTTGTGACTAGTTCGACCTTTAACTTGTCTTGTGGCATTATGTTTCTCATTATCTATATTCTATCAATAATAACTAACAAATTTTAAGAGAGCCAGTTTAAAGTCATGACTCAGGACTTTCTTGCTACTTGCTCCAGTCGAGATCATCCGGGAGGTAGCCCACATCGTTCTTCTTGTCGTACAGCACCTCGCCGCCAACATCGCGCACGAACACAACTTCGCCATCAGGGTTGATGGCAATGTGAGCCTTCGACTTCTGGCCAGTGTCGCCGACAATGCCGATGTAGTTGTCGGTCTGGTAGGTGCCGCTGTCCTTGTCGTAAGACATCTTCACCTTGTTCCAGTACGTCGTTTCGGGGAGATGAAGGGCAGGGTTGGACGCGGCGTTACCCAGCCGTCGCGCCCGACGCTCGTCCCTTTTCCTACGCTCGGCCTTCGTGTCCACGCCGTACATGATGTACGCCGCGGCATCCATGAAGTCCATGAACTTGCCCATTGTTCTCTCGATTCACGAGAAGGGTATCTGTAGATACAGATAAAACACGGAAATTCCGTATCTATATCTATCGTAGCACTTATTTATACTAGTGTACATATAATTATATAAGTACTCTAATACAGGATGAAATAAAGTATATCTTGTAGTATGTCCTCTAGTGACTCGGCTCAATTAATTATTGAGAGAACGCTGCAATGCCGCTAGTGTTAAGGCTTTTACGACGGTACGGGAAGGGTATAGCGACAGGAGCGACGGTCCGGGCTCGTCTGGGTGGTTGTACTGAGAAATTGCATTCCAGCAACGGCAGAAGGACAGGTCTGGTTCAGTGGAATTGAAAAGAATATGTACCATCCATTTGCTGTCGTGTAGTTAAGTAAGGCGTCGTTTGAAATAGGCATGGCTATAGGAAGATTTGATGCATATTTCTTAAGTTCCGATAGAAGATAAGTGGAAGTAGCAGCGCCATATCCACTGTAGCAGTTTGCGCCATTAAAACAGGCAAGTGTCCCATCGGGGGCTTTCGTTGCTCCATTGTCTGCGGAATAGGGATACTTTTGAGTATCGGCAGCATAGAGGAGGAGCGCCTGGATATACTTCTCTGCGCCACTGACAGCCTGCGCTGTAAGGGCTCGTTCGCGAATGCCGTTATAAGCAACGATACTCATCGAAGCAAGAATTGCGATTACGACAATAACAACCAGAAGTTCGACGATAGTGAAGCCTCTTGATGCAAAAACAGTCGAACGCATATCCTTCTATAGTAGAAGCACAAGGAGTATTCCGTCAAGGGACGAAGCGTGACACTTTCCATATCTGTTATAATAGTAGGTAGTATAGATACTAACTAAAACGGAGTACCTCCTATGTCTGGACACAGTAAATGGGCAACGATTAAGCGTGAGAAAGGCGCTAAGGATGCCAAGCGCGGAGCTGTCTTTACGAAGATTGGAAATCAAATAGCTATCGCGGCTCGTGGTGGTGTTGATCCTGTCATGAATTCAGCACTTGCACTTGCAATTGAAAAAGCCAAGGCTGCAAACATGCCAAATGCAAACATTCAGCGTGCAATTGACCGCGTGAGCGATAAAAATGCAGCAGCCCTGGAAGAAGCAACCTATGAAGGGTATGGACCTGGTGGTATTGGCGTCATCGTTGAAGTCGCTACGGATAATAAGAATCGCACCTACCCTGACGTGCGCACGGCATTTACCAAAAATGGAGGAAGTATTGCCGAGCCCGGAAGCGTTGCCTTCCAGTTTACGCGAAAGGGCGTAATCACGATTGCAGAGACTGGTGAAGATGCGCTGCTGACAGTTCTCGATGCAGGAGCCGAAGATGCGAACGAAGAAGACGGTGAAATCACAGTGTATACCGATCAGAAAGACCTCGCTAAAGTGCGAACTGCACTTGTTGAAGCCGGTCTAACGGTAAAGGCTGCCGAACTTCAGTATGTGCCAAATGCTCCGGTTGAAGTGAGTGACCCGGATGCGGCCCGTAAGGCACTGAAACTACTTGACGCACTCGATGACCTCGACGACGTTACAAACGTCCATACGAATGCAGATATTACCGCAGAGATTGACGAATAGACGGATACCAGAAAAACCACCTCTCGAAAAACAGAGGTGGTTTTTAATTGTAGTAGACAGAGGTATACTAAGGGTATATGAGAATTATAGGGATCGACCCTGGTACGGGGATATTGGGGTTTGGCGTGGTTGATGTAATTAAGGGAAGGTATCATCTCGTTGATGCTGGGGTTATTACCACACCCGCGCACACGCCGCTCGATCTTCGTCTTGAAGATATCTACGATAATCTGACGGAAATTATTCAGGACACAAAACCAGAAGTGATGTCGATTGAGCAGCTCTTCTTTGCGCGGAATGTTACTACAGCAATGAGCGTATCACATGCTCGAGGAGTAGCTATGCTTGCAGGGCGAAAGGCGCGTCTTCCAATCGTGGAGTATACACCTATGCAGATCAAGCAGACGATCACGGGGTATGGTAAAGCAGATAAGAAGCAGGTGCAGGAGATGGTGCGGATCCAACTTGGTCTTACCGAAGTACCGAAACCAGATGACTGTGCCGATGCACTTGGTGCTGCCATAACCCATGCGCTTATGAGTCGGTAGAAAATGAAAGGCCCGCACTCCTGGTTTCTTCATTGAAACGCATGGAATGCGGGCGGTGGACGGGTGTTACTGCTGACGCAGCTGCTCCAGGGCGATAGTAGCCCAAAGCGGGTTAATGGGGGCATTGAACCTATCTGTCAGCTTGTACGGACTGTCCGACATGAGGATGTCGCGCGCTTCCTTTTGGTACGCCTGTGTAGTTTCCTGAAGTCCGCTCTGCTCGATGAAGATCTCCATGGAGCGTTCCCGAATGCCATACCCTCTGAAGAGAACGAAGTCCGCAATGAGATCCCTTGCGAAACGGATTATCTCTTCGGCGACCGCGGATGGATTTGCGAACCGTATGGCGCGTTCGCGACGCGGAATTTGAGCAAGGATGGCACTGAGGCTGGATGTCTCCATTTCTGCGATAACAGCGAGGTTGGGCTCCTTTACGTTGAACGCTTCATTCTCAAAGAGCGTTGTTGCAATCCAAGCACGCTGTTCGGGCTTGAGCGCAATGCTCCGTGCGGTTATCACGGATGCGATCCAGGTCTGCTGCAAGGCAAACCCCTGGGGTAGCCCTATCCTCCCCATAGGAACTCCTTCCGACCGAGATTGAATCAGCTTGCTCGCCTTTGTATTGGCCATAAGCTGATCGACGAGACGTGCAAGTCTGTCCCATTTGGACACGGCTTCCTCCCCCGTTTATTGTGTAAAACCCTGTTATCATTACATCATATAATGATGATTATTTCAAGAAACGTGAGCGGTAAAGAATGCCTCGAGCTGTTCGATCATCTGAGGTTCATGGGCTTCCAGCGCTATTTCTCTTGTCCCAAAAGTGACCCCTTTATAGGTAAAATTGTGTGATCCAGTTAGCGCCACCTTCTTGCCATTTCGTAGAGTAAAGATAATAAACTTCGCATGCAGATATTTTTTACGCATGTATTTTGAGCGAATGCCAGATTGAAGGCTATCTACGTGGAGCATAAGACTCGTAAGGAACCCGACATTATTCGGTTGATTGAAATAGGCGACACCTTTTTGCTTAATGGCAAGCGCAAGTGGTCCTGACGGGCTGTACTGCGATACGTAGAGGACTGAAGTCGCTTCCTCTGAGAGGGCAAGAGCGCGACTATAAATAGGTGAGTCGTTCGGTTTGCCGCTATCTATGAAGTAGGTTCCGAAAGAATGAGTTGTAGCGAAGCCATTATAGAGGGGATGGGGACTCTTTATAATCTTATGTTGCTGCTCAATGAGCTCATCGCCGAGGGTCTTATCTTGGATTTTAAACATGTAGTCTGTACTTGCGAGTCCGTTGTTATAGAGATTGACTCCGCCAAATGCATAGCAGATATCGTCAACGATTGACCACTTACTATGCGTCACGCCGGAAAATGGATTAAGCTTAGGTCGGTCGTCGAGAATAGTGAAGGAGACCCCGGCTTCAATGAGCGATTGGCCCATGACGCGGACCGCTTTTGAGTGAGCGTGAGTACGCTTGAAGGGGTTAAGGACACCGCCAAATTCGGTAAAGATGAAGCTATCTATAGCAACTTCAACAGAGACGCCACGCTGCGCTGCTGATTTGAGTGCAGCAATGAGCGCGTGCGTTGAGGTGTCGTCGTCGATAATAAGGCTACTAATAGCCACGCGGCGACTACTTGCGTTAATCGCTGCGATAAGGTCTTGGAGGTATTCTGGAGCAGTAAGAAGTGTGGCGGTCATACCCCTTAGTATACACCGTACCGATTGCGGTATGATTCAGGGTTTTATCAGCAAGTGAATGTATACTAGAAAAGATACAGAGAATTTTGCAACATGAGAGAATGGTTGCACCGTACGGTATACTATAGCTATGGCTCGTCAAGGAAGATACACCAAGAAAGTCAGTAAATTTGCACAGTTCAAACGCGGCATTCGCCGTCGTTGGAACACATTCAAGGCATTACCGCTTTATAAGAAAATCTTGTTTATCGGAGCGCCCATTTTAGCATTTCTCATTCTGACCCCGCTTATTACCTACATCTACTACTACAATGATATCGCCGACCAAGAGCGACTCATGAACCGAAACAACACCGGGGTTGTTCTGAAGGATCGAAACGGTGAGACCTTCTATAGCGTAGGGAGGGCTGAACATCATGATATGACCCAGCTCGCGGATATATCAGATAATGTAAAACACGCGCTTATTGCCTCGGAAGATAAAGATTTCTATAACCATAATGGCTTCTCTATTTATGGAATTGGCCGTGGTATTTACGGAACAATTACCAACCAGCCTCAATACGGTGGCGGTTCTACAATTACCCAGCAGCTAGCGAAGAACACGCTTCTGTCGAGCGATCAGACGTTTCTTCGTAAGTATCAAGAGCTGGCTATCTCAGTTGCAATTGAGCAGCGCTATAGTAAGGATCAGATTCTCCAAATGTACCTTAACTCTGCCTTTTTTGGCGGTACTACTTTTGGTATCGATGAAGCGGCGAAATTCTATTTCAATAAATCAGCAAAAGATCTTGATGTGGCGGAGAGCGCGATGCTTATTGGGATCCTGCCCGCACCGAATGCCTACTCTCCAACGCTTGGTAACCTAGAGTACGCTAAGGAGCGGCAGAATACCGTGCTTACGCGCATGGTAACGAATGGCTACATCTCTGAGGAGCAGAAGGCTGCAGCGCTCTCTGAGCAACTCGCCTACGCCCCCGTATCAGATAAGAATGATAGTGAAGCGCCACACTTTGCTGAGATGGTTCTCGAAGAACTTTACAAGAAGTACGGAGAAGAGAAGGTGATTCGTTCTGGATACCAAGTGACGACCACGCTTGACCTTGGCTTGCAGCGTAAACTTCAAGCGAATATCTCAAGTCATATGGCATACATCCAGGCCAATGGCGGTTCAAATGCCGCTGGTGTTGCGATTGACCCAACTTCGGGTGAGATCCGCGCTGCCGTGGGAAGCGCCGACTGGAACAATACTGATTGGGGCAAGGTGAATATAGTCACGACAGCAAGACAGCCAGGTTCGTCGTTTAAACCAATCTACTACAGCGCAGCGCTTGCGAATGGGGTAATTACACCTGCTTCTATCTTTGATGATGCGCCAATTGACATTAATGGCTACTCACCAAAGAATGCAAGTAAAACATATAGCGGTAACATTAGCGTTCGAAATGCCCTAGACCGTTCACTGAACATTCCGTCTGTTCTCATTATGCAGAAGTTTGGTATCAGTAACTCAGTCCAGGCTGCAAAGAATCTCGGCATTGACACCCTAAAGGATCCAAGCCAGTATGGACTCTCACTTGCACTTGGATCTGCTGAAGTACCACTCCTTGAAATGACGAACGCGTATGCAGCGTTTGCTAACCAGGGACAGCAGTATACGGCGACGTCAGTTCACCAGATTAATGACAAATTCGATAACACGATCTACACGCATAACGATAAGAGTAAAGAGGCAATTAGCCCAGGTGGCGCCTACCTTATTTCAAGCATCCTTTCGGATAATAAAGCTCGCTCAGTTATCTTTGGATCAAGCCTGAACGTTCCTGGTCATACCGCTGCAGTAAAGACGGGAACAACTGACGACAGCCGCGATGCTTGGACGATTGGATACACACCATCGCTCGCAGTAGGCGTTTGGGTTGGTAATAACAATAACGATGTCATGCTTAACGGTGGATCCACGATGGCAGGGCCTATCTGGGTAAAAACGATGAGTCAGGCGCTGGCTGGTCAGGCAGACCAACCGTTCCCAATTCCATCGACGGTTGTGCAGAAGCCCGTCTGTTACGGTACGGAGAGTCTCGCAAATACTGCCGGTTCAAACACCTTTAATGAGTATTTCCTCGCATCTGCACTCCCAACCTCTACCTGTAACGCTTCGCAGAAGAGCACGCCTGCTGAAGATAAGACAAAGGAAGAAACCCCGACCACAACAACCCCAACGACGAACCAGGGTACTACTGGATCGGGAACGGGGGATGGAAATGGTACGGGATCTGGTACAGGGTCGACAGGCGGTTCAACCGGTGACACTGGCACAGGTACTGGCTCAACGGGAACAGGTAGTGGAACCGGTACTGGCGGTACGGGGAATAATGGTGGAAGTGGAAACGGCAATGGTACGGGTACCGGAACCGGTGGAAATACGGGCACGGGTGGAACAACACTCCCAGTGAACCCCTAGTGTGCGATAATAGATACTATGATTGCACATATTTCTGGAATAGTGGCTGAAAAATTTAACGCGTCCGTTATTGTTGATGTACATGGAGTTGGCTACGAAGTTGCAGTGGCTGCAGGCGACTACGACCACGCAGTGCTTAACGAGCCGGTAAAATTCTATACCTACCACCACATTCGGGAACAATCCCAAGAACTCTTTGGGTTCACGAGCCTAGCTGCAAAGAAACTCTTTGAGCTACTCATTACAGTACAAGGCGTTGGGCCAAAGGCGGGGCTTGCTATCCTGAGCCTTGGTGACAGTGAAACAGTCCGTAACGCCATAGCAAATAGCGATGCAGCCTTTATAACAAAAGCCGTTGGTGTAGGTAAGCGCATTGCGGAACGCGTCGTAGTGGACCTTGCGGATAAGGTTGGGCTGCCAACCCGAATTGGCGCGAGCACACCAAGTGTGAGCCAGGCTATCTCAACGGCGACAGATGAAGCCCTTGAAGCCCTCATGGCACTTGGTTATACCCTTGCAGATGCGTCAAAAGCACTCGAAGATGTGCCGATGGACCTATCGACGGCAGATCGAGTTACGCAGGCGCTACGAGGCTAAGCTTCGACGTAAATATCACGTGCTTCCTCGAGAAGTCGACGGAAGTGTGCTTTAACGCGGGAATTAATGAGAACGCGTTCACTGTCTGTGAGGCTGTAGTCTTGTGGACCGAGGTGACCAAGCAGCTGCTTCATCTCTTCCTTTTCGAGCTCAGGAAGCTTGATTGAGTGAAAGAGCGGCATTTTAGCCGTGATGAGGTCACGGAAGAAAGGACTGAGTTTACCGTCGAAATGTGGTGCGCCCGTCATGAGGATAGGGCGATCTTTTAGCATGGCAAAAGCGATCTGACGACCAATCTCTTCGTTGATCTTTCCTTCGTTAAAGACGATGTGAAACGGTGCCTGCGCGATCGATTCGTAGACATCGAGCTGAGTGTCGTAGTGGTGCCATGCGGGATGCTGACTGTTAATAATAAAGAGCTCCTCCATTGGTGGGTGCGAAGCTTGCACGCCGAGACGTCCCAATGTCTCGATCAGTTGAAACAGTGCATCATTGTCGGGCCTGACGTTGCCAATGATCTGCGTAATTCCGGTCATAACCTTGTAGTCCTTGTTTACTTACCTATAGTATACACATATTTACGAAATTGAAGAATATTTTATATTAAAATTCTACTTATAGTTGTATAAACTACGTTGTGAAGGCTCTAGAACTCGCTTATAGTTATAGGTATGAGTCAAGATTATATTCCGTACATACGAAGCAGAGTTGGTCACGATAAAATCATTCTAAATTTTGCAGGAGGAATTGTCCTTCGAGATGGTGAAGTGCTACTGCAGAAGCGAACAGATTCCCTAAAGTGGGGTATTCCTGGTGGTGCAGTGAATCTTGGTGAAAGCTATCAGGACGCAGCAGTTCGTGAAGTATATGAAGAGACTGGAATGAAAGTAAAAGTAGACGACCTTGTAGGCGTCTATAGCAGTCCAGAATACGTCGCAGTGTATCCGAGTGGGGATGAAGCACAAACGATTGCCGTTTCATTCTATTGTAGTATCGTCGGAGAGGCGACCGGTGATTTTGATAAGAACGAAACAATAGAGCTTAAATTCTTCCCATTAAATAATCTCCCAAAGCTTCACAACAAGCAACACGAAGATACGCTTGAAGACGTTAAGCAGGGAAGAAAAGGAGTCTTTAGATAATTACTTCCTATTGCTTATTTCGTTCATCGATTGCACGTTGTAGAATATGACGTACAATTGAGGATTTATTTCTACCCGTCTCGTACGCTTCTTCCCTGAGATATTTATAGATACGACGATCTAAGAACATATTGAATCGTAGGTCACGTTCTGCGATTGCATTTTTAGCTATGAATTCATGGATAAGTGATCGGAGGTCTTCTTCGGTAGAATACTGTTTTAATGTAAGGTACTTATCTTCAATACCAGAGATAAAGTGCCCCTTAACGTCATCACGACTTAGAATGAGTGTTGGTTTATGATAGCGGGATGCTATAAAAGTATGCATTCCTTGATTGAAATCAGAGAAAGTAATCTCGGCAATAACTATGTCTGAACGACGAACGGCATCGAGATTCTGTTCTACAATATGGCTCCAATCAACCTTCTCTATGTCGGGTGTTTTTTTCTTGCGTGCTATCGCAGCTCCGAGCCAATCATGAGCAATGAGCGCATTACTATTATGTATTTCATCTATTATCGCCTGTAGGTATGGCAAATCATTATCGAGATCATTGCCACTGGCAATAAAATGAACTAAAGGAGATGAATCCATTTATTTTTTCTGCCTTTCACTTGCTTTACGAATGAGGTCTCGTACAATCTCGGAACGATTTACACCCGTTTCCTCGGATCGCTCATCAAGATATCTTACGATTTTCCGTGTTAGAAACATATTAAATCGTAAGTCTTTAGTGTGGACTACGTTCTTTTTAATGAAGGGTTCGACGACTTTTGGTAGGTCTTCCATGGCAACATACTCGGACATGGTCAACAGATGACTCTGAAAGCCTGTGATATATGTATACTCGATTCGATTTCGCGAAATGATCAATACAGGTTTGTTGTATTCTATCGCGGCTGCAACCTGGAAACCTTGACTAAAACCGTAATTTGAAATGTCGGCAATAACCACATCTGCATTCTTAATAGCTTCAAGGTTATGCTTTACATAGCCAGGCCAATCCTCAGATATACCACTATTCTTTAGCCGCATTACAGCCGGGTCAATCCAGTTCAAAGCTAAGGTAGCATCAAAATCATAGATGATTTCAATTATAGATTTGAGGTATTTTTCGTCCTCCTCAGTACGAACGCTGCCAACGAGATGGATCTTCACGCTAATCCTTTCGGTCGATCTCTTGCTCTAGAAGTTCACGAATGATTTCTGACTTATTTTTACCTGTTTCGTATGAGGTTTGACGAAGATAGCTGTAAATCTGACGGTCAATTAGGAAGTTGAACCGCAAGTCCTTGCTAGAAACGATATTTGATTTGATGAATTTATCGACTATTTTTTCAACTTCTTTTTCTGTGTCGTAGTGTTTGATTGTTAGATTCTTATCTTTAGTTCCAAAGATAGGATGTCTTTCACTTGCGCGAGTTACAACGAGGATAGGTTTTTTGTGAGAAATTGCGAGTGCTGTAAAGAAGCCTTGTTGATAACTATATCGAGTTGCATCCATTATAACGAGATCTGATCGGTTAAACGCAGCCATATTTTCATTAAATACGTCATTCCAATCGACTTTATCGTCATTTTCTCTGTAAGATGCCTTGTTGCCTCCATTATTGACTACAACTCCGAGCCAATCACGCGCCAAAACGCCTCCGTTGTCGTGGATTGTTTCAATGATTTTCTTTAGAAAGGGAAGATCCTCGTCGAGGTTTTTTGAGGTAGCAATAAAGTGAACAATCATATGGGATTATTCTATAATGACATGGTGTTTTTTGCAATCAAAGGAGGGGTGTCTATTGTGTTTTCCACTCAAGATTTTGCTCTATTTTATGTAGACAATTGTAGCTCTTTTTCTTTTTAAAAAAGGATCTCTAAATCAGGAAAATATAACTTTATACCTTTTAATCTCAATACGGAAACGTGTATATTGCGAAGTTATTGGCGGATAAACTTGGCAAAAAAATATGAATTTTCTTTATTTTTAAGGTGCGCATAGCCTGATGGCTCTGTGAATGACTCAACCTTCTTACAGCTAAATCCATTTCGGGCACCCAGTTGAACGAGCTCCGTTTCACTAAAAAAATGTACATTAAAGGGAGCAGTCCGTGGAATGCCATATTGGGTAAACATAATATCAGCGCAGTCATTCATACCTTCCGTATTAACTGAACGAAGTGCTTTCATTTTCCAGTCATTAGTGCTCGCTACGGCGATAAAAAAGACCCCATTTTTTTGGATTATTTTTTGTATTTCGTGAAAGATTTTATCATAGTGTATAGGCTCTATCCCATGCAATACTCGCCACGATACTACTGCAGAGTAGCTAGGCCTAAGTATTGCAGAAGGTAGATTTGTGATGTCTATGACTGTCGCGGTATCCTGTGGTTGTATGACGTCGTGTATTTTTGCGATGGCATCAGGATCGGCATCGACCGAGTCAAATGCAAATTCGCGACTCTCGGATGTGTGTGATTCTAGGATTCCATCTCCACATCCGAGGTCTAGAACACGGTCAATATCTCTAAATTTCTCGATCTCGTGAATCACTTCTAATAGTGGGCGAGAAGCTTCTCTGCTAGAGAGATTGTAAGCTTTTGCTAATGAATCTTTGTATCCGTAGTGTAAATAGGTCATAATTAGTATTGTTTGAACTGTGTTTAGTAGATACGTACATACACATATTATGTGTAACATTCTAAATGGACTGCGATTATTATACAATAATATCGACGAAAATGCACTTTACAGAGTGAAAATGTGTTATCCTAGAGAAAAGCTAAGCGAAAGGAACCTAAAATGCTGGTACACCTTGTTGGGTCTAGGTATGAAATAACGAAGCACATCGAGCACTTACGTACGTTGGTTAAGGTCATTCGCAAAAGTGGTTATGAACTAGCCGATGACTGGGTTGACGAGAGCTATAATTCTCAAAAAGGTGGGAAGGACTTTAAGGAGACTGATTGGTCTGTTCTTTACCAAGATAGCGTCGAGGCGATTAATAGAGCAGACGTTGTGATAGCAGAGACTAGCACCCCGAGCTTTAGTGTCGGCTATCAGGTTGCGCTTGCTGTAAGTATGAAAAAACCTATACTGGTATTGAATCGTGAAGGGGTAGAGAAATCGTTCTTCGCGAGTGGAATTGAAGCTGGTGTCGAATATGCAAAATATACACCAGAGGATGTTGAAACTACTGTAGAGAGGTTTCTGAAGGATAATGATGTGAAGGTCAAGGATATGCGTTTCAACTTCTTTATTGACCGCAAGATATACAACTACCTGAGATGGGCTTCACTCAAAACTGGAAAAACTAAAGCCGCTGTTCTTCGCGATCTTGTAAGCGAAGAGATTTCAAAGAAAACTGAGTAAGCATGCATCATCCAGACATCTCCTATCTGTTATAATAAAGTTAAATGGCAGTCCAACGCATCATAGATACCAGTTCGCACGACGATGATGTGGACGAACAGCAAATAGAAATAACACTGCGCCCGCAGCGTTTCTCTGAATATATAGGTCAAGAGCGTCTCAAGAAAAATCTTGGGCTTGCAATCGATGCAGCAAAAAAGCGTGGTGAGCCTATCGACCACGTGCTCCTTTACGGCCCTCCAGGTCTCGGCAAAACGACCATGGCCGCAGTTATCGCTAATGAAATGGGTGCCGGTCTTCGTGTTACAGCGGGACCTGCGATTGAACGTGCGGGGGACCTGGCGAGTATTCTTACTAACCTCGCAGATGGGGATGTCCTCTTTATTGATGAAATCCACCGTCTAAGCCGTACGGTTGAAGAGGTGCTCTATAGCGCTATGGAAGACTTCAAGCTCGATATCGTGATCGGAAAAGGGCCGGCGGCCCGAAGTGTTCGTTTGGATCTTCCAAAGTTTACGGTCATCGGAGCTACAACTCGTACTGGCGCACTTGCGGCACCGCTTCGAGATCGATTTGGTCATATTCATCGGCTTGAATTCTATACACCAGATGAGATCGCGCAAATTATTACACGCGCTGCCAACATTCTAGAGAGCAAGATTCACCCTGAATCATCCGAGTTGTTATCTACTCGAGCACGACTCACTCCACGTATTGCCAACCGTCTCTTGAAGCGTGTTCGCGACTACGCCGATGTAAATGGTGATGGTATTATCGATGTTCCTACAACAAACCGTGCACTTGAAATGATGGAAGTGGATGAGCTTGGACTGGATCCTGCTGACCGCCACCTCCTCATCAGCATGATTGAGAACTACGGAGATAATCCGGTAGGCCTTAATACGATTGCTGCACTTACGGGAGATGAGGCGACAACGATCGAAGATTTCTACGAACCATACCTACTCCAACTTGGTTTTATCGAACGTACTCCAAGAGGGCGTCGTGTGACGCCAAAGGCATATAAGCACCTCGGTAAAGACCGTCCGACAGCGGAATAGTAGGCAAATGGTTCCGGTAGCCTGTAAAGGGTTACTTTGGTATACTGTTAGGTATGAACGAAACGCCGCAAGACCAGCAGCCTCAAACGACTCCAACTCCGCCACAGCCTGCGGCCTATGATACTCAGGGTCGGCCACTTTACTACGCACCTCCCGCAAGTGGTCAACAGGAGCAGCAAGCACCACCGCAATATGTCCATATTAGCCGTGCACCTGAGCCTGCAGAGATTCCTCTCTCGGAAGACACCAAGCGGCGACATGAGGAGTCGGTTAAAGCATTTCCGAATCTAAACCTCAGCCCTGCAGAGTTTGTCATCAACATGGTGCAGCGCCACCCAATTGGACTCTTCGCGCCCATTGGCCTTGGAATACTCGTTATCGCACTCATCATTGCCCTCCTTGCCAATCTTCAGCCGATTCTCGACTCTATTGCAACTCCTGGTATGATCGATATAACAACAATTGGTCCTCCACTATTCTTCGGTGGCCTTCTCGTTATCCTTCTTATTGGAGTGCTCTGTTACATCCATGTATGGGTATATCAAAATAATAAATTTTTCCTCACTAATGAGAGTGTAATCCAAGAGATTCAAGTAAGTCTCTTTGCTCGCCACGAGCAGACGGTGAGTCTTCAGAATATTGAGGATGCAAGCTTCCGTCAGCAGGGTATCTTACAGACTATGTTTAACTATGGATCAATTCGTCTTAGTACTGAAGGAGATGAGACGACGTATCGGTTCAACTACGTTGCTGATCCTAAGCGCCAGATCGCCGTCCTTAACGATGCGGTTGAAGCCTTCAAAAATGGGCGCCCTGTCCTTAACGACTAGATGGACTATCTAAATAAAAACAGAGGTACGACCTCTGTTTTTTAGATATTGAGTCGTAAGCGGTATGTGCTGTATACTGAAAATACAATTAAACTTGTAGTAGGAGGTACTATGGGACTCATTGGATGGATCATATTAGGTGGACTGGCAGGTTGGGTTGCCTCTATGATCATGGGGAACAATAAGGAGCAGGGACTTCTTGGTAATATCATTGTCGGTATTATTGGTGCATTAATTGGTGGTTTCATCGTCGAAATGTTCGGCGGCTCGGGAATCACCGGCTTTAATATCTGGAGCTTCTTAGTTGCACTCCTCGGTGCAGTGATTGCAATCTGGGTAATGCGCCTATTTAAGGGACGAGGCAAGAGCTAAATTCTTGTTGAATACGTAATAGATAATAAAAGCCCCGAATTGGGGCTTTTATTTAAGTTCAAGGTAAAAGTTCTACTTATCGCTACTTGATTTAACGAAATCGTCTTCTTTTTCAAGATTAGCCCGAAGTGTAAAGCCTTTACATTTGTCATTGTCGCAACCGGTCGTTTCATAGCGATATTCACTTGCTTCGTCGCCAATCTTTACGCCATTAGGATCTTTAAATAGTGCTGGATCCATGGCGGTAAGATTCTTCTCGTCGATAGTAGCAGGGTAGTAGCCATTCTTGGCAAAGAATACCTCCTGGAGGTCGTAGTACATTGCATTAATAGCAGTTTTACGCTGCGTGTCGCGTTCAGCTGCAGCGAGGTTACTTCGTTGAATGAAGAGGACGGTTGCTGCAGTCGCAAGAAATAGGACGACGAGGATAATTTCGATGACGGTGAATCCAGATTGAGATCGTTTCATTACTATCATTATAGCAAATAGTGTGTGGTTTGACGTATAATAAGAGGAGTTAAAGAGAGAGGGATTAAACGTGGCTAAAAAAGCTGAAAAACCAGAGATGGCAGAGAAATCCTCAACGAACGAGGGTAAATTAAAAGCACTTGGACTTGCTATGGACCAAATCACGAAGCAGTTCGGTGATGGTTCGATTATGAAACTTGGTGATGCGCATAAGGTGGATGTGGAACTTATTCCAAGTGGAGCGCTCAGTCTTGATCTAGCGCTCGGTGGTGGTTACCCTAAGGGTCGTATCATCGAGATCTATGGTCCTGAGAGTTCAGGTAAGACAACCTTAACACTTCACGCAATCGCCGAAGTGCAAAAAGCGGGTGGGACGGCTGCATTCATCGATGCTGAGCACGCCCTTGATCCAGCGTATGCACGTCGTCTTGGTGTTGATACCGACAACCTTCTTGTTTCGCAGCCAGATAACGGTGAGCAAGCACTTGAGATCGCTGAAACGCTCGTGCGCTCAAACGCAGTCGACCTCGTTATTGTCGACAGTGTGGCTGCACTTGTGCCGCAGGCTGAAATCGACGGTGACATGGGAGATAGCCACATGGGACTCCAGGCTCGCCTTATGAGCCAGGCACTTCGTAAGCTTACGGGTATCATCAACAAGAGTAAGACAACCGTCATCTTCATTAACCAGATCCGTATGAAAATCGGCGTTATGTTTGGTAATCCAGAAACCACAACTGGTGGTAACGCGCTAAAATTCTATGCATCCCTTCGTATGGATATTCGCCGTACTGGCCAGATTAAAGTCGGTGAAGATATTGTTGGTAACCGCACGAAAGTGAAGGTTGTAAAGAACAAGATTGCCCCTCCGTTCCGTGTTGCTGAATTCGACATCATGTACAACGAAGGAATTAGCACTACCGGTGACGTCCTTGACCTCGCCGTTCAACATGGGGTTGTAGGGAAGTCGGGCGCATGGTTTGATTACAACGACGCGAAGATTGGCCAAGGCCGCGAAGCATCGAAGACCTACCTTAAGGAACATCCAGATGTTCTAAAAGAGATCGATGAAAAAGTTCGCGCTAAGGTTGCAGAACAGGACGCCTAGTTCTTGAAAGGAAGAAGAGTCGCTGGCCTACGGCGACTCTTTTCTATCTCGAAATGAAGATAACTGGAATTTCCGCTCAGCAAAAAGACAAGAACCGCATCAACGTTATGGTGGATGGTGTGTACCGTTTTAGTCTTGATCTTTTTCAGTATGCTGAATTGGGAATAAAGATTGGAAAAGAGTATACCGAGGAAGAACTGATTGCGCTTGAGACGGAAAGCCAGTTTGGAAAAGTGTATGCCCGTGCACTTGAATACTGCCTCATGCGCCCACACTCAGGTAAAGAGGTGCGAGACTATCTCTACCGAAAAACGCGCGATACCAGGACAAAAACAGGTGGCGTAAAGAAAGGGGTAAGTCCAGCTATTACATCCCGAGTTTTTGACCGTCTCGTCGAGAAAGGGTATATCGACGATGAGAAGTTTGCTCGGTATTGGATCGAGAATCGTAACCTTGCAAAAGGAGCGAGTCAACGGAAGCTGCAGGCCGAATTACGTGCTAAGGGTGTGGAAGGGGGCATTATCGGGCGACTTCTCTCTGAGAGTGACCGAGATGACGCTTCGGAGCTTCAGAAGATCATCGCCAAGAAAAGAGCTCGTTATCCGGATGAGCAGAAATTCATGCAATACCTCGCTCGTCAGGGGTTTGGGTACGACGATATTAAACAGGCACTCGCGGCCGACGATTAGTCGTGGCGTGAGTCGATGTGCTCAGCTTGCGCTGATTTACGAAATGGATTCTGGTACGCACCACGAACCGACTGCATAACAGGTTCGGGAAGCTTGGCGCGTGAATGAACGACGATCTCGGTATCATTAATCGCAGTAATCTGGGTGCGGTGGATAAGAAGCTCAGGATCTCCCAGAGTGTAGAATAATGGCCGCTTGACGTTAAGTTGTTGAACAACAAACCCAGTCGTATCGATTGTATATCCAGTCACTTTTCCAAGCTTATGTCGTTTTTCGTCGACGACCTTCATGCCGATTGGGTCGAAGTGAAGGCGATATACTTCGCCGAGCTTAATAATGTCATCCGGTGAAACGAACTCATCACTGCTATCGACGATAAGTCCAATGTCACTGAATTCTCGGACATCCGCGATACGGAGAAGGGATGGATGCATATCAAGAAGGGGGCCGGTAATCTCATACGCAACAATTTCAAGAGTGCGGGGATCAATAACGGCAAGGCTAGTGCGGGCAAGTTCTGTACCTGTCTGCAGTCCCATGACGGGCGCGTCTATCAGGCGGGATCCGTTTATTAACATGTTTTTAGTATAAACGTTTTATACCGACTACTCAACAAATGGATTAGATCTGCCACTTAGGTCAAGTGGTTGACCTCCTTCACCTGGCTGGCGAAGCGTCTTGATGCGGTCGATGGTCTGCGAATCAAAGGTATCGTTATTACTTGAAGACGCATAGCCATCTGGAGTGCTTGAGACGACGAGAATAGTATTAAGCGCAAAGACGACAGCAGCAAGTCCACCAATAACAATAATCACGAATAAGATGACATGAAAACGATGGAGTGTATATACAACCGAATGCTTGATTGAATTAAGAGAAAGATTGCTGTTTTTCATGATGCCTACTTTATGTATACCTCAATCTTTAATGCTTCACTAATAATAGCATTGCCACCGGCCGCTTCGTCATGCGAAAGACTGAGCTTGGAAATCTGCATCTTTGTAAGGTTCTGTTCAATAGCGTGGACGAAGTTCAGGTAGGCGTTGTAGTCGACAGGCGTTTTAAGTGTGATGGTTGCTGAGGTAGAGCGGAGGCTACTTGCAGCGGGTTGTGCTGCCTGTGTCTGCTGCTGCGAACCGGTCGAAGTAGAGGGTGCGACGGGATTTGCACCTGCAAAGTCGACATTCGTAATACTAAGTCCGCTGGCGCTGGCAAACTTATTAAGGTCGGTGATAATCTGATCCTGGTACTGGTAGCTTTTACTGTCGGCGACGATTTCCTGCGCGCGTTCTACTACACTCGAATTCTTAGCGAGGAATTCCTTCACTTTTTGGAGCGTTGCAAGGTTATTTTCGCTCGCTGCAGCGTCGACAGAGGCGTGGTTTGCTTCAACAGCAAAACTTTGAAGTGGGCCGTAGAAATAAATAAACGCACCAGCAGTTGCAACTGCAATGAGAATGAGTGTCGAAGAGAGGATAAGACGAAGTTTAGTCGCAGTCATTGGCGTTGATTTCATTTCGCTGCATCCTTCTTAAACGTTACATTGAAGTTGGCGGTAAAGAAGTACGGGCCATTATCCTGCGCAACGAGACTGTCGAAGTGGACATCAGTAAAGATATCTGATTTTTGCAAGGCATCTTTAAGCGCAATCGCATCATTAGCAGTCTTCGTTTTTGCAATAAGGACGGTTGGTGTGCCAAAGGTTGATGCATCAAGACTCAGCGATTGCAGTACAGTACCGGAAGGAAGCGACTTTGCCAGTTTGAGTACAACTTTAGTGTAGACGACCTCCCGGTCCATGATCTGTTTTGCGGTTGCAAGATTAGCGCGGAAGGTCGATGCTTCGTTAGCAGTATCGTTGAAGCCGCTCGCTCGCTCTTTGTTTCTTGCGATCGTTGCCTCGGATGCGACCTTGCTGTTATTCAAGTAAAAGTAGACACCACCAATTGAGACTGCGGCGATAAGAGCGACGCCAAGAATAAGGAAGTTATATCGAAGGAGGAGCGTATTAGACCGTGCGGCACGAATCTGCCGCTTATCTTCATGAGGAAGCAGATTTATCATTTCCAGATCTCCTCGTAGTCTACGCTTGCAAGGCCTGCTGCCGTGATGTAGCGAGGACGAAACTGCTTTGCGGGCTGGGGGAGTTTACCAAAATCAAGTCGCTGCCAAGGGCTTGCCACGCGTGCTGGCATGACGAGTTCGTTTGTAAAGTAGTCACCAATCCCCGGAACATTACTTCCTGCGCCAACGACGAGCACTTGCTCCAGCTTACGGTCGTCACTGAGTCGTTCATTATAGTAGCGAATTACTTTACGAATTTCAGTCACGATTCGCTGGATACTTGGTTGGAGAGCGGCTGTAATCTTGGCCTGACGCGGACCGGCGCTAAGACCGTTAAGTACCTTAAGCTGGTGTGCGTTCTCGAGAGGAACACCGAGCTTCTTGGCGATATCGAGTGTAAAGGTGTTGCCGCCGACAGTCAGGCCACCGCTAACGCGGATAGCACCACCGGCGAGGACGGCTATATCGGTACTTGCTGGTCCAATATCAACAATGAGGGTTGTGAGATGTCCCTCTTCGGTTGCTTCGAGTACGCGGGCAACTGAGTTAATACCAGGTTCAATCATAATGGGGCGAAGGCCTGAAGCAATGGCAGCATTCATGCAGCTATCGACAAGCTTACGGGGAACGGCGGACATAATGACTGTGAGAGAGTCTTTTGAGCGTTCAATAATCTCGTAGTCGACGTAGAGTGAGCTCATGGGGATTGGAATATACTGATCAACCTCAATCTCAACGGCGTCTGCTAAGGTTGCCTCAGCTTTTGGAGGGATAGTGAAAGTTCGGGAAAAAGTACGGTTTGTTGGCACACTAATAACAGTATGGTCGCTATGTAGCGAGCCAACCAATTTGTCTTTAAGAAGTGACTGAATGCCATCAGCGAGGTAGCTATCTTCGCCTTCAAGAGATGTCTGCATCTTGGCTGGATCAAGGTCGACAGAACCATAGCCAAGAACTACCCATTTCTTGGGATCAATCGCCATGACCTTGACGCCTGTCTGGCTGATATCAAGACCGATGATTGGCTTGTCTTTATAGAATAGTTTTGCCATTAATGCCCACGCCTATATTTGCTTCTAGTATACCACAAGCGTCATTCGGCGAACTACCCCTTGATACTCTGTGAGAGGTTTGCAATTGGGACCATTACACTGGCAGCGATAAGTCCTACCATGCTTCCCATAAGAACAATCATGACTGGTTCGATAATAGAGCTTAGGCCGTCAATTGCGACGTCAACTTCTTCTTCGTAAAAATCGGCTACTTTTACGAGCACCTTATCAGTTTGTCCCGTCTCCTCACCAACGGAGAGCATCTGCGCAACGATCGAAGGAAAAAGGGGGTTGTTTTCAATAACATGAGAAAGCTGATCACCATTTTTAACTGCTTCGCTGGCATCAAGAAGTGCCTTCTCATATACAACATTACCAACCGCATGTGCAGTAACTTCAAGCGATTCAAGTACGGCAACGCCAGCACCCATGAGTGCCGAAAAAGTACGTGCGAAACGGGCGATCACTACTTTTGTAATAATCGTTTTAATCCCAGGAATCTTTAGAACCAGGTGATGGAACTGTGACTTACCTGTCGGTGTTTTAAGATAACGGTTAACGAAAATCACCCCACCAACCAGGAGTGGGATAATGATATACCAATACGTAATAAGGAAATTACTAATACCAAGCATGACCTGGGTAATAAGAGGCAGCTGCGCGTCAGGTCCGCCAAGATCCTTTAGAATCTTGCCAATCTGAGGAATGACGAAGATCATGAGGCCGAAGAAGGCGAGCACGGTAATAACCACCAGCACGGTTGGATACGCCATGGCACTTTTTACTTTCTTTCGAATCGTGGCGTTTTTCTCCTGCTGCAATGCGAGACGCTTTAAGATCTCGTCGAGAATACCAGCGGCCTCACCGGCACGAACCATGTTCACGTAGACATCACTAAACGTTTCCGGGTGTTTAGCGAGCGAGTCGGCGAGCGGGGAACCTCCTTCGACGTCCTTAATAACATCCGCAAGGATTACTTTGAGACCAGCACTCTCGGTGTGTTTTTGGAGCGAGTTAAGTGAACGAAGCAGTGGCACACCCGCACCAACCATAGCACTGAGCTGACGGGTGAACATAACAAGATGATCTGCTTTTACTTTCTTACCGCCAATAGAGCCACCGAATGAGAAGCGACTGGCTGCTTTTTCTTTCACGCTAACAGGGCGAAGTCCTTGTTTTTCGAGTGCACTAAGGACGGCCTGCCTATCGGCGGCTTCAATGGCTCCACTAATAGGTTGGTTTTGCTTATTTGTAGCGAGATATTCAAATTGTGGCATGGACTATTCCTTTGTGACTCGGAGGACTTCTTCGATAGTAGTGTTGCCGCGGATTGCCTTGAGCAGTCCGTCGATAAGCATGGTTACCATACCTTCCTTAATTGCTTGGTCTTGAATCTGGTTACTGGTCGCGTTGGCCATAATGAGCTTTTGGACAGGAAGGCTATTACCCAGTACCTCGTAGATACCAATTCGACCCTTATATCCTGTATGGCTACACTCGTCGCACCCCTCTGGAGATGCACGCCATAGCGTCGTAATAGTCTTTTCGTCGGTGCCAAGTGGTGTGCCGGGACCGATATCCTGATCGCGGGCTTGCTCTTCGAGTGCGTGAATACTGTTAAACCCTTCACCCTCCTTTAGGCGGAAGAGACGCGTGATAGCGGTAACTTCATCCTCATCTGGCGTGTATTTCTGACGGCAGTGGATACAGAGCCTGCGCACGAGTCGCTGACCTACGACAGCCTTAACAGTACTTGCGATGAGGAAGGGCTCGATGTTCATATCAAGTAGACGTGGCAGCGAGGTTGCCGCGTTATTGGTGTGAAGCGTACTAAATACGAGGTGTCCTGTCAGCGCGGCCTGAACAGCCAGGTCGGCAGTTTCACCGTCACGGATCTCCCCGACCATGATAATGTTTGGATCTTGACGGAGCAATGCACGAAGTCCGGAAGAGAATGTCATTCCGGCCTTGGCGTTGGTTTGTGTCTGGTTAACGCCGGGAATCTTATATTCAACCGGGTCCTCGATCGTGGAGATGTTAACATCTGGTGTATTGAGGGTGGTGAGGATACTAAAGAGGCTGGTAGACTTACCGGAACCGGTTGGTCCGGTGATAAGGATCATGCCGTTCGGCTCAGTCATAGCTGAAGAGATTGTCGCAAGAGATTGCCCCCAATAGCCAAGCTCACGGAGTGTTACGGCTTGGTTGGACTCGTCGAGAATACGCATAACAATCTTCTCACCATCGGTAACAGGAAGTGTGCTTACACGAAGTGCGTACTGTTTCCCAGCAACCTTGATCTTAAAGCGACCATCCTGTGGTACGCGTCGTTCATCGATTTTTAGATTGGCGAGAATCTTTACGCGGCTTACGAGTGCGCCAAGAACGTTCTTGGGGAGACGGTTCACTTCCTGGAGGACGCCATCGATACGGTAGCGAACCTGCACATAATCTTCGCGGGGTTCAATATGGACATCACTGGCGCTGGAGCGAATGGCATATTCAAGAAGCAAGTTAACGGTCTGGGCGATTGGAGAGTCTTCTGAAATGTCTGTTTCAGAAATCTTCTGACTCTCGCCTGTATCCTCTCGCTGGACGTCGATTACCTGATTGAGCTCTTTATTAACATCGCCGCGGTAATTCTCAAGGCAGGAGAGAATGTTATCCCGTGTCGCGAGATAGATTTTAGTATTTGTACCAATTTCTTTTTGGATGAAGTTAACTGCCTGGACATCATCAGGGTCATCCATGGCGAGGTGCATGGTACCATCTTCATCAATCTTGAAGAGAACAGCGTTGTATTGCCGGGCAATACGCTCAGGGATTTTGTTAAGAACATCACCAGGAATATCGTTGGGATTGATTTCAACAAATGGAATCTCGGCGTACGCTGCAAATGCCTTAGCGAGATCTTTTTCGGTAATAAGTTCGTTCTGGATAACAAGATCTTGAAGCGGCCGCCTCGAACGAGCGGCTTCTTGCTTTAGCACCTCGATTTGCTCGGGTGTTGCGACGCCGCTTTTTTGCAGCAACTCTTCGATCGTTACATCAGAAATTCGCATAATGCTTACGCTCTAGTATAAGATATTACGACCAAAGGTGCTAGGATGTTGCACATTTTTTGTGCAACATCCTAGTTTAATCGACGAGCGGCGAAACAGGATGTGTCTCAGAAAGTGCCGCGGATGTAAACTCGAAACATTTTTCACCAGTTGCTGCGTTATCAAAATCGCTATCGCTCACGTAGGCATCTGTTCCCTGGTCTGCAGGTTCCGAATAGTAGAAGTCGGATGTGTTCTTCTCGTTTGTTGATTGGAATGTACCACATACTTTATAGGTCTTGTCGCTCAGTCGCTCGTAGCGTACGCCAGATTCGAGCGATACGTCGCTTCCTGCAGCTGGAAGTTTCTTATTCTTCTGCGTGTAATCAGCGATCTTATGGACTGACGTTTCAAGTGACTGACGAAGCTGCTTGTCGTGCTGCGCTGGACCAAGCTTAAAGATCGACATGCTAAGTAGTACACCAAAGAAGACGATGAGTACAGGAAGGTATGCGATTGTAACAAAACGACGATAGTGTTTGAACTTCATGCCAAAGGCAGCAAAAGCATAGACCTTAATAACAAGCGCATCGAGTACGAGGATCAGAGCGGCGCTTACCGTTACGGTCATTTCATGAACGGTAATTAAATTAATGATCAACGTGATCGCAGCGATCATCGCTCCGATACTATGAAGGCAGATAGTGATAATAGACCAGACTTTTCCAGGGATAAGGTCAGGTGTCTTACGCATGCGAAGGAGATAGAGGAGGAAGAGAATAGCATAAGGAACAAAAGTAACGACCGTAACAGCAATCATTGCGGCGAGTGCTTCTGAAGAGACATTTGTGCCAAAGAGTGACGACACTGTGCCGGCGATGGTGACGGTCGAAGACCCGATGAAGAACCAAAGAAGGATATGGTGAATTGCTGCCATGAGCGGGCTGAGTGATGGGTGGTGATCTGTCGCGACAGCCTGCGTACGTGCGGATGGCTGTGTGGCACTACTTGGTTTTGGTACTGAAATGCCTACAAGTTCTGCGTTTACGACTGCAGGGTCCCAATCCTGTGCGATGAGCGCACTACGAATTTCCTCATCGCTGAGGCCTTTGCTTCGTGCGTCTGCGATAAATGATTTAATTTCTGCCATATATTTTCCTTCTTAACCTTTGCTCTCAGTATAGCAGCTGGTATATTATTAGAATATATGCATATCTCTATTAGTGGTGAGGCTGCCATGAAGCAGCTTGGTCAAAGGCTCGGTAGTCTTCTCCGGGGTGGTGAGGTTATTGAACTTGTTGGTGATGTTGGTGCAGGTAAAACGACCCTTACAAAAGGTATTGCGAGCGGCATGAAGATCGATGAGGATGTTCAGAGCCCTAGCTTTACGATTAGTCGAGTATATGACGCGCCAGAAGCTATCCGTTTGGCACACTATGACTTCTACCGTCTCCATGATGCCGGCATTATGGCAGATGAACTGCATGAAACGCTTCACGAAGGGAAGACCGTAACGATTATTGAGTGGGCTGAGATTATTACAGGAGTACTTCCTGAAGACCGTCTCACTATTACAATTACAGGGGATGCGAACGACGAACATGCACGGACCGTTGAGTTGAAGGCGGGCGGTGAAGTGAGTGAGCGGCTTATAAAGGAGCTCGCATGATCCTTCTTCTTGATACTTCCACACCAACCTGTAAACTCGTCCTTATTGACGGTGAACAGCGGTTTGAGAGCGAGTGGCAGGCAGACCGTACGCTTGCCAAACAGCTCCTCTCCTATCTTAGGGATCAGCTCGCGGTACACGGTAAGACATTCGCGGATATAGAAGGCATTGGGGCATTTCGAGGCCCTGGAAGTTTTACTGGCCTTCGTATTGGGCTCACAGTTCTTAATACTATGGCCGATGCAAGCCACATCCCAATCGTTGGTGGCATGGGTGAAACCTGGAAAGACGAAGTTCTACAGAAGCTTTCCGGGGGTGAAAATGAAAAGATCGTGCTTCCGTTCTATGGCGGTGACGCACATATCACAAAACCACGCAAATAGCTTGCGGCACTTTGGTAAAAAGCGCTACAATAACCATAAGCCCAAGTGGGCTGCATGAAACTTTTTGAATTTCCAGTTTAGTCCTGAATTTTTGCTGGGTAACCGATATTGACAACAAAGGACTATCCTTTGGAGGAAGGAACACTATGATAGAGATGCTTATCGCCGCCGTTGTTGGGGCTCTTTTTGGAGTGGGCGGAATGTTTGCGTACGAGAAGCGGCAAACAGCACTTGGTAAGAACCAGGCCGATAAAGCGATTGCGAATGCAAAAACCAAGGCGAGTGACATTGTCCTAAAGGCAAAAGATGAAGCACTGCAGCTTGAGAATGAGCGCCGTAAAGAACTCCAGAAGATTGAGAAGCGGCTTGTTGACCGTGAGACTGCGCTTGATGGTAAGCTCGATGAACTCGACAAGCGTACGGAGAAACTCCGTCGCCAGGAAGACGAAGTTGAGTCACTAAAAGGTGAAGTTCGTGAGATTCGCGGCCGCCAACAAGAGAAGCTTGAAAAGATTGCTGGACTCAAGAAAGAGGATGCGGCGAAGAAGCTCATGGACATGACCGAGAAGGATATTAAACACGATCTTATTGGGCTTGTGGCAAAGCTGCAAAACGAAGCTATGGAAGATGCAGAAGAACGTGCGCAAACCATTCTCGTCACTGCCATGGAGCGAATGAGTAGTGAGGTTACTGCGGAGCGTACCGTCACCGCCATAAAGCTCACCGATGATGAGATGAAGGGTCGTATTATTGGTAAAGAAGGCCGTAATATCCAGTCACTCCAGCGTGCGACGGGAGTCGATATCCTTGTCGACGATACCCCTGGTATGATCGTGCTTTCAAGCTTTGACCCTGTTCGCCGTCAAGTGGCGAGGATCAGTCTTGAAATGCTCATGAAGGATGGACGTATCCATCCAGGCCGCATTGAAGAAGTCGTTGCAAAAGCGCAGAAACAAATCGATAAAGACATTATGCGTGCGGGGGAAGATGCGGCTCGTGAGGTTGGAGTTGCGGGAATTCCAAAAGAAATGCTTCGCCTTCTTGGAGAACTGAAGTTTCGTACGAGCTACGGACAAAACGTCCTGATGCATAGTACGGAGATGGCGCACATGGCAGGACTAATTGCGGAAGAAATTGGTGCGGATGTTCGAATTACAAAGATTGCAACCCTCCTTCATGATGTAGGCAAGGCTGTTACCCATAAAGTTGAGGGTAAACACCACCATATCGGTGCTGAACTGGCCAGGAAGTACGGCATGGATGAACGTATCGTCCATGCGATTGAAGCGCACCATGACGATATTGAGGCAACAACGCCAGAAGCACTAATAGTACGTGTCTGTGATGCACTCTCTGCGGCGCGTCCCGGTGCACGTAACATTAGCGCAGAAAACTTCGTTGAACGGATGCGTGACCTTGAAAACATCGCGACGAGCTTTAAGGGTATTGATAAGGCGTACGCGATCAGCGCAGGGCGTGAAATTCGCGTTATTGTGCGGCCAAATGTTGTCGATGACCTGACGGCAATTAAACTTGCACGTGACATCGCGACGAAAATCGAAAGCACTATGCAGTATCCTGGAACCATTAAAGTAAACGTTATCCGCGAAACCCGCGCGACTGAATACGCAAAATAATGAGTGAATTCGCCTCACCAACTCGAACAGCATGGGTGGATAGACAGCCGAAGCGATTTGCGAGCGCAGTTATGCTCTGTGAATCACCGAGCGGTGAGGTTCTTGCGGTAAAGTCTCACTATAAGCCATATTGGACACTCCCCGGCGGCATTATCGATCCCGGTGAAACACCAAAGGAATGTGCGATACGAGAGACGCTCGAGGAAGTCGGCCTTACGATTCTTCCTGAGGATGTTCATTTTGTTGCTGTTGTTGATCGCAGGAGCGAGGTGGCTGAGACGTATCAGTTTATTTTTTCAACGAAACTTGAGAAAGAAACACTCCAACACATTCAGCTCCAAGAGAGTGAGGTGCAGGCGTTTGAATTTATATCCAAAAAACAGATTGAATCAAAAGATCGTCCGTATGCAAAAGCGCTAATGCACTGGGCGAGTGGTACAATAGGATATATAGAACAGACGTTTGAGGGAAGAGAGGAGTAGCGGTGGCAGACCTGTCAAAAGACGATGTGCGCGCTGTTGTAGGCGACGCAGTACGCGATATAAAAAATGAATTTCATTCCATGCGTGATCAGGTTGAGCGCATGGATAAGCGCACTGACGATCTCGATCAATCCCAACATGAAATCCGTGAGCTCTTCATGAAGATGGAGCACCTCTACCCCAAGCTTGACGAACTTGTCCATCTCACCGACGAGATTGCTCAAATGAACCGTAATGTGGAAGACGTTCGTCTGCGTACACAGAACGTCGAAAAGGGTGTCGCTGCTATTACTCAATATCTTCGAGCAGCAGCTTCACAAAATGGAGGAGTTTTGCAGGGATGAACGAGCAGAAACTAGATCTAAAAAAGACCTCAAAAACTAAGAAACCACTTTCGAAAAAGCAAAAATGGCTTCGCGGTGGTATGACCTTTGTTTCCATTGGCCTTATCGGTATTGGGGCGTATATGGCTATTACCATTCTCTCTCCAACTGTACCCATCTTATCTGGCCGTGCACCGGATGAAACGGCTAAGAAGCTGAAAGACCAGCCAGGTACGCATGGGAACCGTTTGTTTATTCCTCAGATTAATGTCGACGTTGCCATTGTTGAGGGTACAACTGATGCTGCGCTTGAAAAAGGCGCGTGGCACCGTCAGCCACAAAATGGTAATCCAGAAAAGGGCGGTAATTTTGTCCTAAGTGCGCACCGCTTTATTATGAGCTTTACGCCTCAGGGTACGGCCGTAAAATCACCATTTTATAATATTGATAAGCTAAAAGATGGTGATGTTTTATCGGTTGACTACGATAATAAGCGCTACGAATATAAGGTTGAAAAGAAATATTCGGTTAAACCAACCGATGTCTACATCGAGGGTCCCTCCGAGAAGCCAAAGTTGACACTTTACTCCTGTACGCTCCAAGGCAGCGACGATGGCCGTGAGGTCATTGAAGCGCTTCCGGTGACTGCAACCGCAGATGATAAGCATGCAAAAGCTACCTAGTGACGATGAGATTTTGGCGCTCCATAAAAAATATGCGCCTACACGAGAAGCTTTTGAACTTGTCTATACACACTGCCAGATAATCTGGGAGATCGCTCAGCAACTCATGGTGCGTAACACCCTCAAGCTTGACCGAGAGATTGTTCGGGCGGGTTCATTGCTCCATGATATAGGTGTATATACACTTTATAAAGATGGAGAGATACAAGGAGGGTATATTCGTCATGGTGTTCTTGGCGAGGCACTCCTTGAGGATGAAAACATGTCAGAAATAATCGGACATATTGCGTCTCACCACACGGGAGTGGGTCTCTCCCGGCAAGAGATTATTCGAGAAGGGTTGCCGCTCCCACATGAAGATTTCTTTGCTAAGACGCCGGAAGAAAGACTTATTATGTATGCTGATAAATTCCATTCTAAGACAACTCCGCCGCAATTTAATTCAACGCAGTGGTATGCGAACGATATAAAAAAGGTACGGCATCGAGAAACAAAAACTATTTCTGTCGATGGTAGAAGAATACGGCGAGCCGGATCTTAAGCCGCTCGCTAAGAAATATGGCTTTACAATCCATTAGATAAGTAGCAAGCGACGCTTCAGTCATGCTATAGTGGTGGTATATCCTGATTTTTTCCGGAAACGTCCGATATGACTTCAACAGCTTTTACTTTCTCTGAACTTGGACATGGTGCGCAGTTTAAGGCATTTGATATGCATAATGATCGCGTGCTTAAAATTCCACTTACTGAAGCCGAGACCTATCAAGTAGCACGTCGTCGTCGTAACATTATCCACGGAACGATCGATCAGATTGCTTCACTTGATGTGCGTGTCCAGACCTTTATGAATAGCAAGGCTCGTATTCCATCGATGGTCAGCCATAGTCTGGAAGACCCCGAGCCCTTCTTGAAGCTTCTTGGAAATCCAAAAGTTGAATATGCTGACGGATATCTTCCTGAGGACACACATGAAAAACGGTGGGCTTCTGCTCGTTTTATCTATACCCAGGATAAAGTGGACACGGCGGCGGAGATGCTCCGATTCTTTGAGCAGACTGGTCGATTAGGGACGGGTGATGTTCTGCGTCTTAAGCGATATATCGAGCAGTATGTTGCCAATATCCACGAGACCTGGTGTTATGGATATTCGGACTATATTTTTAAACTTGGCGATAGCGGTATTGATAAAGATGGAAATATGATTCTCATCGATCTCGGTGAGTGGACAATGGACCTCGCTTTCATTAAGCGGGCAGTTGCTGAAAAGTGGTGGCTCGATAACGTAAATCACCAGAAGAAGGACTTCCCAAAGCTTCCTTCGAAGCTTGAGCCGTTCTATACGCAGACACTTGAGGGGGCCTTTACGGTGGCAGAGCTTGAAAAGCGCTGGCGCAGTAAGCATATTTGTGCCGGCTGTACGGAAGAGGCGACGACAATTGCGGCCTTTGTCTCTACAAAAGTTGCAGAGATTGACTATATAGACAGGCTGTAGATGGTAGTACGACAGCTCTCTGATATAGCTCACACCCTCGATGGTACGTATTACAAATACGGTTTCGTTGGAAGTGGGGCACAGTTCCGTGTGTACGCAGTGTTCACAAACAGCGGTAAATCAACCGGTCGCGTTATTAAAGTCCCTCTCGATTACGACGAAACGCAACGAGCGATCCTTGAACCCCTACGGCTTCTCAATCCAACAGTACATGGTGAGGCCTTTGAGGATCTCGCTGAAAGACGTACCCGCGAAGTTATGGGCTTTACCCATGAAACACCACGGCTCACGCAGGGAATTATGGGGACAAATAAAACAATACGAGAGGCGCTCGGGAATCTTCGAATTCTTCAGACGCCGGTTGCCTCGCCAACCAGTGAACGGCTGTATCAACTACCGACGCTCTTCACTCAGGACTATGTGTTAACCCTTGATGAATATCTACAAAAATTCCGACTTGCTGATAATCCGTATGCGAGAACACTTGATATGCCGACGATTCGACAGCTGAAGCGAGTTATTGACCAGGTTGTTCAACTAAATATCGCTATTTGGGAGTTTGGTATCTTCGAGTTTGTATTTAAGCCGGAGAATTTTGGAATTCGTACGACGAGTCGTGGTGATATTGAACTTCTATGGATTGATCTAGCTGAACATATTACAGAATTGAAAGAGGCAGAATCTATTCTAGCCGAACGTCGTTGGCGCCATGCGACAATGCCGCATAAGATTGATTACCAGTTTATGCCCACCATACTCCATGAAGAATATATTGCAGCGTGTGATAAGGCGTTTACTGTAGAGACCCTTCGTAAGCATTGGCTTCTTAAATACAATAGGACACAGCGACTTCAATCGACGGTGCTTCAAGTGAAGGAATTTATGACGAGGAACGATAAAGCGGCGGTTAAATATTGGATCAATCGCCATACCCTACCAAATACATTAAGGAGTGGATTCTCTGAAATGGTGATTGATGACATGCAGATTCCAGCGGAGGATATCGAACTCCTTATGAATGACCGCCAGTATACACTATCGGATGCGCAGCCCTCTCCCGAGGAGAAACTTGAGCGATCACGGTTTACTACTACGGGATCATCGACGCCATCAGTTGCTACGGTAATAAAGGGGAAATTCTAATGCTACCAGATGAACTTCAGCTAAACGACACGCAGTATATTCCTTTTCCGGAGCTTGGGAGCGGAAGTCAGTTTCACGCATATAATCTTCATAATGGGAGAGTTTTAAAACTTCCCCTTACTAAACAAGAAACTGCAGTTGTTGTTGCAAAGCGTCGGCATAACATGATGCCACTTACGAAGGAGCAGCAGGCTTCTGTCGAAACCCGTGTTCAGACGATTGTTGGCGGAAAAGGCCGTATCCCCGCAATGGTTACGCACGCACTGTATGATCCAAAACCCTTCCTTGCGCTTCTTGGTAACCCCATTCTTCTTGACGCGGATGCAGTGCTTCCTGCGGATACAGATGATAAAGGGTGGGGTGTTGGACGAGTTGCCTACACGCAGGATCATCTCATGATGGTGGGGTCGTTACTCCAAGATCTTGCTAAACTCCCTCGATTGAAACGAGGGGATATCGCTCGCTTGAAAGCAATTATTGATCAATACGCGGAGGGAATGTACCAGCTATGGAGCTATGGTGTTTCTGACTATGTATTCAAGCTTGGTGATACAGGACTGAACAAAGAGAATACCCTTACCTTCGCTGATCTTGGGGAGTTTTCGAGTGATGGTGAATATATGCGATCAATCCTAAAGGATCGTCGTTGGCTTCATTCAGTTGATCCAACAAAAATTGACTTTCCACAAATTCCAAAAGAGTTGCAGGAGTACTACACTAAGACACTAGACAATGCATTTACTGAAAAAGCGTTTACGGAACATTGGCGCTCGAAGCATGTCTGTAGCTCTTGTCGACCCGCTGGTGATGTGATTAGTACTTTCATCGCTGCTAAAGTGGCTGAAATTGATTACGTGGATAGGTGGTAGAATGAGCAAGCCTAGCACAATCATAAAGGGGTCAGTGTACCACTACCAATTTATCGACCACGGAGCGCAGTACCGTGTGTATGCAGTTCATACAGCGGATGGAAACCCAACGGGGCGTGTTTTAAAGGTGCCACTGGCATTTAACGAAAGCCACCGAGTACTTAGTCCGCATCTGCAAAGATTAGGCCTTCCCGCTGATGAGATCGACCGTCGGATTCATGAGATCATGATTCATAAACAGCAGCTCCCCGGCCTTCTCCAGGGCATGATAGCCAGTGATAAGAAACTTATGCAGATGCTTGGCGACCTGCGCGTGGTGCCTACACTTACGGCGACCACAACCTCGGATCCTGACTATGTTATGCCACTCTACTTCACTCAGGAACATGTTACGCCAATGGCTCAATTCCTTCACCCTTTTCGTTTTGCAGAGCAGCGGACCCAGGCATTGACGTTTGAGCAAATCCGCCAAGCACGAACAGTCATGCAACTTATTATTGAGTTACAGCACCAGTTGTGGGAATACGGTGTCTTCGATATGACGCATAAGATAGAGAACATTGGTGTTGTTCTGCAGAATTCCGTAGTTAAACGAGTTGTGCTTGTGGATGGTGCGGAACATACCTACGATTTTGACGAGGCGACTTCGATAATTGATGAGAAAAAATGGCAACACAGCATGAATCCAGTTAAGACGGACCATCTTTTCTTACCAATTGTCCTTCACCAAGCATACACTGAACTTATGGAAAAAGGACTTACGCAACAAGCATTGGAAAAGCATTGGCAGCGACGCAGTCGACGTCTCGAAAGGCAAAAAACGCGAGAACTCCAGATACGTCAACTTCTTAGCCGAGATGCGGGCAAGAAGCTCCATATTTGGATGGAGCGTCAGCGGATCCATGAAGAGCTCCGGCGGGGGATCCCACGTACACGGGTTGACGGAATGCATATTCCATATGCAGACCTTGTTATGCTCCTGAATGACACAAGGGCAGGGCAGATTCCACTTGGTGCCGTAGGCCAGCAAGAGAAGGCTGAACGCGCCATGTTTGAGCAGATTGACCCCATGCTCGACGAAGTTTTTCGACACACTGTTCGTGTATCGGACGGAACCTAGAAAAGGGAAAGCGGCTCTTGAAAGAGCCGCATATCACCACCTTTATTGAGTGTAGTGGGTTGAAGGTTGGACGATGCTTACGCGCAGTGGAACTGGCGAGCGTGCTGCATCAGGTACGCGGCGACCTCGCTGGCCGGCGGGGCGTCCCGCAGGTCGCTGTCGTTGATCTCGCGCGTGACACCGTCATCGCCGAGCACTTCATCCGCCCGGAAGGTCTGGATGTCGCGGTCGCCCTTGCGGACGGCCACGTCGGCGTCGTCGCGGCGCTCCAGCTCGACCATGCACGAGAGCTTCCTACCGCTGTACTTGACGGTGGTGTTCAGCTCGTAGACCGTGATGGTCCGGGGCGTGGACGTAGCGCGCGGGCTGTTCGTCGGTGTCGGCGTTGCCTTGTTGACACTCGAACCCGAGCTGGCACTGGCGCTGGCACGGCTGCGGGTTCGGGGCGTCGAGGACGCCTGGACGAACGCAACCGCGTCCATGCTGAGTGCGACCTTCTCCTTCTCACTGGAGACGGTGCTCGCCGGTGCATAGCCCAGCGCAGTGACGTCCCCCTTGAAGTCCTTGGCGATGTCCTCGCCTCCGCACGCACTCAGCGTGCAGGCGAGAATCACTACGCCGACTCCTACCACTCCATGTCGCAAAGACACGTTTTCTGCTCCTCTACTGGGGCATTGGTGATGTACCGACAAATTATATAACAAAAACAACCATAATGCAACTACTCTATAAGAGATGTGTTGTATTGGCTGCGATGATCCCCACCGCGTAGTCGAAAGAATTCTATGCATCCATCGTTTGGAGTGAGCGAATAAGCAGGATACAATACAGGTAGTGATCTGAGATCATTATCAAAACAAAAAACTAACGCTCTCGTAACAACCTCTTCTACAAAAATCGTAACAAAATAGGAGAAATAAAATGGCACAAAAAATTGTTCCAAATCTTTGGTTTAATGGTAACGCAAAGGAAGCGGTTGATTTCTACCTGTCCGCTTTCCCGGGTAGCAAGCTTGGAGAAGTTACCTACTATCCAAGAACTAAAGAAGAAGGCCTTGCTGATTTTCAGACGGATCTTGCAGGTAAAGAGCTGACCGTTGATTTTTACACTGGTGACTATAGGATTACCACAATTAACGCGGGGCCGGAATTTACATTCAACCAATCCTTGTCTTTTATTGTAAATTTCGATCCCTCTCAAGATACGCAGGCACAGGAGCACCTCGACGCGCTTTGGGACACGCTCATGGATGGTGGCTCGGTCCTCATGCCTCTTGATGAATATCCATACAGTAAACGCTATGGATGGGTGAAAGATAAATACGGCCTTACGTGGCAACTCATTCTCACAAACCCAGAGGGTGATCCGCGCCCATTCATCATGCCAAGTCTCTTATTCGCGGGTGAAAATACGAACCGCGCTGAAGAAGCGGTGAAGTTTTACACTTCTTTATTTGACTCTAAGGTGGGTCGCCTTATTCCATACGGAAAAGAGACCGGACCAGCAAAAGCCGAGGCGCTCATGTACGGTGAATTCATGCTTGCCAATGAATGGTTTGTCGTAATGGACTCAGGAGTCCCTATGGATGCATCGTTTAATGAAGCATTCTCACTCTCTATTGAATGCAAAGATCAGACTGAGATAGACAAATTCTGGGAAGCACTCTCCAGCGTTCCGGAAGCTGAACAGTGCGGCTGGTGTAAGGATAAATTCGGACTGAGTTGGCAGATCGTACCTGAGAATATAGGCGAGCTTATGAAACGTCCAGATGCCTACAGCCATCTTATGCAGATGAAAAAACTTGTCATTGCGGACTTCTAGGAAAAACTAAAAACAGAGATGACGTCATCTCTGTTTTTTATGGCACGATTTTAAATCTTACTAGGGGAGAGTAGTCGGGTAAGTTTAAGTCCAAGCTTAAATCGAATAAGCATATAGAGCGTTGCGCAAACAAGGAAGATATAGAGAGAAAATGCAGACGCTGCAAATGTCCAATGCTGAATAGCAAGCATGGTGATCAACGCGCTTAGCGCACCGTTACGAAAAACGCCTGGTTGTTCACTCTCTGGATGTGAGAATGCCTTTAGAAGCGTCGGCATACCCGCAAGGAAATCCGCGAGAATACTCAAAATTATTGCAACAAGCCCGGTGCCGGTAATAACCCATAAGAGTGCTGCGAGAATTGAAAGCCCTCCACACCACCAATCAAGTCTCGAGATTTTCCAATATGCTTTCCTATTCTGCAGTGAGGCGACAAATATGAGAAAAGGTCCAAAGCCAACCATGAAGGTCATGAGGGCTGGAAGTCCAACACCTTCTTTGAGTTGTGCTGAAAAAGCAATCATGGGAATAACGGCCCATAAGAACCACGATATGCGATTTGGTTGAGTGGTGCCTTTTAAAGTACTCCACGCATATGATGAACTTCCGATAATATTAAGAATAGCGCCAATAATAACAAAGTTCTCATTAATCATTGGATTATTATCTCATATTCTTGTAAACCCAAAGGAGTAAAAAATGAGTCCCCGTAAGGAACTCATCAAAAATAATTTCATGGTCGGGGTGAAAGGACTCGAACCTTCGACCTCACGGTCCCAAACCGCGCGCGCTAGCCAACTGCGCCACACCCCGATAGGTGTACTTAGCAGATTATACACCAGTGGCGGATGTTTTTCCAGGGGTATCTTTTCATGAAGTTTTCATCGTTATTTGATAGAATGGGTGCTAGTGGCAAAAAAAGAAGTACCCCGCATAGCGACATTTGATATTCTACGAGGCTATTTTTTAGTTGGGATTTTAATTGATCATATCAATTTCTTTCCGAATGGGCTTGACTGGTGGTCGGCGCGTGGCGGACTGTTTGTCTCGATGGCAGAAGGTTTCTTCCTCATCTCGGGCATCATACTTGGCATTTTGCGAGGGACAAAGGCGATT
>DATFHX010000003.1:0-35257 GCA_035247945.1 Saccharimonadales bacterium (SeqCode) | reverse complement strand
GTGAGAGGTGGCTGTATTGAGTGCCGTATCCGTATTAGGGATGAGACGAAGGCTGACGCCAGTCTTCTTTACCTGCGATTTAATGGTGAGTCCTGTTTTTTGGACTTCTCGCGGTGAAAGGTTGAATCCGTAAGTGCTAATTCCGAGGGTTGTTTTTCCGGGACGGTTTGCCCATGCCTTTGTGTAGTAGCGAACGATACGTTCGCTTGCTGTTCGCCAGTCTGCATTAGGAAGGTCGATAACGACGCGACCGGCTTTTTGGGTACCGCCAAGGTGATCAATAGTGAAGTTATCCGTGCCTATGATCGCAGCTGTATCAGAAAACCACCGAACGGTGTCGGTGCTATAGAGACGTTCTAGTTCAGCCATCCCGAGAGCGGGTTGTCTGCCTAAGATTGCGATATACATATATTCTTAGTATATACTAAGAATATGTCTTTTCGTTCTTGGTTAAGTGTTATTACGCTCGGGCTCATTGCTGTCATTATCTATTTTTCGCGACATGAACTTGTCCACGCGTGGCAACTACTTGAGAGTGTAAACATCTGGATTCTGCTTCTTTTGATTCCAGGACAGATTCTTGCCTACTATGCAGCTGGAGAAATTATGTTCTCGTACCTCAATGCGAAGAAATCTATTGAACACATTTCTGGTGCAGAACTTACGCGAATGTCCCTCGAGATGAACTTCGTAAACCATCTTTTACCAAGCGGTGGAGTGAGTGGCATCTCTTATATGACCTGGCGACTGGGTAAACACGGTGTTCAGCCTGGTAGGGCAACAATGGCACAGGTTGTAAAGTATGCAATGAGTTTTATATCCTTTATAATCCTTCTTTTGATCGCTGTTGTTATGATTACTATAGATGGATCGATTAATCGCTGGATCATTCTGATGAGTAGCATTATTACATCAGGTATGATTGGGGCGATTATTGGTGGGATCTATCTGATCGGGAGTCAAACACGCATGGAGAAAACGGCTCGTTGGGTCGCTCGGATCACGAACCGAGCTGTGCGAGCAGTAACATTTGGACGCAAGAAGAGAGCTCTAAACCAGAAGAATGTCGAGACGTTCTTCCAAGAGATGCATGATGATTATATAGCGTTAAGACAGGATAAACGTATCCTTCTTAAGCCACTCATCTGGGGCCTTATCTTTACGGTTGTCGATACAGGGCTGTTCGTTATTACTTTCTGGGCGCTTGGCGTCCCAGTTAATCCAGCGCCTGTTCTTATTGCCTACGGTGTTGCATCGACTTCTGCATTCTTTGTTGTTACTCCGGGGGGCGCAGGTGCATATGAAGCGATTATGGTAGCCTTTCTGGCAATTGCCGGACTGAGTCAGGGAACGGCGATTGCAGGCATTGTACTCACTCGTGTGATTCTGCTTCTTGGAACGATTATCTTAGGATATGTGTTTTATCAGACGGCGCTGGTGAAGTATGGAAAAAAGTAACATTCGGCTGAGTGTAAGTGATTTTATTGTCTTAACGAATCAGACGCTTGAATATGCGTATCCGAGCGTTGAGGTTGAAGGTGAGGTTGCTGGGTTTAAGGTAAACCAAGGTAAGTACATCTTTTTTGATTTAAAAGATGATTCCGGAAGTATTGGATGCTTCATGATGCTTTGGCAGCAGCGTCTTCCAATTGAAGATGGTATGAAGGTAGTAGTGACTGGTACTCCGAAACTTACTCCCTGGGGCAAGTTCAGTGTTACGGTTCGAAACGTGCAGCCGAGCGGCGAGGGAAGCCTCAAGAAAAGCTTTGAGCTTCTCAAAGCAAAACTGCAAAAAGAAGGTATTTTTGCAGCCGAGCGTAAGCGCACCTTACCGACGCTGCCGCATCGAGTGGCGGTTATAAGCAGCACGCAGGCGGCCGGGTATGCAGACTTTATAAAGATTCTGAATGATCGATGGGGTGGACTTGAGGTTGAAGTTGCGCATGTCCAAGTGCAGGGGGCAGATGCGCCGGATCAAATCATTCGAGCACTTCGTTATTTTAACGAACGAGAAGAACTACCGGAAGTTATTGTGATTGTGCGTGGTGGTGGAAGCGCGGACGACCTGAGCGCATTTAATGATGAATTACTTGTACGTGAGATTGCTGCCAGTCGTGTGCCAACACTGGTCGGTGTGGGACACGAAGTGGATGTAAGCCTAGCGGATATGGCGGCTGATGTGCGAGCGGCGACGCCGAGTAATGCAGCACAGCTTCTGGTGCCGGACCGGCAAGATGTAATACGACGCGTTCAGTCGCGAGTGGGTATCCTTCTCCCTCGAGTGGAGAGGGTAGTTGATATGCATCTGCGAGAGGTAGAACTGTCAATGGCGAAGGCGTTTACGCGGATCGAGCGAAGACACGAGGATACGGAACGACGCCTTGAGAGTCTTCGGCAAGTTCTTTCCGAGTTAAATCCCCGGCGCGTCCTTGAGCGAGGGTATGCGCTCGTACGAGGAGACATTGCTCCCGGAGAAATAATTGAAATTGAAAAGCAAACGACACTAATAAAAGCAGAGGTACTCAATGTCAGCAAAAAATAATCCAACCTTCACTGATAAACTTGCAAAACTTGATGAGATGGTTGCATGGTTCGATAGCGATTCATTCGAACTTGAACAAGCGCTCGAACGCTATACGCAGGCTGAAAAGCTCGCGGCGGAGATCGAGCAAGATTTAAAAGAGCTTAAGAACTCGATTACGGTCGTAAAAGAGAAGTTCGATCGAGAGGTATAGAAAGTGGTTATTGTCCTTTGGATTCTAGGACTTATTGTCCTTATCTTTGGCGTTGTCGTGTTCCGGGGCGCACCCTATGTGCCAAGCCGGCGAAAGGATGTGCGTCGTGCGTTTGAGGAGTTATATCCGCTTTCTCAGCAGGACGTTGTCGTCGATATTGGGTCAGGTGACGGGGTTGTGCTTCGAGAGGCAGCAATGCACGGTGCACGCGCCGTTGGCTATGAACTCAATCCGATCCTTGTGGTTATTTCTCGTCTTTTATCCCGCTCGTATAAAAATAGGATCTCCATCCATCTTGCAGATTTTTGGCATAGAACACTGCCGGATGACATGACTGCTGTGTATACATTTGGTGAGTCGCGTGATATTGAACGAATGGCAAAGAAAGTTGGCGAAGAGGCGACACGGCTCGGACGTCCTATCTACTTTATAAGCTATGCGTTTAAACTTAGGGACCGGGCTCCTGAAAAAGAGGTCGGTGCGCATGTGCTTTATAAGCTTGAACCTTTACAGGTCTCTTGAGCATAAGTATAATAGCGGATATGAAACACTATCAACACAAAAATGAAGCTGGCGCCATCAGCGGATCGACGATTGCGATTATCGGGTTGGTGGTGCTTGTTCTTGCTGCTGGATCGTTTGGGATTTGGGCATATGTTAACTACAACGAACAGAAAACAAATGTCGACGGTAAAGTAGACCTCGCAGTTGCCGAGGCGAAGAAGGCACAGAGCGATGATGACGAGAAGAAATTTGCCGATCGTGAGAAAGAGCCAAACCGTCAATTTGTTGGTCCGGATGACTATGGGCGTCTTGTATTTATGTATCCAAAGACGTGGAGCGTCTATGTGGCAAGTGATATCTCAAAATCAAGTGGAAGCTACGAGTCGTATCTAAATCCAATCACGGTTCCACCTGTTTCAGACACACAGCAATTTAGCCTTCGGGTCACGATTGAGCAAAAAGATTACGACCAGGTAGTCGCCTCATACCAGAAGCAGGTCGAAAAAGGCGACCTTCGAAGTAGTACGACATCAGCAAATGGTCACAACGGCACGCGTCTGGATGGAAGTTTTACAAAAGACATTCGGGGATCGGCAGTCATTTACAAAATCCGTGACAAAACAGTCACACTCCGTACGGATGCGGACACTTTCAAGCCTGATTTTGAAAATATAATCAAGACAATCAATTTCAACACGTAGATCACTCGCCTGAGCTCATGCTACACTAGAAGTATGAAGAGTTCGGGGGACGTGACTGAGTATGGCAGGTCTGTAGACACAGATCTGCCATTTTTAGTGACGGCATCTCATGAACTAAAAAGTCCGCTTGCACTGATTCGTCAACTCTCGCTTTCACTCGAGATGGGTGGTATATCGGAAGAAGAGAATGAACGGATTGTTCGTCAGATTACCTTAGTGTCGGAACGCGCACTTCGACTTACGACGGACCTTACTCGCATGTCCCGGCTTGGCGATAGTCTCTTTGATCTTGAGCCAATTAATCCGCAGCAGCTCTGTGAAGATGCAGCACATGAACTTGCGCCACTCTATAAAGCGAAAAATCGGGAGATTCGCGTTTCGCTCCGACGCAATCCGCCACTTGTTGTCGCAAATAGAGATCTCTTAAGGCGCATTCTTCTCAACTTTGGTGACAATGCGCTGCACTACGCGGCAACGGATGCACCTGTCGAACTCCGCGTTGGTGCACGTGAACATGGGGATATGGTGCGAGTGGGAGTGCGTGATTTTGGCCCCGCGCTTACTGCAAAGGTATGGCAGGATGTGCAGGCGAGAATAGGTACAGATCGCCAAGCGGTCCATGCACGGCCACAAAGTAGTGGTCTTGGCCTGTATATTGCCGGCCAATTCGCGGCAGCAATGCAGGGAACGATTGGTGCGACGAGACATCAGGATGGATCGACATTTTATGTGGATATGCGTGCATCGACGCAGTTGAGGCTTCTATGATAAAAGCTCCATTTATTCTTATTGTTGAGGATGATTCATGGCTCGCAGAGCAATATGCTCGTACGCTTAAGCAGGCGAATATGCAATCTGCCTGGGTTGAGCACGCAATTGGTGCAATGGATATGATCGATACGCATCGACCGGATGCGATTATTCTTGACGTCCTTCTTACTGGCCAGACGGCATTCACCTTACTCCATGAACTTCGTTCACATGCAGATTTATCTTCGATTCCCGTAATCCTCTGCACTAATACGGCAAGTGATCTTCCAGTTGAGGATTTGATGTCATATGGAGTAAGGCAAGTGCTTGATAAGGCGACAATGACACCTCAGGATATTGTGGCGGCGATTAAGAAGGTACTTCCATGACGGCAGTACGAACACAGGCGATCGTACTGCGGCGTACTAACTACGGCGAGGCGGATCGAATCGTACAGGTGCTCACTCCGCTCGGTAAGCGGAGTGTTGTTGCTCGTGGTGTGCGCCGTGAGAAAAGTAAGCTCGCTGGAGGGATTGAGCTCTTTGCGATTAGTGACATTGTTATAAATCAGGGTAAAAGTGAACTTGGCATTCTTACCTCTGCGCGTCTCACGCGGTTTTATCGGCATATTCTTGAGGAATATGATCGTCTTCAGTTTGGATATGAAGTTATAAAACACATAGACCGAGCTGCGGATACGATGGATGAGCCTGAATGGTTTGACATTCTAGACGAAGTGCTTGCTGGTCTCGATCGTCTCGACGTGCCTGTCCAGCTTATACAAACATGGTTCTATCTTCGCTACGCTGCACTTATGGGCGGTGAGCTGAGCCTAACCAGAGATGTTGATGGCAACCCCCTCTCGCCAGATGTAATGTATCAATACGATGTTGGAGAGAAAGGGCTCCGAGAATCTGATCGTGGAGATATCTCAGCGGATCATATCAAGTATTTGAGACTTATCAGTGCTAAACCGCTGATGGTAATAGCGCAGATTGGTGGAGTGGAAGCAATCCTCCCACAGTGCTGGTATGTTGCGCGTCAGCATGCAGCGATCTAAAGACGTGAAGAGCCCGCCTCTAGGAGGCGGGCGTAGAAGACGGATGGGTGGACACAGTTCACACGGCGGCACGCCTACGCTGGGATCTCAGGGCTGTGATTTGTGCGAGGTTATATCGTGAGGCGGCTGCCATCCACTGGAGGACTGTGTCGTAGGGATAGGCCTGCGTGGCGCGTTCGAATATGAACGTGGACTTCTCGGTGCAGAATTCCATTGCAGCGGAGTCCGCGGCGCAGTGCCGGAAGTACTGGTCCCATGCGGTCCCCAGCATGTTGAATGCAGCGGCGTAGTCGTTGAGCTCGGAGGCGCCGACTGCATGGATCAGCATGTCAGAGTAGCGCTGTGCGTCCGGGTTCGACCTGGCGTGATTTGCCATGCTAAAGTGCTCTTTCCGTCGGGATAACCAGGTAGCATACACAGGTTATACTTATATTTTACCATAAGCCATTATGAAAGTCAATAGCGGTACTGTTTCTAATCTGTTATAATAGGGGTAATATGTCGACTCAAAAGAATGAAAAAATGGAAGCAATCGTTAGTCTCGCCAAGCGTCGAGGATTTATTTATCAGGGTTCAGAGGTCTATGGTGGACTCAGTGGTACTTGGGATTTTGGTCCTCTCGGAGTTACCTTGAAACGAAATATCATGAACGTCTGGTGGAAGATGTTTGTCGAAGACCGTGATGATATGTACGGAGTTGATGCAGCGATTCTTATGAACCAAAAGGTATGGAAAGCGAGTGGTCATGTCGACACCTTTGTTGACCCGCTTTGTGAGGATACGGTGAATAAACGTCGGTACCGTACGGATCACATCCTAAAGGATAAAGGGATTGATCCAACCGGAATGACCATGGAACAGATGGATGCGGCAATTACAGAAAAGGGAATTAAGAGTCCAGATGGAAACCCACTCAGTCCTTCTCGTACGTTTAATATGATGTTCGAAACACATGTTGGACCTGTTTCTGACGAGAGCTCGGTAAGTTATCTCCGTCCCGAAACAGCACAGGGTATCTTCACGAACTACAAGAATATCGTCGATAGCTTCTATCCTGATCTTCCTTTTGGTATTGCTCAGCAGGGTAAGGCGTTTCGAAACGAAATTAGCCCTCGTGATTTTATATTCCGTAGCCGTGAATTTGAGCAGATGGAGATCGAGTACTTTATCGATCCTGAGACGTGGGAAGAGAATTTTGATCACTGGAAGCAGCAGTGGCATAACTACTTTACTGCACTTGGTTTGAATCCTGAGAATATTCATGAGCTTGAAGTGCCTGCGGAAGATCGTGCGCATTACAGCAAACGAACGGTTGATTTTGAATACGATTTTCCAATTGGAAAAGAAGAGCTGGCGGGACTCGCATATCGTACAGACTTTGACCTTGGAAATATTCACCGAGATAGTGGCAAGAATATGGAATATGTCATTAAAGGAACAAACCAAAAGTTTATTCCTCATGTGATCGAGCCAACGATCGGTGTTGAACGTGCTCTTATGGCAGTGCTCTCTGCTGCATACACTGAGGACGAGGTGAATGGTGAAAAGCGCGTGGTTATGAAATTTCCAGAGCATTTAGCTCCTGTGAAGTATGCTGTGTCGCCGCTTCTAAAGAACAAGCCAGAGCTTGTCGAGAAAGCGCGCGAAGTGTACCAGATCCTCAAGAAGAAGCACGGAAACGTCATGTGGGACGATAACGGTAATATTGGTAAACGATATCGACGTCAGGATGAGATCGGTACGCCACACTGCGTTGTGATCGATTTTGATACGCTTGAAAATGATACGGTTACGATTCGTGACCGCGATACCACTGAACAGACACGCGTCGCCATTGCGGACTTGTCGTAGTTAGGTGTCTGATTCCTGGGCAGACTCATTCAGGGCGAGACGAGCGATATCTCGTTTCGCTCCTTCAGGATCGTCTCGGTAATATTCATCCTCGAATGCTTCTAGAAGTTCGCTTTGGACTTCAGGTACTTTAACAGAAGGTTCACCGTACTTTCTTGATAATTCACTAACACGAGGTTTATTCATATTCTTTAGTATAGCAAAAGGAGTATACTAAAGAATATGAAGGCAGTATGGAATGATACGGTGCTTGCCGAGGCGCCAAAAGAGGATTTAATTCGTATTGAAGGGAACTGGTATTTCCCACCAAAAACACTAAACTGGGAATACTTCGAGGAAAGTGATCACCATACGACGTGTCCATGGAAGGGTGAGGCGAGTTACTACGATGTTGTTTCGAAAGGTGAGCGCAATCCATTTGGTGCGTGGTACTATCCGGAGCCAAAAGAGGGTTCGATCGAACGCGTAAAGAAAGACTTTACGAACTACGTTGCGTTTTGGAACGGGATTGTTGTAAAAGAGTAACGTACCTCTTATGTGTATATTGCACGCCGCAAATGCGGGCGATATAATAAAGATATCTAAATGGAGGATGCGAGGCCATGAAGGATATCACCCCAACTTTTATCAACGGATCACCGGGAGGAGGGGTGTCGTCGCCTTCTTCTCTCGCTCCCTATGAGCTCCTTATGCGCCCAAGCCAAAAGCTTGGCGCTGTTGCTACCAGGGCATTTGGTGACATTAAAGAACTATTACATAGTGACGTAGTTATGCCTTCGGCAATTCGAAACTACTACACAAGGACGAGCGAGTTGCAGCGGCTCGCCGAGCTAAAACGGGTTGTACAAAGGTCACACGAAGTACTAGCTCAGGCGCAAAACATCACGATCTTTCCGGATGAAGTGATTGTTGATCGCAGCAAGGTCACGATTATAAAGCGCACATCACCATGGGCACATACTACGATTAGTATTCAGATTGAGGATGTACTGAATGTCTCAGCACAGCTCGGAATGTTCTTCGGAACGCTGACAATCTCAAGCCGGGTTATGAATACGATCGATCATTATGACGTAAACCTTCTTTGGCGAAGGGATGCGGTTGAACTTAAACATATTATTCAAGGGTATAGTATCGCAAAGCATAATGGGGTGGATGTGAGTGAGCTGTCGCTTGAAGAGACAGTTGAGACACTGCGTGAACTTGGCGTAAGCGGCTAGGTTCTAGCGTATAATAAGGGGTGATGATTACTTATTATACCGATGGCAGCGCGAGCCCAAATCCTGGACCTGGCGGATTCTCCGTGATAAAAGATAAAAAACCACACATCTTAGGCAGTGAGCCTGGACAAACCACAAATATTCGCATGGAAGGCAAAGCGATTGTCGCTGCCCTTAAGGATGCGGCGGGTGAACCATGTGTGATTCACACCGATAGTGAATTTTGGATTAATGTTATTACCAAGTGGGCGGCGAACTGGCAACGAAATGGCTGGAAGAAAAAAGGTGGCGAGATTAAGAACCTCGATATCGTGCAGGAAGTTTTCCCCCTTTATGAAGCAAGCCAAGCGACCTTGATATGGGTACGTGGTCACAATAATGATGAGGGGAATGAAATGGCCGACCTCTATGCGAATAAAGCACGTGAGGAATATCTGAGCGGAGTTCGTGTTCATGCGTGAAATTGAGATCAAGGCCCGCCTTGCGGATAAGGGAGCGTTTCTTGACCGGCTTACGGAACAGGGCTTGGCAGTAAGTGCTCCAGTCACACATCACGACCGTGTCTTTGGTCCTGCGGGAGTTGACGGTAATGATGGTGATAATACCGCGCCTTGGCTTCGTGTTCGAACCGAGAAACGAGACAGTTTAGTGAAACATCTTTTTACTCTTAAGAAGTCGGTGACGAACCAGATGGATAGCATCGAGCACGAGACGGAAGTAGCTGACGACGATGAGGCGCTTAAAATTATTGAGCATCTTGGCTTTACTCCATACTCCGACCTGACGAAAACACGCCAAAAAGCAAAGATAGGTGATATCGAGATGTGTATCGATACTGTTGATGGACTTGGCGATTTTGTCGAAGTGGAGAAATTAACTGAAGAAGATGCCGATTATGATGCCGTTGCAGCTGAGCTTTGGAATGTTTTGGAACGATTTGGCGTAAGCCAAGATAGTCATGTCAGCGAAGGGTACGATGTGCTCATGAATAAACAGCTCGTATAAAGGGAGCCTTTTTATGTTAGTCCTTCTCGCTCCCTCTAAGACAATGACTATGGATGGTGTACTGCCATCTGGACTTACTGCAACGACACCACTTTTTATGAGTCATACTAAGCAGATCGTTGAAGCAGTTCGTGGTCAGGATATGGTGTCTCTTATGGGAATAAGTGATGCGCTTGCTCGCAGCGTGAAGAAGGTATACGAAGAATGGGGAAGTAGCACAGCTCCGGCGATTTATGCCTATCATGGGGATGTATACCGCTGGTTCTTTGCGGAGACGCTGAGTAAAGAAGATCTTCGCTGGGCTCAGGACCATCTTCTGATCTTAAGTGGACTCTATGGTGTTGTGCGACCACTTGATGCAATATCTCCGTATAGGTTAGAAATGAAGGCTAAACTCGAGGTTGGTTCTCATAAGGATCTCTATGAGTTTTGGGATACAATACTTTCTAAGACAGCGGACGCTTTGAATGACTCTATAGTCTGTAATCTATCTTCTGATGAATATGCACGAGTTATTACGAGATATACGAAAAAACGGGTAGTGACGCCGGTGTTCTTGGATAATAAAACAAACGGCACCGTGGGGACGGTACCGATCTATAGCAAGATGATGCGCGGGGTTATGGCGCGGTGGATTATTGATAATAGGATCGAAGATCCGCGTGAACTTCGTGATTTTATATCTCAGGGCTATCGTTATGATGAAGCTCGTAGCACAGAGAATGAACCTGTATTTTACAGGGAAGTTCCTAAGCCTATTCGGTTCTAGAAAGTGAAATCCCGCCCGGGGATCCACTAGCGTGGATCCCGCGGACGGGTGGTGGTCAGGAGTACTTCTCGCCGAAGTCGCTCGGAACGAACGTGCACATCCAGGAGTCCCGCGGATTGTCTCGGTACTCCTTCTGCGGCTTGCAGAGAAGGTCCTGCAGGTAGGCGAGTTCGGCGATGCCCAGGTGGGCGAGTGCGATAGCTGCCGCCGCCGGGCCGGCTCCTCCTCGGTAGCCGATGCTCACATTGCCGATCGTCAGAACGAAGTGGTCGCGTGACGTCTGCGCCTCGGCGGTGAACACGTGCTCCTTCCCGTTAAGGTAGGGGTCCTTCCAGTCGAGGTGGGCCAGCAGGCCGTCGTACTGCCTTGCCTCCCAGTTGGGGGTGGCGCTCCGGTCGCGGAGGTGTTGGATGATCTGGATCGTTCGGTCGGGATCGGCGAAGATTTCTACCTGGATACGATTTTCTTCATCGCGGCGGACGGTGAGCTCGGGCTTCTGTCGGTCTTTGGTGAGCACGGTGTGCTTCTCTCCCTTCATTTAGACCATCGTTTATAATACCATAAAAAGTAATAATAGGCAATATACTACTGTTGTTTGCATGTGCGAAGAATAGTAAAACGCCCTGGATTCTCTAGAATCCAGGGCTGATGCGTGATTGCTCGCTAGCCGGTCGCCTGACCCAAGCGACGAATGGCATCCTCGGGATTGTCCCCCTGAAGCGCATCGACAACCGTCTGAATTACCGCTTCGAAGATGACCTGCTCGTTACCCTCCTTCGGCATCCAGGAGTCGGGATGCTGTAGGACGTACTCGGCGATGGCTGCGACCGTCGGGGTCTCGCCCTTGTCAATCCTGTGGAGGATCTCGTAGGCGAAACGGTCGATATACAGCTTCTTAGGGTTGTTCTTCAGGCTCTTGAGCAGTCGACGATGTGCGTCGCTGAGAGGCAGTGTGATCTCGGTCATAATCCCTCACTCGTGAGCGAATCTTTGCCTGTATAAGTATATATCATTACGCTAGAAATAGCGTACAATGGGGGTAGAAGTTAAACGAAAGTTAGAATATGGAAACCGAAACGACTGAAACGACAGATATTTTTTTGTGGGCTAATAACACAGATGGCATCAAAAAAAACCTTGATGTTGAGCTCTTTTTGTTTAATAAGAACTATACACCGTATACGACTAACTTTGCCACGGAGCTTAATGCGCAGATCAAGCCACTCTTTCTTTTTGACATGATCAACTTCGTCAATATGGGAGCGGGTACTGGTTTAACTGTTCGTGACTTTGAGCTGAGTGATGGGGAAGACAATACACTCCTGCGGACTGATCTTGCGAAGGTTGGTCGAGCTGAAACGCTTATCCATGTGATTGAGAAGGAACGCCACGACATTATGGAGTTCAGCCAGGAAGAACATGAATTCAAGCGTATTAAGGGTATTGTTGCGCGCTTTACGTACAAAGAAGATAAGGATAAGAAACCCTTCTATATTATTAAAGCAATTAGCCAGGGTAATGTTCTTAACGGCGCGACAAGTTGGGAGTTTCGTGATGGTAAGTTTGGCTCATTCCAAGCCGATGTCGGACTTAAGATGCCTGATGATAACCAGGTTCTGATTATTGATAAAGATATCTTTGTCTTTAACCAGGCGAAGTTTGAAAAGCTCTTTAACTACGAATACAAGAAGCAGGTGCTCGCGGATCAAAAGGTAGCTGAGATCGAGAAGCAGTTCAAGCTTAGTTTTCCAGATGGGCTGGATCTTCAGTCGCTTGTTCGTGAACGTAAGAAGATCGTAAATAAGCTCCAGAAAATGGAGATTGGTTCAGTAACACAGGAGCAGGCGGTTCAGTATGCCGATGACATGCAGCTTGAGCTTATGACCGACGATGCCGGCGCGATCATTATTATGGATGGGAACGACCTTGATATGTTCGTGAATCTTATTAACGAAGACTACATTACAAGTGAGATTACTGGTAAGCGCTACGAGATCAAGAGTAAGAAGCTTCTCGATGATCCAGATGGTGAACCGCCACGGGGATAGTGAATAATTTAAAAAGACTGCAGGTACTGCAGTCTTTTTAAAATGAGATGTTTTTACTCGTACGTATTTCCGGATGTATATTGTCCAAGAACGGTGACAGTGCAGCCCTGCTGGCGGATCTCCGCGAGCTGGGTTTCAAGCGGATCACCAGCTGATTCAACATCGATTGAGAATTTATAGTTCCATGGATCTCCTACGACGGGCCTCGACTGAAGCTTTGTAAGATTGCTTCCTGACTTTGCAAAGACGGATAATGCATGGGCGAGCGCACCTGGTGTATGACTGGTTGTAAGTGCGAGTGATGTTTTGTTTGCACCGACGACGGGAGCTGAAGCGTGTGGGTTGATAACAAGGAACCGTGTAAGATTAGCGTCGTTATCCTCAATATTTGGTGTAAGCACGGCAAGGTTGTATGTTTCTGCTGCTGTCACTCCAGCGATTGCGGCGATGTGTGGGTCGTTTCGCTCTGCTACGAGACGAACGCTGCCTGCAGTATCATGGTGCTCGATTCGTTCAGCGTGCGGGAAGTGAGCATCCAGGTACTGTTCACATTGGACAAGTGCGACTGGATGAGAGTAAATGTGTGTTACTTTGGAAGGGTCGGCGCCAGGAAGCCCAATAAGTTGTTGGTGGATATGGAGATAGATTTCACCTACGATAGGGTATCGATGCTTTTCAATAAGGTCGAGTGTTTCGTTGATTGATCCATAGAGCGTATTTTCGATAGCAACGATGGCCTGATCGGCGCCATGGGAGAGAAGATCGAACGTTTCTGTAAAAGTATCGCCTGGAAGAATTTCAACATCGTTACCAAACCAGTGCTTTGCAGCCTGGTGATGAAAAGATCCGGTTTCTCCTTGAATCGCTATACGCATAAATGACGTATACTATCGTACTCTATTTAAGAGGTGATAACAAGTTAAAATTTAACCGTTACCGTACAGACAATAAGCTTATTACCGCTATACCAACGCTCTGTCGTGAAGGAGGGGCAATCGTTAGTGGATGAACCCTCAAAGGCGCCTTGGATACGAATATAGTTTGAATTGGTGGCGTAGTAGACATACGGGCCAACTGTCCCATTTACAGCAATGTTCTGCGACGAAGGGAGTGTCGGCACGACTGTTTGGAGCTCGGTCATGAGAGCGGCATTGTCGGACACCTTAAGGCTTGTCGTACTGTTCGACCATGCATCGCGGCAGCGAGGGACGCCGTCGAATCCATTAGGAAAGCCGGTTGTTCCAAGGCAGAAGCCAGTGCCATCTGTCGTAGTGGGAAATGGCACAGTACCATTCTTGGCTTTATATCGTTCGAAAACACTCTTCCAGGCTTGGAGCTGCGAAGCTCGGTTCGAATTATTAGTACGGACCTGAACGCTACTGTACGAGACATAGCTAATTGCGGCGATAATACCAATGACAACGATAACAATAGTAAGTTCGACGAGAGTGAAACCGCTCGTGGTTTTAGTCATGCCACCATTATACAACACATGGAATCTGTCCGTGGTTAGAAGGGTACGATATACTAGTGATTATGGATCAGGGATTGGCGCTTGAAATAATGCTTGCGGGGAAGAGTGTAATGTTAACTGGCCCGGCGGGGGCAGGTAAGACATATGTACTTAACCAGTTTATTCGGCTTGCGAAAGCCGACGGTAAGCATGTTTCTGTCACGGCAACAACAGGGCTGGCTGCAACACATCTTGGCGGAACGACGATTCATAGTTGGTCGGGAATCGGGGTGAGTGACTATCTTCCAAATGGCTTTGCGGAGCATATTGCAAAAGGTCGTCGAGAAATTATTGAGAAGACGGACGTTCTTGTGATTGATGAGATTAGTATGCTCCACGATTACCGCCTCGACATGGTAGATGAAGCGTGTCGGCTCGTTCGAAAGAATGAAGCGCCATTTGGTGGAATTCAAGTCATAATGAGTGGAGACTTCTTTCAGCTTCCACCGGTCAATCGGGGGGATTCTCGAACGGGTGGGTTTGTTGTTCATAGTAACGCCTGGCGAGAGCTCGGCCCGGTAATCTGTTACCTCCAGGAGCAGCACCGTCAGGATGATGAAAAGCTCCTCGATATTCTCAACGCTCTACGCGCTGGAGGGGTACGCCGTCACCATGCAGAGCAGCTCCTCGCTCGAGTGGATGTGAAGCCAGAAAACGAAGCGGGACTTACTGAACTCCACACAGTGAATATTGACGTAGATCGAATTAATGAAGCCAAGCTTGAAGAACTTCCTGGGGACGAGCTGCAGTATTCGCAGACAACGACAGGAAGTGCAAACTATGTCGAGAATTTGCAGCGGTCTGTGCTTGCGCCGCCACTGCTACGTGTGCGAAAAGGCGCACTGGTTATGGCGGTCAAAAACTCGACCGACCGTCGATATGCGAACGGAAGTATCGGTGAGGTGGTTGACTTCGAACCAGTGAACGAATACCCAATCGTAAAGTTTCGAAGTGGTGCGACGGTTAGCATGGCACCTGAGACATGGGAACTTCGAGATGGAGACAAGAAGCGCGCGAGTATTTCTCAGATACCCCTTCGTCTTGCCTGGGCCATTACGGTTCATAAGTCGCAGGGAATGACATTGGATGCTGCCCGTATTGATCTTCGGAAGGCATTTGTCGAAGGTATGGGCTATGTGGCACTCAGCCGTGTGAAGAATTTAGACAACCTCTATCTACATGGGATAAATCAGATGGCAATCCGCGTGAGTGAAGATGCGCAGAATATTGACGTTCATTTAAAGGAGCGTGCGCAGCAAGCTGTTGAGGAGTTTGCATATCTTAGGGAAGAAGCTGAAAGGCGTAAGACCGCTCCTGAACCTGAAAAGAAGAAGGCTGGATCGAGTGGATGGCAGGAGAAAATCGAAAAGATGCGGGAAACCTATCCGAATGCATATAAACCCTGGCTTCCTTCTGATGACGATCTTTTGAAACAGGAATTCCAAAATGGAGTTTCAGTGAAGGAACTCAGTGACAAATTAGGGCGCCATGAGGGAAGTATTACGATGCGGTTGCAGAAGCATTTTGGTGAGGATGTTGTTGTTCTGTAGTGAACGGGTGGCTTAAGTGCTGATCATTGTATTTAGGTAGCCGAAATTATAGAATAAGCACAATGCAGAAAACTAAACCAAAAAGCAGTCGAATCCTCAGAGTGATGACCGTAGAGGGACGCGTACTGTGTCATGGTCAATTGCACTTCTAGCAATCTTTGGGTGTTTCTCTATTCACGAGCGGAGCAATTAGGGTCTCTTTCGTAGTAGCAGAGCCACGATTCCGCTCAAAAAGATCAGAGTAGCTAATGCAAGGGTGAGCGGATTCCATAAGAACAACGCTATTAGAAACTTAGCTTGGATCCCTGTGAGCCAGTAGATAAGAGTTGCCATAATAATAACGGTCATTACCCACGCGACCCCCTTTACGTAACTACTAACGATGCTAGCACTTGCTACTCGAAAAATGAGAAGAAACCCAAAAATAATAGATAGCGCAATGGTTCCTATCTCAAGACTCTCGAAGCGGTGTTTATTAATTACAGCAACGGCGAGCATGAAGAAACCCCAAGCGGTCAGCATGACCGCCGGAATGAGACTCCAGTTTTCATTGGTAGGATTAGAGTCGGTTCTGGGTACGCTCTCTGTAGGCACTTGCGTTTTAACCATACGTTTCTAAGATAACAATTTCTTCTATAAAAAACAATTCATAAATATGAAGAAACCCCCAGCCTCGAGCTACCTGGACGGCAGCTTAATAGGCTGAGGGTATGGCTCTTCAGCACGACCTTACGAGCCGGCTTACAGCGGGTTCATGGCGTCGTACAGCATCTGTGCATACTCCGACTGACCAAGGCTGTTCGGGTGGAACACGTACGCAGGGTCATTCGTCGCCTGGTTGACATTCTGGAACCAGGATTCACCAGTGCCACAGACCTCATGCCCGATGAACGGTGACTCATCACCGTCGAGCGTGACGTAGTGGAGGCGACTGTTGTAGTCGGCGTTCATGTTCTGAACGTCCCCGACTGTCGCCAGGATCTTTGTGTCGAGCTTGTCGACGATATCCCGCGCGCCCCTGATATCTGTCCAGTGATCCGGACCGAACGCATCGTGCAGATAGAAACACCGATTGTCATTGGGGTCGTCGAACCCCTTGTCGGCGACTACCTGCGGGTAGCCAAGCACGTAGACGTCGGCGTTCGGAGCAGCCGTAAGGATCTGCTCGTATGCCGCAGCCAACTTGTCGTGCAAGTTGTTGTTGAGCTCATCCAAGGACGCGTTGTAGGCATCGCTGCCGATAGCACAGGAGTCCAAGGGCATGATGCATGCTTTGACGAAATCAGCGAACTTGACGTCATTCCCGCCAAGGGTCAGGCTTACGACCCTGGTGGCTGAGGACAATGCGTCAATTTGCGGCGCCTCATCCAGGTTGACATGATTATCAGTGTCGGTTGAAGACCACTGACCACTGATGTGCTTCGCCTTGGCCCCAGCACAGGCAACGAACTTGCCCAGGTTCAAGCTTGCTGCTACGTCGGGCTGACGAGACAACAAACGCGAATAGGCATACCTGCTACGGTGGCACTTGTTCGTGTCCGTGTTGCTGGACGCGTCGAAAGGTTCGACCCCTTCTCCGGAAGAGAAAGAGTCGCCCATTGCGACATACGGCACCGGAGCAGGCTTCGGTCCAGTGTTGGCAGTGAGCACCGCCCCACGCGGGTAGTCCAGGCCGAGACCTGTCACCTTGATGGGGTAGAGCTTTGACTGCGGACACGAGCCAGACCTGTCGCACTGCCGCGCGATGACATTGAGCGTGTTCAGCCCAAGCGTGTTGGAACCTCCAGAAGATGCGAGGTACGCCTGATAGCCGTAGTTGTCTTCGCCCTGGGTGGTGTTGCCACTCATGGTTCCCTGATACGTGATGTTGCCGCTGGCAGCGTCAAACACCGTGATCTCGGTCGCAGGTACCCAGCCAGAGGAATCGCTCAGCGTTTGCTTCAAGACTCTGGCAAGGGCAACTTTCCCATGAACATCCACGGCAAAGGAGTCCCCGTCGTAGAGGTCGCCGTCGCCGTTCTTGTTCGGAAGGGGCATCCGGTGAACAACCCGGCCATCGGAGTCGAGCGTCACCAACACGGTGACGTACGCCGCCGGAGAGATCGGGTTGCCATTGGAATCGAGCTCTCGCTCGTTCGCCCTGATGAGAACGCCGCCGCCAGGCAGCGCGTTGTAGGGACCGGCACCGTAGACCGAATTGGGAGTTGGCACTGGGGTTGACCAGACGGCGCCTCCCATCTTGGGGTCGTACTTCCAGATGACCGAATTCTGAGGATCGCCGCCTACCTTGGTTCGGTAGAACAGCTGTCCCTCAGCATTGATCACGGGATCACCAGTACGGTAATCGGTGCCCGACGGTGCGCCGAGGTCTTTTCCGCCATAGCTGTAGTAATGGACGGAGTAGTCCTGGACATGGTAGATGACAATGCCGTCCTTGTAGGGATACAGCTTGTCGCCACATGTACCATCCACGAGCACATCCAGCACCTTGGTGGGTTCGGTCGTGGACGCCTGAGCGTCCGGCTCGAACCCAAGCAGATGCTTCCTGCTGTCGATGACGTAAATGTTCCCGTCAGCGCCAACATTGGGCTGTGCCATGTAGGGGCCGGTCGACATGTCACATCCAGTGACATATGACCACTTCAGCGTGTTACCGCTGAAGGCCACGATCGGACCGAGGCCAGGAGCGCCGTTGCTCTTGTTGCCGAGCAGGGCACCGTAGATATCACCGTTCTTGTCGACCTTGGGGGTATAGATGCAGTTGAGCACATCGTTGACCCTCGTTGTGCGGTCGAGCTGCTGAACTACGTTGCCGCTGGTGCCGTAGGTTGTCAGATCGCGAGCGCCGCAAGCCTCCGTCAAGTTGCCTTGCGGGCCACTGATGAGATTTGCGCTCGGATGGAGGTCGACCGCAGGCCACTGCAACTCCGGAACATTCTCCGCTGCTGTAGCAGTCCCCGAAGAGACAAACACGACCAACGACGCCAGCAGGCTCACGACAGCGAGCATGACTGGCGTACGTGTGTTCTTACGCATAGATGGCTTTCACCACCCTTCTGAAGCTAGTTTTTCCGAATTGTGAACGAACGAGGATACGAAAAAGGGGTCGTACCTATCTCTAGGTGCGGCCGCCCATTAGACGAATCCTTTTTTGTTGACTGAAGAGCCACTCATATTTACGCATATATTTTGTATAGCGTATAGGGTGAAATTGACAACACTGTTTGATGATGTACAGAGTTGATGGCGATCGTGATTCTTTGTGCTATAGTTTATTGGCCTTACGCGGTTCCAAGAGAAGCGCAATTATTCCCGTCAAGGCGAGTGCATTCCACAATGAACACGAATAGAGGAAGATCAGGAAAACGATGAAGTAATGATTCTCCACACAGCTTTGCTGGACAGAAAAAATACCGGAACAGGAACTTCCAAAGCCGGACACGAGGTAAAGTAGCACAAGTAATCCGAGGCCGGTAAAAATCCATCCTATGACCTGGGCCGTTTTTCGGAGAGTATGCCCTCGGAGAGCTTTGTACAAATAGGTTACTCCGAATACTGAAAAAAGAAGGTACGTCATGAAGGGCCAGAAGGTGAACATGAAGATGATGTTACTAAATGAGAAATTTATAAATAAACCTGCTAGAGAAGAGCTGTTGCGAACTGTCGTATAAAGAAAGACGAGCGTAAATAGAACGAGGGGCGGAATGAGCCAGTTACTCTTTCGTTCCCAGAATTGTGATTCTTGAGAGCTGCCTTGCCTAGAATTTGCTGGAGGTGTTGATTCTTGCTGCATATATTTGAAGTGTATCAATTCCTTGCACTATCAACAATGAAGGATGTTGAAAGGATAATAGAGGCGCTTTATGGATTCTATTTTTTTAGTTCAACAACATGAAGTGTGCCATCGGTCACGATGTTGACGCCAAAGGTCTGGCCGCGGAACTTGATGGGTTCTCCGGCTGGGATGATTTCGAGGCGTTTAATGGCGTTTGCGTTTTCCAGTGATCCAATAAGGAAGTCTCGTTCTCTGGTAGTCTCTTTATCGATCTGATGCGTTACTTGGAATGTACGCATTCGGATTGCGAAGGGTCCGATGTCGTGAGTAGCAGTACCAATCCAGATCTGTTTCTTGCGGCCATGGAAAATGCGGAAGATATCCTGCCAGAAGGTGAGGTGCTCGTTTTCGCGTTCTGGATCCGACTGAAGTTGCCAGAAACGTACATGGTGACGGTGTCTTGGGGAATTACCAGTTTGGATTTGAAACCCTATGTCTTGGCTACGACCAAAGAGATAGAGGCTACTAAATGGTGCTGTAGGGTAGGGGCGGTCGAAGAACATAGCCCAGCCCATTTGGAGCATGGTGCGAGGGGTGACTTTATCTGCAACGGTCCAACCCGCTCGTTCCATGTCACGGCGGAGTTGCCATTCGCTCTTACAGACGACGGCAATATTAACGGGATCGCTTGGCCAGCCATCTCCTGATGTCGCGTAGTGGGGGAGGTGCCGTGGACGAAGGACGAGATGCCAAAGCCGAATAAGAAGAGGGATACCAATATAGGCAATCCCGAAGTAAAGGATAATGAGATTAATGAGTATCGGGAAGTGATTATGAAGATACGGATAGAAGATAACTACTGTTCCGTAGGCGAGAAGTATGGCCACACCTCCGACAAAGACGCGCCAAAGGAGGCGCCACATGGTTCCAATCATTCCCTTATTTTACACTGAAACTGTATAATGGTTCCATATGCAGCAAAAACCACGTCTGTCATTTCCAAAAAATTTCTTCTGGGGGGCGGCTTCAAGCGCACATCAGGTAGAAGGGGGCACTCATAACCAATGGACGGTATGGGAGCTTGAGAATGCCAAGGCAAAGGCTGCTCAGGCACCACACCAGTGGGGAGATCTGGATTCTTGGGACCGAGTAAAGGAAGAGGCGACTGATCCCGGTAACTATGTTTCAGGAAGGGCGACAGATCACTACCATCTATACGAGGATGACTTCGATCTTATTGAAAAACTCAACATGAACATGTTTCGGTTCAGTGTTGAGTGGTCCAGGATTGAGCCCCGCGAGGGTGCTTGGAACGTTGAGGCGATTGACCACTACAAGGAATATATAGCTGAGCTTCGGAGGCGTGGTATTGAGCCGATGCTTACACTTTTTCACTTTACACTACCAACCTGGTTTACGGCACTTGGTGGGTTTGAGAAGCGCTCAAATGTAAAGTATTTTGTACGCTTTGCAGAAAAGATTCTGCGCGAGCTAGGTTCATCTGTGAAGTATGTTATTACGATTAATGAGCCTGTAGTCTATGCCAATGAAAGCTACCTGACTGGGAGTTGGACGCCGAATATAACAAATAAAGTACTCTTTTTTCGAGTACTTAATAACCTAATATATGCGCATAACCAGACGGCGCAAATGATTCATGGACTTGGCAGGCGGTATAAGGTGTCGGTCGCCAAGAACTCGATCTACTACTACGCTGGAGACGACTCGCTCCTAAGTCGTAAGACGGCGGATGTACTGCAGTATGCCTGGGACGATTACTTCCTCCGTCGCATTCGAAAAAACTGCGATTGGCTGGGTGTTAATTATTACTTTAGCTATAGGGTGTATGGATACCGTGTCCACAATCCAAATGAACACATGAGCGATCTTGGGTGGGATCTGAGTCCAGTTAATATTGAGTTTGCACTCGAACGCCTTTATGAGAAATATGGGCTTCCTATCATTATTACGGAAAATGGTCTAGCGGATAGTGCGGATGAGCAGCGACAATGGTGGATAACCCAAACGCTGATTGGTATGCAGCGAGCGCTCGATAACGGCGTGCGCTTAGAAGGATATCTCCACTGGAGCCTCACAGACAACTTTGAGTGGGATAGGGGTATCTGGCCGCGCTTTGGGCTTGCTGCAGTCGATTACAAGACGCAGCAGCGTACGCTTCGACCCAGCGCGCTCTGGTTTGGAAAAATTATTAAACACCTACGAGGACTGTAACGTATATGAATCCCTTTCCGCGAAACCATCTTAAAATTGCTGTACTTGGCGGCGGAACGGGAAGCTTTACACTCCTGAGCGCACTGAAACACCACTCGCATTCGATTGCGGCAATCGTAAATATGGCTGATGATGGTGGAAGTACAGGGGTACTCCGTGATGAACTCGGTACGCTTCCTCCAGGAGACATCCGTCAGTGTCTTGTGGCGCTTAGCGACTCTCCTAAGATTAGGGACCTTTTTAACTACCGCTTTAACGAGGGCACGTTTGCGGGACATGCCTTTGGTAATCTGCTTCTCAGTGCGCTCGAGAAAATGACGGGTGATTTTAGCGAAGCGGTCGAGACCGCATCTGAGATTCTTCGTATCAACGGAGTGGTGATTCCTGCGACGCTGGATGACGTTCGCCTTCGTATGACCTGGCCGGAGGAATCACTCACAGGAGAAGCTGTTATTGATGCGAAATCATTTGACTATGATCCACGACGTGCAGAACTTGCGCTTACGCCGCAGCCTGTCGTAAATCCGGATGCCATTGCGGCAATTACGCAGGCTGATCTTGTCGTCATTGCGCCGGGTGATCTTTATACCTCATTAGGGCCACTGCTCGTTATCGATGGTATTGGTGATGCCTTACTCCAAACGGATGCGGTAAAGATCTATGTTTCCAACCTCGTGACAAAACAGGGGCAGACGGATGGTTTCGATGTTGCGGATCATGCGGCTGAAATCGAACGATTTGCTGGCGGCGCGTTTCTTGATTATGTACTCTATAACGACCAAAAGCCTGCAGCTGATCTTCTTGAACGATATGAGCGTGAAGGAGGTCAGTTGGTAGTGGCGCGTTCGTCGGTGCTGAAGAAGCAACATTACCAGACCGTAGGAGGAAGATTTCTTGGTGAGATTGCAAAAGCGCATAAGGGGGATAAACTGCCTGTGACTCGTTCTCTCATTCGTCACGACGCTCCGTCGATTGCGCGGGCGCTTATGGAGGTGTATAGAGATGCCAAGTCATAATGTGGAGGTAGTAGAGACCTTCTATATTCTCGACATGGATCGGTGTCTCGTGAATACCGAAAAGCTGCAGACGCTTCTGGAGCAAATCGTGGAACGCGAACTCGGTATTGTCTCTGATGAGATGAATATGGCTCGGCGTGAATATGAGCGAGAGGGTGGTTCATTTGATACGGCACGCTACGTCATGACCGTGCTAGATGGGAAAGGGCTTGATGGTCCTGAAGTGTGGCATGACATTATGCGCATGTTTGTCGCCGAAGCGCAGATGCAGGATGTGCTTGAACCGTACGCTGGTGAGCTTCTGGGGCAACTTCGAGATAATGGGTATCGCTACGGAATTGTTACCTATGGAGGGGATGCGTGGCAACTTGCCAAGCTTGATGCAGCAGGACTCGCGGAAATTCCACATCTCGTGACGCACGATGTAGAGAAGTCTCGTCTTATTAGCTCGTGGCAGACTGATGACGGTTTTTTGATTCCACGTCCTGTAGGTGGAAGCGTGCCGATTTTGGCGCGTAGCCTTGTGTTTATTGATGACAAACCAATAAGTTTTGTAGGGCTTCCACATGAGGTTCGAGGAATTTGTGCAATTGCTCCCGGGGCATCTTGGCCTGATGAAATTCTTGAGCAGCTTCCAAGCAATGTCTCGGTTACGTATGGCTTACGTGGCGCCATAGAATTGCTTTTTAATCACGATTATAGTGAGGTAGTTGACAAAACATAAGCAAAATGCTATGTTAGTTACATGGTAAAGCAAAACAAAAACGAATTTGAAACAACAACTGAAGAACTATCTCCACTGGAGGGTGCAGCCTCAACTGTGTCACAGGATCTTCGTAATTCATTATTAATCGTATCTATTGTCGCTAATGTCATGGTGTTTGCCTTGTGGCTTACGCTCCAAGTGACGTCGCAGTATAATAACGCACTCTCCTCGTTTTTCATTGGTTAGAAGTTAGTATTCCGATAGACTATTGAACGAATTAGAGCGCAGTTCTTGGATCGAAAGTCGGAGAAAGCGGTGGTTCGACGTCTGTCTTGTACTGCTCGCACTCCCATTTCTTGTTTTGCTTATGGGCACCCTTATGGTGCTCATTCTTGTTTTTGACCAAACAAAACCTCTCTTTACGCAGTGGAGAGTAGGGAAGAATGGTGTGCCTTTTCGCTTTTATAAACTAACCACGCTCGGAAAGCATCGATCTGTGGAACCCAGTCAGGGATCGAGTGATGCAAGAGCTACGCGTCTCGGTCGAGTGCTTCGATGGCTTATCTTAGATGAAGTTCCACAGATTGCTATTAATGTTCTTATTGGCAATATGTCGCTTGTTGGGCCACGGCCACTCCTGCAGGCAGACATTGATCTCATGGCTGCTCGTTTATCTCCGGAAGATTTCGCAGCCTGGTATGCGGCATATAGTTCAGTGACGCCTGGTTGGACGGGGCGGTTCGGGGTTTCGAGTCGGAAATATAAAATTCAAAGTAGGGCATATCTGGAGGCTAGAAAGCACTGTGATATTGCCTACGTCCGTGAGGCAAATTGGCGAATCGATGTCCGTACAATTCTCGTCCATGCTATTCTTCCGTTTTTGGATGTTAATCGATCTAATTAAGGTATCTCGTAAAATGGAAAATTTATCCACAGTTTTTCTGCTTTTTCGGACCTCTGTTACGGATTGCTATTTTCCACAATAGTGTGGAAAAGGTGGGTTGTGGCGCATCCTGGAAACGAAAATAAGACTTGTAGTGGGTAATTGTGGGTAGTATAGTAAGGTCAGTGGAAGAAAGTGGGTAACCCCACAAAAACAGAAACACCACTAATTTAAAAAATAACTCTAACGCGCACAGCCGAGAACCGGCAAGGACCACCACGGCGATGGATTATTTCGAACGAAAGCTTGATGACAAGCGTCGGCTTACCATACCGACGGAGCTTCGAAATGAATTAGCAAGCGGTGTTGTTCTTACGAGGGGATTTGGCAAGTATTTGCACCTCTACCCAAAATCGGTATGGGACAGAGAAGTGGAACCTGCGCTCGACGGTAATATTCTCGATGAGAAGATTGCCGATCTAAACGTAAAGTTCCGTCGCGGCAAGACTGCAGCTGATCTCGACCAAAAACAAGGTCGCGTGACAATTGAGCAGCATCTGCTCGATTATGCGGGAATTGACCGTGAGCTTATTGCGGTACGTGCGGGCGCCTACTGGAGAATTTTACCTCCAGACGCAGACATCTAGAGTGAAATCATCCTGAGCACATTAACAATTTGGACCAGATAGTAAAGACATAACTCTCGAGGTCAACTATCTGGTAGCAGAGAGTGGGTCTGCGGCACCACACTAAAAAGCGCCGTCGCACCTTCCTTTTACACAACACCTCCCAAAAACTCCACCTCACACATAAGTCTCTCAACCAAGCGTGTATGAGTTACACAGTAACCCTACTTAAAACGTTTGGACACTTATTACAAAAACAAACACATAGAACCACAAAAACAAACATACACTCTGCTGCCAGTTAGGTGATCTCGAGAACAAACCCGGAAACTAGCATAGTCATCACGACTAGGGTAGAATAAGGGGAGTTTATGAGTATTAAAGAACATCCACCACATCATGTTCCTGTTTTACTAGACGCTTCACTTGATGCGCTGCATCCTATTCAGGGAGAGAACTATCTCGATCTGACGGCGGGATACGGTGGTCATGCTGGTGCGTTTTTAGCAATAACAGAAAATTACGTTGATTCTGTCCTCGTAGATCGAGATGAGTATGCAATTTCGCAGCTCGAAAGGTTTACGAAGAAGGGAGTCACTTTGCTTCACACCGATTTTGCCAGTGCTTCGCAGCAGCTGGTTAATGAGGGGAAGCAATTTAATATCGTACTTGTTGATTTGGGGGTGTCATCACCACAGCTCGACAAGGGCGAACGAGGGTTTTCCTTTACACACAATGGTCCACTTGATATGCGCATGGATCGTCGACAGGAAGTTACTGCGGAAACGTTAGTAAATACTTTGAGTCGAGACGAACTTGCTCGTATCATTGCTACGTATGGCGAGGAGCCGTATGGTCAGGCAAAACGCATCGCTCAGGCGATTGTAGACAACCGACCACTCCATACAACCCAGGAGCTCGCTGAACTTGTTAAGCAACATCATGTAGGAAAGTGGAAAAAGATCCACCCCGCTACGCGTACCTTTCAAGCGCTCCGCATTGCGGTCAATCAAGAACTAAGACAGGTTGAAGAACTGTTGCCACTCCTTCCAAAGCTTTTGAAAAAAGGTGGAAGGGTAGGTATTATCAGCTTTCATAGTCTTGAAGATCGACTCGTAAAGCAATTCTTTGCTGAACAAAGAAATGCGGGATATGAGGCCGAACTAACGGTCCTTACTAAGAAGCCGCTTGCTGGGGACATTTACGATGTTCACAATCCGCGTTCACGAAGCGCTAAGCTTCGAGTCGCTGTGAAAAAATAAACAAAAAAGAAAGGGCTAAAAACCAATGCCTATTCACATCCCAGTACAAAACGCGTCTGTCGAAACCCAGGTAACTGTTCGTTTCAAATAATAGGCGTCATACGTATTTGGCGCGCCTACCGTACGTGTCGTAGGGTGGGTGCGCCACCAAAAGAGAAAAACTAACCGCTAAACAAAAACCACCACATAAAATGTCATATTCACGAACTGCTCAATTCGGAGTGCGTCAACAAGGACGCAGTTGGAATCGCAACCAAAACACCACTCGATACGCTTCGAACGTCAAACTCGGCCCTGTGACGCATACAGTGCTTGTAGCCCTTATGATTACAGTCCTTGGTTTGATATACTTGACGCAGGCTACACGCGCAACCAGCTACGACTACGAAGCGCAGGCAATTGATACAAAGATTGCAGAGCTTGCTACGCAGAAGACTGATCTTGAAGTCGAGAATGCTCGACTGACTGCACTTGATAACGTGCAAAACAGCAGTGTTGCACGTGCTATGACGACGCCTGAAAAGACTGACTATGTCGGTGAATAAATAAGAACCTGATGCAACTCAATCTTACAAAAGGAAGCCGCACGCGGATGCTTGCTATATTGACCTTGGTCGTTATGGCAGTGTTTATCGTGCGTCTTTTTTATTTGCAGGTGATTCAGCACGACCACTATGTTGGCCTTGCTAACGAAGAGCAGCTCAAGCAGCGGATCATTCCTGCAAAGCGCGGTGAGATTTATGCAATGGATGGTGATTCTCCAGTAAAACTCGTGCTTAATGAGACCGTGTACACGGTTTTTGCTGATCCTAAGGTTGTTGAAAACGACGGCAAAGTAATAGATACCATCCGACGTGTGGCAGGTGGCAATGCTCGAGATAACCTCGACGCACTGCTTTCGAAAAAAGAATCTCGGTACCAGATCCTTGCGACGAAAGTAACGCGAAAGCAGGCAGAACTTATTAAGAAGGAAAGTCTAAAGGGTATTGGTTTCCAAGAGGAGACCCAGCGCGTCTATCCAGAAGGGCAGCTGGCGTCGCAGACCCTTGGCTTTGTCAATAATGAGGGTAAAGGCCAGTACGGTGTTGAAGAGAAGCTCGATGCGGATCTTAAGGGGAAAGATGGACTTATGCAGTCTGTCACCGACGTCAGTAATGTTCCCCTTACGATTGGAGGAAATTATATCTACGAGCCGGCGCAGAACGGTAAGAATGTTGTCCTTACGATTGACCGAAATGTACAGGCATATGCTGAGAAGGCACTTGCTGCAGGGTTGCAGCGTACGCACGCAACTAATGGTAGTGTCATGGTGATGGATCCACAAACAGGAAAAATTATTGCTATGGCAAATTTGCCAACCTATAACCCGGCGGAGTATACAAAGGTGGCTGATGCTGCAGCCTTTAATAACGCGACTGTCAGCGCACCGTACGAACCAGGGTCTGACGTCAAGGCGATGACGATGGCGGTGGGGCTTGATAAAGGAATTGTGGAACCTGATTCTACCTATGTAAACACTGACTCGATAAAGGTAGAAGACCGTACGATTAGCAACGCAACTAAGGGTTATACGGGAACAATTACATTCCAGAAGGCGATGAACTACTCGCTCAATACTGGATTCGTCACTATTGCGGAGCGTCTCGGTGATGGTTCGAGTATTAATCGACAAGCACGCGACACGATGTACAGCTACTTCCACGACAAATTCCGTCTCGGCATTCTCACAGGAGTTGAGGTTGCCGGTGAGTCTCCAGGGACGGTGATAGCGCCAACCGATCCCGATGGCGGAGCGGTCCGTTACTCAAATATGGCTTTTGGTCAGGGTATGGACGTCACGATGGTGCAGGCCTGCGCCGCCTTTAGTTCGATTATTAACGGTGGAACCTACCACACACCAACGGTACTCGCTGGTACGATGAGCGATGATGGTTCCAAATTTAGTGCTGCACCAGCCAAAACAACCTATAACGGGGTGATTAGTGCCGATGCATCTTCAAAACTTCGAGCTATGGTACATACGGCTCGTTCTGATTTTTATGCTAAAGATGACAAGCCGGGGTATTACATCGGGGGTAAGACAGGTACGTCTCAAACGATTGAGAACGGCCACTACGTTGATAACCAGACGGTTGGTACGTACCTTGGGTATGGTGGTAATAGTGCGGAATCGCCTCGATATGTCATAATGGTGCAAGTGTCTGGAAAGAACATGAATCTTGCCGGAAACAAAGATGCCATGCCGATTTTTACTGATATATCGAACTGGATGCTTGATTATTTGAAATTACAACCGAAGGGGTAGAAGAGAATGACACCAATAATGACAACATTGCAGGAACTGACACAAGGGCTCACAGGCACGTTCCTTCTAAGCGTGGGTGCATTCCTTCTTGCGATGTTCCTTACGCCGATCTATACCTTCCTTGCGTATCGATATAAGTTTTGGAAGAAACAGCGCAGCACGAGTACAACAGGGGAGAAGCTCGAGGTCTTTACCAAGCTACATGCTGCGAAATTCAAACGTAACATTCCAACGATGGCAGGTATTATTGGGGTCGCTTCGATCTTCGTAATTACATTCTTCTTTAACTTAGACCGTGCCCAGACCTGGCTTCCTCTTGCTGCGTTGATCGGTGGTGGCGCAGTGGGGCTCCTCGATGACATTATTAATATCCGTGGAAGTGGCACTGGTGTTGCAGGGCTTCGTTCAAGCTTGAAGTTCGCGATGATTACACTGCTTGCACTTGGTCTTGGGTGGTTTTTCTTTGCAAAATTAGGATACGATAGCGTACACATTCCGTTTGCCGGCGACATTACGCTTGGATGGATGATTATTCCACTCTTTATGTTTGCAGTCGTTGCAACTAGTAACGCAGTGAACATTAGTGACGGTCTCGATGGTCTTGCGGGCGGACTCCTCTCGGTGAGCTATGGAACCTTTGGAGTAATTGCGCTTTTGCAGGGTCACCTACTTCTATCTGGATTCTGCTTTACTGTTCTTGGTGCGCTCCTTAGCTATCTCTGGTTTAATATTTATCCAGCTCGATTCTTTATGGGTGATGTGGGAAGCTTTGCCTTTGGGACGAGCCTTGGTGTGGTTGCAATGATGACAAACACGCTTTTCCTTCTTCCTATTATTGGGATACTGTTCGTGATTGAGGCAGGTTCAAGCCTTATCCAAATTCTAAGCAAGCGTCTCTTTCACCGTAAAATCTTTATTTCCGCACCGATCCACCACCACCTGGAAGCAAAAGGCTGGCCTGAGACAAAAGTAACAATGCGCTTTTGGGTTATTGCCTGCGTCACAGGCTTTATTGGGGTGCTTCTCGCGCTCGCTGGAGGACATATCTAAATGCAGACAGCTAAGCGTCTCATGAACCGCGTGAAGCCGCTTGCTGATGGTGCGATCCGTAGGCATCGCCCTGATTACCAGATTGTGCTCTACATGGGGCTGCTTATGCTCCTTGGGCTCGTTGTGATGTATGCGATTGGCCCCCAGCGTGCAAACGTCCTTAATAACTCCTACAATACCGATTTCTATACAAGCACCTACTTCTTTATTAAGCAGACGGTAAGTCTGCTTCTGGCACTCGCGGCATTTGTGGCGCTTGCTGTTGTACCGTTTAAAGTATTTAAGGCCAACGCGGGAAAGATTTTAGTAGCAGGGCTTATTGCCTGTGTAATTCTCTTTATTGCCGGAAACCTTCTAAAACTTGGGATTGCTCAGTGTAGCCTTGGTGCATGTCGTTGGTTTGATCTCGGGCCGCTTGGGAGCATTCAGCCGGCAGAGTTCCTTAAGTTCGGGCTCTTAGTCTTTACGGCTGGTTTTCTTGCAATGCGCGCAAAACAGGGACTTATTAACGACCTACATAAGACGATGATTCCACTCGGGGTATTAGTACTCGTTTCTATCTTCTTTGTGATTGGACTCCAGAAGGATATGGGTACTGGTATCGCTATGGTTTCGATTATTGCGAGTATCATGGCTGTTGCGGGAGTGAGTAAGAAGGTGGGGCTTGTGCTCCTTGGGGCCGGAGTACTCATTGGGATTATACTCATTATTATTGCACCGCACCGCGTGGAACGTGTCGCTACCTTCCTTCAGGGGGATCAGGTGAGCGAACAGGATGCGAACGACCAAAGCTACCATATTACGCACGCCAAAATTGCGATTGGAAGCGGCGGGCTTACCGGTGTTGGTATTGGGAATAGCGTCCAGGCGACAGGGTACCTTCCGGAAGCAATTAACGACTCCGTATTTGCGATTATGGGTGAGACGTTCGGGTTTGTAGGGCTCGTTATTATCCTTGCGCTCTTTACTGCACTCCTCATGAGACTGCTTAAGATAGCAGATCATCTTCCAGATCTATGGATGCGACTCACGGTTGCTGGTGTATTTGGTTGGCTGGCTGCGCATGTTATATTGAATGTAGCAGCGATGATAGGGGTGTTTCCTCTGACGGGTATCACGCTTCCACTACTCAGCTTTGGTGGTACGAGTATGATATTTATCGCTGGCGCTCTAGGCCTAGCCTTCCAGCTTTCCCGGTACACGATGCATGGTCCGATAAACAAGGAGAATTCAAATGAAAGTACTAGCAGTCGGCGGGGGCTCGGGCGGACACGTTACGCCGGTTATAGCCGTTCTACGCGAGCTTAAGAAGCGAGACGAAAAGATCGAGATTCGCTTCTGGTGCGACAGGAAGTTTGCACCACAAGCCCAGAGTATTCTCCATTCGTTCGACGAATCAATTCCTGTAGAGAAGGTGCTTGCAGGGAAGCTTCGTCGGTATCATTCACTTCCATGGTGGCGTCAGCTGATGCGGCCATTTACGATTGTCCTTCCTAATATTCGCGACATCTTCTTCATACTCGGTGGATTTATCCAGAGTATCTTCAAGCTGTTTTTTTGGCGACCCGATGTTGTCTTTACCAAGGGCGGATTTGTCTGTCTTCCAGTGGGTATCGCCGCACATCTTCTCGGTATTCCACTCGTCATTCATGATTCGGATGCTCACCCGGGTCTCACAAACCGTGTTCTTGCACGATTTGCCACCTCAATAGCAACAGGGGCGGAACTGAAGAATTATCCATATCCTGCTTCGATTAGTAAATTTATTGGGGTGCCTATTAGTGAGGAATTTCATCCAGTTACAGACGCCGAACAGCGTTCTCTGAAAAAGGAACTGGGCTTTGATGGGGTGCGTCCACTTGTCGTTGTTACAGGGGGGGGACTTGGGGCGGAGAATATTAATACTGCGGTCGCTAAAGGTCTTCCGGAACTTCTAGGCTACGCCAATGTTGTACTTGTTGCGGGGAATGCGCAGTACGACGCAATGCGGGCTGAAACACCTGAAAACGACCCTCGTTTTCAGCTTCATGCTTTTATTAACGGAATGGTGCGATACCTCAGCGCTGCCGATATTGTTATAACAAGGGCGGGTGCGACAACGTTACTCGAACTTGCAGCACTTGCACGTCCAGCAATTCTGATTCCCAGCCCCTATCTAAGTGCAGGACATCAGTTGAAGAACGCTGATGAACTTGCTAAGGATGACGCGGCAACAGTGCTCGACGAAAGAAAGCTTGATACTGACCCAATGCTCCTGGTTGCCGCCGTAAAGGAACTTGTACTTGACCCAGCACGTCGAGAAGCGCTTGGAAAGAACCTGCATAAGCGAGCAAAGCCGCATGCTGCTCGTGATATGGCTGATATGATTGTTGCCGCAGTAAAACAAGCATAATTCTGATACAATTAACAGTAGTATTATGGCATTGTTCTCAAAGAAGCAGGCATCTGTTCCGCGTCGGCGTCAACAGCAGGCGAATGACGCTGTTAAAGATACCCAAGCTACATCTACGGCGAACTACACGTTTCGTCGTAACCGCACCATTACAGGAAGTGCCTCGTCTAATGTAACGGGGGTGAGTGAGGCGAATGCGCAGTTGCAATCTCCAAGAACGCAGGCACACCAGCTCGCTCGTAGACGCCGCCATCTTGGGTCATTATTTTTAATTGTTCTTCTGAGTGCTGGAGCGCTTGCGCTACTAATTTCGCAGTTTACTGCACAGGTTACTGTACGGGCCAGCGACATTACTATTCAGCTCGATGGTGTATACGAGAAAGTAATTCAAGAGTATCTTTCTGATCATCCTGTGGAGCGGCTTCGGTTTATGACCGATCAGGCAGAACTTGCAAAGTATGTTCGGTCTAAAACACCTGAAGTATCTGACATTCATGTTGACGGAGGTGCTGGGTTCGGAAAAAGTGCCTTTACGGTGACGCTCCGCACCCCTATCGCAGGATGGAGTGTTGGTGGCGAACAGAAATATGTTGATACACATGGTGTTTCGTTTGATAGAAACTACTTCAAGGCGCCAGCGGTACAAATCGTTGATAACAGCGGTATTCCTGCCCAGGCGGGACAAGCGGTTGCAAGTAACCGCTTTCTAGGGTTTGTCGGACTCGTTGTTGGCCAGGCAAAACAGTATGGCTACACTGTTACGCAGGTAGTAATTCCTGAGCGAACAACCCGCCAGATTCAACTCCGACTTGATGGGGTAGGGTACCCGGTTACTGTCTCCATTGATAGGGGTGCAGGGGAGCAGATGGAAGATATGTCTCGGAGTATTAAGTGGCTAAAAGAACATAATGTAAGTCCGGCATATCTTGATGTACGCGTTGAAGGCAAGGCGATCTATAAGTAAGTATTCTCTTCTATCTGGGGTAGTGTTCTAATTTTGTTCTATTTATAACTGAGGTAGATGAAAAAAACTATATTATGATATCGATATATCAAAAAATCAAATAAAAATAGAGAAGGGGTAAGAAGCAGGGGAGGTGTGGAAAACTGAAAAATATATATAAAAATATAAAAACAAGAAAATGCAAAAAATATATGACAATTTAACAATTATGATCATCATAGTATGTTTAGGATGGGCTCGTTGAGTTGTCGTGCGGGATGCTTGTATATTCCAAGTATTATAAGTATGTCTAAATGCGCTAACAGATTGACTACTGTTCTCTCGTTTGTTATGTAGTTTAGAAACCCATACAAGTATACCTTGAATATCATGGCGGACATCCTTAAATGGCCTCTAACAGAGGTCAATCTATTAAAAGCCATATTTTTAGGAGGTATCTATAGTCATCTATTGTCTAAATAGTTAATGTCGCAAAAGATATATTGTGCGACGTTACATCACATGCTATCGTTATCCCATCATCAATCAAATTAATTCCAAAGGAAATATATTGTATGGACAACTTACTAGCAAAGCTCACTCGCCTACACGTCGAAGAACGCTCTTTTACGCCCGATGGCTCTAATAATCCAATTAGCTATTCTGTCGCCGTTTTGACATATCAGATCCATGGCCGTGACCGGACTATGGAACTCAAGATTAGTAAAGACAAATCTCAAATCCTTGAACTCGCGGACACGATTGACCGAACGCTCTAACTCATATAGAGTGTTCTAGTTTTGTTCTATCAACTGACGGACCTGAGTAAACAAGGCTGCGGCGGGTCGGTAAACTGCTCCCCATCATGAATATTAACCATTAACCACAAAGCATAGGAGAGAACATCTTAATGACTCTATTCCCTACTACTGCGGCAACTGATATTATCAGTGGTTTTACAACCATCGTTACCGCAAACATGGGCACGGTTCTAGCTGTTTTCGCTGCTTTGTTCGGTGTGAGCTGGGTACTTGCTCGCCTTAACAAAGCGCGCAAAGGCCGAATCTAAACATGGCTCCTCGACTCTAGTGGTCGAGGGGTAGCCAGAGGTAAAAATCCACCACTTTTTATCTCTGTCTACTAACCGTAATGGAATAAACACATGGAACAAATGACTGTTGATCAGGTGATTAACCTAATTCTTGCTACTTATGCGGATGCACTAAAATACATGATTCCAATTATTGCTGTTATGGCAGGTATAAACTGGATTGTTGGATTTTTGATATTTACTACCTTTGGCCTTGAACGTCGTACGTTCGGGAGGTAGTTTATGACCCATGATCAGATTATTGATTTAGCGAAGGCTGCGGGAATCGTACTCGCGTTTGCAACAGGCGTCTACGTCTGTTACTTAACGAGGTTTAGAATAAAATGACAGACTTCACTGATAGTTTGCCTGAAATTGAACCCGGCTTCATAGATAACGAAGGTCGTGTTACGAGTATGGTTACGGGTGAGATTTTTACTGGAGACTTTGATGATTAAACGCCTCTCCCTTGTAGTCCTTCTCTTAGTCTCGACGGTCTCATCTGTACTTGTTTTTCATAGTACTGCAAATGCTGCTTCCGATTATGGTGTTAGAGTGACGGACTCTCTCAAGTTGGGTGGTGTTGGGGATCCCATGGATTGCTCCGTTGTAGACATGGCAAATCAGTGGAATGCGTTGAGCGGTGAATATGATTATAAGAATAGTTGGAACTACCAAAGCAATTATGGAAATGCACGTGCGTCCCTCGATCAGTTCTTTACTGATTTTAAGCAGAAATTGGACAACGGTGATAGTGCCGGTTGGGCGGTAACCCAGGCCCCTGAATTTAACACGACGGGACAACCGGAGAATTTTCACCGAATGATTCGCATATATCTATTCGATAAGGATACGAAATTCACCTTGCACGACGGCTATCTTCAGGCAGATAAGGAAATAAAGTTTGCTTCATATCTATTGAACCCAAATGCGGGTTGTCGCTATCAATATTGGGAAGTGGGTGGAGCAACTACAAATCTAAGCTTTACGTATGATAAGATTTTCTTACTTGCTAGCGATAACATAATTTATCCTTCCGACTTTAGTGGAACTCCTATACCTGGAATTGCAAATAGCTCAGTTATCATTAATCCAGCATCAAAATATGTGGTAAATGATAAAAAACTAAGCCTTTATAATGACATCAAGAATGATGGTATCAACTCACCTTATGGTAAGTTCGGAGCAGCTAAAGACACGACTGGTCAGGAGCTGGCAGATTGCTGGGACGGCGCCGACCAGTCAAGATACAAGGCCGCGCTTCTTTATGA
>DATFHX010000002.1:0-15186 GCA_035247945.1 Saccharimonadales bacterium (SeqCode) | reverse complement strand
CGAGTAGTTTTTCTCCCGGAGGAAAACTTGATAGGTATACAGCTTCCCCAGTTCCTGCAGGCGTAGACGGTAATTCAAAGAGTGACAATAAGAGCCATGGGGTTATACCTACAGGTGGCACGGCACAATCATCAGGAATGTGTGCTTCAAAAACAACGCTTGCCGTATTTGCAGAGCCAACGACAACCACTACACCACCCGATGACGATAACGATAATTCCTCTGATACAACCATTGATTTTGGATTCTGGCATCCATACAGCCTAGGTAACCGAGTATGGCTTGATAAGGATAATTCAGGGGACATCAACCCGGCCGATGGTCCTACTCCAGGTATTGCAAATGTAGTTGTTGATCTTTATGACTGTAGTGGAAATAAGCTCAATACAACTGTTACCGATACCGAAGGCCACTACCGATTCGACGATCTCGATGCGGGATGCTACCAGGCGGAAGTTGTCCAGTCTAACTTTACGAACAATACGACGCTAACAAGTTGTAATATGAGTTCAACAGGCCCAAAGCAGAGTGTAAATCCAGATAATAACATCGATAGCGATGACAATGGACTCGATGTTCCTGCGGATACAGCTGTTCGCACGGGTTCGATGCACCTTGGTCCATTCAACTCGGCTCCGACAGGCGAGGCAGATCTCGCAGTAAGTGGCCAAGGGACGGACGATGATTTCGCAAATATGACACTTGACCTTGGTTTTATCTGCGATCCAAAGCTTGCGACTACTGGCGAAAATAGTACTTCTCTCCTTCTACTTGCACTTAGCTTGCCTATTGCCGGCACACTACTCGCTCGCCGCCAGTTCGGCCGCCTATAGAGTCACTTCTTTTACATAAGCTAAAAGTATTGAGTGCAGACCAATCGGTCTGCACTTTTATAGTGCTTAAGTATGATATGGTTGTTTGACAAACATACTATTGTCCATTAAAGTCAATAAACGTCCGTTCATCATCGCACAGAAGGTGAGAATAGCGTGAGTGAAAGTACGGGAGTTGTTCTCGTCATCGGAGACTTGGATCCGTCCAAGTTTTTCGATTCCAAGCTGCTCAAGATGCTGACCGAGGTACGCATAACCGAAGTGGAGGCGCAGCGGGGCGGCCGCTTCTCGGTCAACAAAGCTGGTGAGGAGCTGCGTGCTCTTCTTGGCCACGAACCGACCGACGTGATCTACGTCATCATGCTGGAGGAGGTGTGGCTCGACTTCGACACCATCGTCAACGAGCAGCGTGACTACTTCACGGCCTGCAAGGAGATGTGGGTGCTTCGCGAGGATGGCACGAAGGAGCTCGTCAGGAGTAGTGGCGAGTGAAGCTCGTCATGCTCTCCGGAGGACCGGCATCGGGAAAATCGACGTACGGCAAGCTCCTGGCGGCCCGAGAGGCCTTTGTGGTCTGTTCGCGCGATGAGGTGCGTCGAGAGCTTCGCAGGAAAAAGCCTGACGCTACTGAGGATGAGATATTCCTCACGTTTGTGCTCAGCATTCTCAACGAGCTCCGTCAAAAGCGGAACGTCGTTGCCGATGCGACTTTCTCGAACTGGGAGCGCAGGAAGCAGCTCATTGCCCACGTGATGCTATTCGATGTCAGTACCGTCATCGAGCTGCACCACTTGCAGACCCCTCTCGATGAGTGTAAGCGGCGCAATGCTGCTCGCCCCCGTCGAGAGCGAGTTCCGGAGGCCGACGTCGAACGACTCCACCGAGAGGTGACGATGTCGCTCTTCATGCATCCGCCGGGATGCCCTGTGCTCCAAGTATCCGCGTAGGACACTAATGCCGGAGATGTATGCATCTTGCGTACATCTCCGGCATGTTTTCTTTTTTACTTTTACTTAAAACGATTTATTGCATATACTGATGTCATGGACGTTGTAAATAAATATATTGAAACCCTTGAAGAACCAAAAAAATCGTGCGTCAAGCACATGTATGAGATTGCCCGAGAGGTCGCTCCAGATGCTACCGCCGAGATGAGTTACGGCATGCCCGCCCTAAAATACAAAGGAAAAGGACTTGTTTCTATCATGGCAAATAAAGAGTTTCTTAGCTATTATCCTTTTGCCTCCGTTGGGTCACTTGGAGTAGACATATCGTCGTTTGAAACAACTGACGGCAGCATTCATTTTAGCGTAGAAAAACCTATTTCCGACGATCTCCTTCGTTCGCTTCTTGCAGCCCGCATGAAGCGTATTGAAGCGTCAGACTAGCGCTCGTATGATTTTGCTGATGATGCGAAATAGAACCTCGAAAGCGGAATACTACAGAGGAGAACGACGAGTATAAGGCCTCCCCACATATATGGGAGGAACTGCGTATTTGGAACAAGTGTTTCAGTTTGAAGTGTAGGTACAAGTTCAGTTAAGAGAATGGCAAGCCCTGCAATAATTCCCAGGTGGGACAGTGCAAAGAGCCAGTCGAGCCAGGTGCGTTTCGCTTGATCGGTGCGAATGTAAAAGAGCATAAGATAGAGTACGGCTCGAATAACGATAGCCCCACCAACAACAAAGATACCGGTAAAGAACGCATCTGCAAGATGCTCTATATTACTACTGAAGAGATTCGCCATATTAACAACAGCAAGGATAAGGAACGTAAAGGTGATTTCCCACGTTGCATCGAGGTAGCTTCCTATCGATCGGTGGTTAAAAAGTCTCGTAAAGCTGGTAATTAACTCTACGATAAATGCGAGTACGTAGAGCACCAAAGGTAATCCAATAAGAATCCAAGCTTCAATCATTACACTTCTTCTCTTTCTGGTGCGATAAACTTTTTTATTGTCACGCGAATGGCGAGGACAGTTGCTAGAGTAAGGAAAATATAAAGCGTTGGGAATATCCAGGCGATAGCAAGGACGCTATGGCTGGTCGTAAAGGCATCCTTCGTAAAAATATATCCATAGACAGCATATGGCTGGCGTCCTATTTCAGTCATGACCCATCCGAGCTCCATAACGATGGTCGCGATACCAGGAGATGCGATTACGGCGTAGAGAACCGGTCGGGACAGCGCCCATTTTCGTAGAAATGCATAAAGAAGCACAAATCCACCGACGATTGCCGCGAGGACGCCTACGAGAAGCATTTTAATGTCAAAGATTGTATGGACGACGAGTGGTGGCCAAAGGTGACGTGGCACCTGGTCAAGACCCTTCACTTCACCGTTGAAATCACCGGTCGCAAGAAAGCTTAGTACACCGGGGATCTCAATGCCAGGTTGGATCGTACCATTGCTATCGACCGACCCGCCGATCATAGCCGGAGCGCCGTGCTGCGTTTTTTCGAGCATCTCAAGTGCGGCAAGTTTCGTCGGCTCTTCACGGGCTATATACTTTCCAGAAAGATCACCGAGAACCGCGACTCCTATAAGAAGAATGAGCGATAGAGCCCCAAACCAGCGAAGGAGCGTATGCGCAGTTGCTATGCTGCCAAATGCAGATTCACCACTCTCCCCTTTCCTGCTTCGAATCAGCACCCAGGCTGCCGAGGCGGTAATAAGGAGAGCGGTAATCATATAGTATGCGAGAATTGAATGAGAAGCTTCATAGAGCGTGGTTTCACTAAAGAGCGCCGCCATGGGATTACTGCTCGTAATAACGCCGTTTACGACGGTCATGCCTGTCGGATGATTCATCCAGGCATTCACGGAGGTAATGAAGATTGCTGAGCCGGTTGCGCCAATACTAATAGGAATCCCTATAAGCCAGTGCTTAAATCCTTGGATTGTCTTCCAGCTACGAAGATACCAAACAAGAAAGACTGCTTCAACGAGGAAGGCGTATCCCTCCAGCGTAAAGCCAAGGCCTATCGTTCCACCGCCAAATTTGAGAACGCCAGGCCATACGAAGAACATTTGAAGCGCGACGATCGCACCCGAAACAGCGCCAGCAACAACAAGTACCCCTGCAATAAATGACCAAAGCTTTGCAACATCACGGAGCTTCTCGTCTTTACGGCGCCACGCAATGAATTCAATAATTGATACGCAGAGTGGAAGGCCAACGCCAAGGAGCGCAAAAAGAATATGGAAGCCGAGACTATCCCCCATAAAAGCTCGTCCAATATTGACGTCAGGCATGAGCTACCCCTCCTATCATGCCGGTTCCTCTGTATGATTTTTCTTATTACAGACGGGGCATGATTCTTCATTGCCCATTTCCGCCATTGTGAGCTCAGATGCCTTCCACCATGGTTCAAGGTCATGGTATCCTACCCAGTCTGCTGCCTGGCGAAGAATCCAACCAAGCCATCCATAAAGGCGAACACTCCCCCAAAGCACGGCCGACCAGTGTCGCCCTGCTGGAAATACATAGATGGGTTTTTTAGCCTTATGGAGCCTCGGTGGCTTGTTGTGCGCCACTCTATGGAGGTGATCTGCAAGATAGATGGCGTCGTACAGTGCCGTTTGTGCCATACCGCTATATTCAGTCAGTGCATTGTCGCCGATAATATAGATATCGTGTGTCGCCTCATTTTTCGGTCGAAGGTATTCATCAACCTCCACCTTGCCGTGAACAAGTGTAAAGCCGTTATCTGCAAGAAACGGGCTACTCGCGGTGCCTGCCGTCCATATAACTGTATGGCTTTCGATCGGACGACCATTAATAACCAGGGCATCTGCAGTTTCATTTTGTACAGTTGTGCCAAGAAAAAGCTTCACCCCTTCTTTTTGTAGGTGCTTCGCAACTGCCTCGGAGAGGTCCTCGGGCATCCTTGGGAGCAGCCGTGGTGCTGCTTCAACGAGTTCCACGTTTACATTCTTGTGCTCCATCCCATGGTGCTTCATGATCCAACGAATGTAATGTGGCAGTTCTCCAGCGAGTTCTACGCCAGTTGGCCCTCCGCCAACGACAACATAGTTGAGGTCAGGTTTATGTTCATCGAGCATCTGTTTATGAAGATGATTCTTGAAGGTTTCAGCCTCATCGATTGTTTTTATACCGTAGCTATACTCTGGGAGTCCTTCGATACCAAAATAATTTGTTACAGAACCTAATGCTATGACGAGTATGTCATAGGGAATAGAAGTACCTGACTCAGTTTCGATCTGCTTTGTATCTCGGTGGAGCTTTGTTGCTTTTTCGTGAAGTAATGTAACGGGCTTATTCCTAAATATTTGTGCCAAGGGAATGACAGATGCCATCCGTCGACCACCTGTTGCTGAGCGGTAGAGCGCTGGATAGTAGCGAAAATCCTCGTTGTCAGAGAGAAGCGTGATGTCGTAGTCGTTATGATGAGAGAGGCGGAGGGCAGTCTTTACTCCTCCAAAGCCGCCGCCTAGAATGAGTACTCGTTTTTTTGGATCGGTCATGTAGTATATTCCTTATGGCTATTAGTATACAGGAACGCTGAAATGCTTACTATGTACTATGTGAAATGCTTCACATCTGGAACAAGCGGTGGATTTAGTGGGGCATGAATCTGGTAGTGCGGAAGCACGATCTGTCTCGCTGCAAGAAATCCGAGACGAAGAATGAGTCGATGATTACCATCGAGTACAAGGTGTCGTTCCTCGCCAACGTCATGGGAGAGGATTTTTGCATCCTTAAAAACAGCGTCGTGCCTGGCGATTATCTCTTCAGAAAGGAAATGTCCTGGGACTTGCATCATAGGCTGCCCAAGCAGCTGATCGTACCGCCATGGTTGGGCGCCCTCCTCGTCGTATCGCATCGCCTGGCGGTGGCCGTCATGATACCATGGCGCGTAGAGCTTAGTCGGATCCCACGTCGTTACATGGTCTATAGTTATATCTGCTATTCCATCTTCCATACCTTGTCGTAATGCCAGCCAGTCAAACTCGACGCGCAGGTCACTTGGAGGAAAGGCTGCTTCGAATGTCGGAAAAGAAATATGTTCTGTCATATATAAGGTGGACGAGCTACTTCCCTGTCTCGCGCTTGAAGCTATAGCCTGAGTACATAAGTGTAGCGAGCGTCGGGAAGCCTGCGTAGGTAAGGCTTATTGCAAGAACGGTGATCGAGTAGTGACCGAGCCAGAGGAGCCCTGCGCCAAATAGTATAGCTACCGGCATGGCGAGCCACATAAAAACATTTATAATCTTCAGAGACATAGCGTAGGCTACCGTTACCGTTCGAAGAATTCTTGGGATAAGGACGATACTTGCCGTACTGGAGAGTGCGAGCGACCAGATTGAGACGAATGAGAGCCATAGGATGTAGGGGTCTGGTACGCCGCGAACCATTGCAAGAACGTATGCAACTGGAATTAAAATAACATGTGCGAGGATCATGCCGCGAGTAATTGCTTTTGTCGGTATTTTTAGAATACGTGCATAGCGGGCAAGACCAAAGTAAAGAATAATTACCCCAATGGTTGCAAACTCGGGCCGTCCACCGTATCGGAAAATGGGATTGTCTGCCTGCTGGAGGATTGCAAGGAGCGGATACTGCAAAATACCGAGATTAATACTCGCAATTCCAATACAGAGGATAACGAAAACCGCCCTCAGTTCCGCTCTAAAGCTTTTCAGTGACGTTAAGTAGAACCAGAGCGCTGATGCGATGAAGAACTGCATTGTAATGGTTACAAAAATAAGCATACGTGCTGCGAGTGTTTGCGTCGGAAGCGGCAAGGCAATGATTGCAGCAACAAGCATTTCTGCAACACCGAGCGGAAGGATGTAGCTCTCCGAGCCAGCTCCCTCTTGTATACGTCGTTCAAGCCGCTCCTCGAGTGTTTGAGCTGTGAAACTACGAAGCGGGTCATTATTAATGAGGTAGGCCTTTAGGTCACTGCTGAGTGCGGTAAGGTCCGCACGACTATCGGGAGTGAGCGGAGAGGCTCCGTCCCAGCGTGCGGTAACTCTTCGTAGAATATTAAGTTTTGGTTCTATGGCTTGCGCCTCGGAGGCAAGCGACGCCATGTAGACAATCTCATCTACAAGTCTACGGTCGCTTGTTTGCTGTAATTCGCTCGACATAAGCTTTTTCTCTTAGGTAAATTATAGCACGGATAGCTACCTGAAAAGCGTACTTAGAGGGCTCATGATATACTAGGCGCAGCATGGAACAACGCTTCTTCACCTCAGAAACCGAATGGGAACAGTGGCTATCTCATCACGTTGACCTTGAGGCTGGCATACAGATCAAGTTTGCAAAGAAAGATAGCGGCATTCAATCGCTTCACTACCCCGAAGCGCTCGATGTGGCACTTTGCTATGGGTGGATCGATGGTCGCTCGAATTCTCTTGATGAGACTTACTACTTACAAAAGTTCACTCCCCGCCGTCCTAAAAGTACCTGGTCACAGCGTAATGTAAAAAAGGCCGAGGAGCTCATTAAGGCTGGTCGCATGAAGGCGCCAGGATTTGCAGCCATTGAAGCGGCGAAGGCAGATGGTCGCTGGGAAGCGGCATATGCGTCTGCGAAGAACATTACCGTTCCTTCGGAACTTTTATCGGTCTTTAAGGAGCGCCCCAATCTAAAGAGGGTGTTTGAAGCGCTTAGTAGCGCAAATCGATATGCAGTACTGTGGCGCCTCGCAACGGCACGAACAGAGAAGACAAAACAAGCACGTCTTGCGAAAATCATTGGGATGCTTGAATCGGGCGAGACATTCCATTAGTTTTCTTTTAACTATACATAGTATAGTGATATAGTAGCTACAGGAGATTATTACATATGGCAACATCACAATCACCAACTATCCTTGTTATTGTCGGCATTACCGGTGATTTAAGCAAGCGCAAACTACTTCCCGCAATCGAACAACTTGCAGCGTCTAGTGCGCTCTCCAAAAAAACACGGGTTATTGGCATTACGAGACAACCTCTTTCCGCGGACGATGTGCTTAAGGGGCAAAAGAGTACTACGTTCTTAAGAGGATCGCTCGAACTATACCAGATGGATCTGACATCGCAGAATGACTACCAGGCGCTTAAGGCACACGTAGGTGATATTGCCGCATCACTGGGAATAGATACACAGACACTATTCTACCTTTCTATTCCACCACAGTTCTCTCGCCCTGTTGTTGAACTGCTTGGTGAGACGGGCTTCGCCAACGACCCTAAAACAAAACTCCTCTTAGAGAAGCCATTTGGAACGGATCTTAGTTCTGCTCGTGAGCTAATTACAGAGACGAAGCGTCATTTTAAAGAGGAGCAGCTGTACCGCATCGACCACTACCTTGCAAAAGAGATGGCGCAGAATATTATCGTGCTACGTGGTAGCAATGCGCTTTTTAGGCGTACATGGAATCACGACTTCATAGAGAAGATTGAGATTGTCGCAAGTGAAGCCATCGGTATAGAGGGACGAGCACAGTTCTACGAGCAAACTGGTGCGCTCCGCGATCTTGTCCAAAGCCACCTTCTACAACTTGCCGCACTCGTACTTATGAATATTCCAGCCGCAGACAGCCTGGATGACGTTCCCGCCCTACGGGCGCAGGCATTAAAAAATCTTCGTATTGATCCCAAGGCACCCGTTATTCGAGGCCAGTACCACGGGTACCAGGATGAAGTTACAAACCCTGGCTCCCTCACGGAGACATACGTTGACGTGACATTCTCGTCGCGTGAGGAGCGGTGGCTTGGCGTTCCTATTAGAATCATTACTGGTAAGGCACTCAAAGAAAAGGCAACCTATATCCGTATTGTGTATCGAAAAAATGAAGATCATGAGGCGAATGAGCTCATTATAGCCCTGCAGCCGGATGCGGGAGCAATGCTTCGAATATGGACGAAGGTGCCAGGATATGATCGCCGACTTGAGCAACATGATTTAAAGATAAGTCTGGCTGATCACTCAGAAACTGTACCTGAGGCATACGAGCAGGTACTCCTCGATGCGATCAATGCGAATCATGAGTTATTCGCGAGCAGCGAAGAAGTACTCGAAACATGGCGCATTATCCAGCCTCTTCTTGATGACTGGAAGATGAATAGCAGCCTTCCAGCTCTTTACGAGAAAGCTACTCCCGCTGGCGATATTGCGGGAGACGAAACGTCTCAATAATCTGCTGAGCCGCTTCCTCGGCGGCCACGTGTTCAGTATCGATATGAAGTATATCGTCATACGGAACGGAGGCTCGTAGATCACGTTCTTTAAGGAGCGCGGCAAGACGGGTTGGATCTGTAATTTTGAGAAGTGCTTCCCGTTCCTTCGTATGGACGCGACTAAAAAGTATTTCGTCCGCTGCGTGAAGCTGTACGAAATACACCGACCCGCCTCGATCTTTAACGACATTCACGATCTCTTTGATGAAGGCGTCATCAACCGATCCAGAGTACGCGAGTGTGAAGATAATATCGACATCCTGCCTTGCCGCTGCGGCGATCCCGCTTAGGCGAAAGCTCTTCAGAAGCTGACTATACGCATCTTTGAATCGTGGATTATGGTGGTCGGGAAACACAGCTCGTGCTGCGGGTACGGTTGCATGATTAAAGAAAAACGAGAAGCCCGTCGTTTGACTGACGATTCGTCCGATCGTCGTCTTGCCTACTGCCGGTGGCCCATAGATGAAGACGAGCCGCATTACATGTCTTCGCTATTACTGCTGCGTGATTTCTTAAGGCGTACAGCACGCTTGAATTTACGTGCAGCATCTGGATCGTCATACCGTGCGATTGGCTCGTGCACAATAAGCTTATCTGACCGCTTTGTATCTTCGTCGTCAATTTCCTTAATCGCACCGACAAAGTAATTTTCAATAAGCCATTCTCGACCCGGAGGCGTCTCACCAACAACGGTAATTCTCCAAAGTTCACCCCACTGCTCTGCGGACTTGATAGCTAGCGGACGAGCTAGTAGTGTTGGGCCTGTTGGCACAGTACTGATCACCCGATTAATTTCGGCCCTCCACGCTCTCGGTCTTTCACGAAAATGTCGACAGCCATGCGCCGAACGCCGCGTGGTGTTACATGGACAGCCATCATGTGCTGGTTGTGGACCCAGATAATCTCACCGTTAATGTGACGGATCTTCGTAGATCGGAGCGTAAGTCGTTCGATGACGCCAGCTACATCCGGAAACGGTTCTATACGGACATAATCGCCAATATTAAACCACTTCTCAATGATCATCGTCGCTCCAGCAGCGACATCACGGAGCAAGGATCCGAGTGTCTGGCCGGCGAATACGACGAAAATGGTTCCAACTCCAATAGCGGCCACCCCAGTTGTTGCGTTGGCATTTGGACTTAAGAGATACCAAGCGCCAACTCCAGCAACGACCGCTATAATAAGACGCGTCGCGGCAATGGAGACACTGAGATATGTTTCAACTCGGCGAAGACGAAGGAACTTTTCATCGTCCGTTTCTGTGTCCGAGTGCTTCGATACTGTACGAGCGAGGCTTACGATTGCCATAGCTATAAATCGACTTAACCAATACGCAACAAGCATCGAAGCGATGAGGATAAGAATTGATCTGACTATACTTGGCTGGGTGAAAAAGTCTTGCACTCCACTAACGCCCTGATCTACTAAAGGAGTTTCATTCATGCATTTATTATACAGGAGTTTCTCTCGGTAGAATATCTAAACTGCCTATGCTATTATGGCACTAACATTCCGTAATAATTACACATGGGAAATTATGCATACAGTCATCGTAGGGGGCGGCTTCGCCGGAGTCCGGACAGCACTCGAACTCAGTAAGAAACAACTTGGTAAAATAACCCTCATCTCGGATGAGCCATACTTCCTTTACCATGCATCTCTTTATGCGACAGCAACAGGACGCGACACGTCGGCTTCCAGGATAAATCTTGAGGACATTTTTGCGGCACATCATGATATTGAGGTAATACAGGATCGAATGATGTCGATTGATTCGCATCGTAGGATTGTCATAGGAAAAGCAAAGCAATACACCTACGACGAGCTCGTTATCGCGATCGGTGTTGTGACGACATACTTTGGGATCACAGGCATGCAGGCACATAGCTATGGCATTAAGACCCTTGATGAGGCAAAAGTATTCAAGCGCCATCTTCACGACCAGGTGGCGGAAGATCGGCATATGGATAAGAACTACGTTGTTATTGGTGGTGGCCTTACTGGCGTAGAGCTAGCTGGCGCTATGGCTCGTTATCTGCGTGAGATCGCAAAAGCTCACGCTGTCACCCGGGCGAAAGTAAATATCACGTTAGTTGAAGCGGCTCCACGACTCGTACCGCGCCTTTCAGAAACAGCAAGTAAAATTATCCAGAAACGACTGGAGTCGCTTGGCGTTCAGGTGAAGACTAATCACAAAGTTGAGGCATTAGACGACGACACGATTGCCATAGATGGACGAATTATTCCGACCGAGACGGCTGTCTGGACATCAGGCGTGATGAACCATCCATTCTTTTCTGAACACCCAGATCAGTTTACGCTTGCGAAAAACGGGCGTGTGGAAGTAGATACATTCCTTCGGGCGCAGAACCATATCTATGTTATTGGTGACAATGCAAACACCGCACATACAGGCACCGCGCGTACGGCTCTCTACGACGCCTACTTTATTGCAGATCATTTAGCACGAAAGGCAACCCGGCGTACGACGCCTCAGTACCGTCCACATAAATATGCTGACAATATTCCTGTAGGAGATCACTGGGCGTATGTTGAGAAGTATGGTATCTATGCTGCGGGTCGAATTGGACACTATCTACGGCGTAGAATAGAGCTTTCTGCGCTTCGTTCCCTACTCCCTCGCAACCAAGCGCTTAGTATGTGGCACGCACTTTACGAGCAGGAAGAAGAGCCATGTGATGTATGTCGACAAGGTGTCTCTAAATAGCTTGCCAAAGCATAAGCATATCCGCTATACTGAAGAAAATAGCTAGATAAGGAGTGTTCGAGCATTTCAGTATGCTCGGTAGCGGTTGGTATGAATATACTTATGCTCGGGTGGGAGCTCCCGCCGCACAATAGTGGCGGCCTCGGTGTGGCATGTTATCACATGTCTAAAGCGCTCGCTCTTGAAGGAGCCTCTATTGACTTTGTCGTACCGTATGCAGCAAGTCATCCTAATGTTGAATTTATGAACGTGCATGCAGCAACAAAGCTTGATCCACTCGCACGGTATGGTCTTATGGGTGCTTATGACAGTAAGTATCTTCGTCAGATAGGACTGGACGAGGTGGATGGTAACGATCTTAGGGATATGCGTGGTGTTCAGAAACGATACACTGAATACGTCGGTCGTATGGTAGCAAAGAAAAAGCCGGATGCTATTCATGCCCATGACTGGCTAACGATGGAAGCTGGTATGCGTGCAAAAGAGATTTCTGGTGCACCGCTCATAGTTCATGTGCATGCAACGGAGTTTGACCGTGCCGGTGCCACAAGCGGCAATCCTCTTGTACATGAGATTGAATATCAGGGGCTTATGATGGCCGACCGCATTTTCGCGGTCAGTCAAATTACAAAAGACATTATTGTGTCACGTTATGGCATTCCCGCCGATAAAGTTGAGGTGGTATATAACGCTATCGATCTTGCAAGCCTCGGAAATTATGAATATGACCGCCGCACCTATTCGTATCTCGAAACACTCAAAGATGAAGGATATACGGTTGTTGCGACAATCACCCGCTTTACAGTTCAAAAAGGACTGACTCATTTCATCCAGGCGGCTGCACGCGCCTCCGAAAAGCACGACAAGCTGGTTTTTCTTCTTGCGGGAGATGGAGAACAACGGGATGAGTTGATCCGTTTAAGTGCCGATCTTGGTATTGCTGATAAGGTCTTCTTTACGGGATTCGTCCGCGGCAAACAGTGGCGAGACGCGTATAATGTTGCTGACATCTTTGTCATGAGCTCGGTCAGCGAGCCATTTGGCCTTACCGCACTTGAAGCCGCACATCATAATGCAGCACTGATTATAAGTCGACAGTCTGGCGTTGGGGAGATCCTTCATAGCATCTTCCGCTATGATTTCTGGGATATCGATCGTCTTGCTGATCAAATGATTGCAATAGCAACTTCCCCTGCGCTTTCCCATGATCTTCGCACGAATATTCGCCGAGAATATGCTCGTATTTCATGGAAGGACGTAGCCCGACAATGCATGGCGCTCTACCACCATACGATCCGAGGAGCCACATCATGACTCGTGGAATAACATTATACCTTCACGTTCACCAACCCTGGCGCGTGAGAGACTATAGTGTTTTTGATACTGGTGAGCGTCATGATTATTTTCAAGATACATCTAACACTGATCGGAATAACGAAAAGGTCTTTTTGAAGGTAGTTGATAAGTCGTATCGACCAATGAATCAGCTTCTGGAGAAGCTTCTTAAGGAACACTCTGACTTTAAGGTCTCCTTGAGCATTACAGGAACCTTTATTGAGCAAGCTGAAAAGTGGGCTCCGGATGTTCTTGAAAGTTTTAAACGTCTCGTTGAAACAGAACAAGTTGAAATCGTTGCGGAGACGTACTATCACAGCCTCGCCTTCTTTTATAGCCGCGAGGAATTCGAGCGGCAAGTTGATATGCACCGCCAGAAGATTAGAGACGTATTCGGTATCGAGACAAGTGTGTTCCGCAACACCGAGCTTGCATATAACGATGATCTCGCAAAATGGGCGGATGAATATGGTTTCAAAGGCATTCTTGCGGAAGGATGGGATCCAATCCTCGGCTGGCGTAGCCCTAACTACGTCTACCGACCACCTGGAACGAAGCAAATTGGCCTTCTTCTTAAGAACTATCGCCTAAGTGATGACATGGCTTTTCGTTTTGGCAACAAACACTGGGGGGAATGGCCACTTACAGCGGATAAGTATGAGCGCTGGATTGATGCCTCAATGCAAAATGGACCGCTCGTTAATCTGTTCATGGACTACGAAACATTTGGTGAGCACCAGTGGGCGGATACAGGAATTTTCCATTTCTTCGAACAGTTCGTGAGGACCTGGCTCAAAGAGAAGGATAATACTTTTTATACAGTCAGCGAAGCACTTGAAGCAAACGAGCCTGCCGGTGAGCTCAGCATGCCACACACAGTAACCTGGGCGGATACGGAACGCGACCTCACCGCCTGGCTTGGTAATAGCATGCAGCATGAAGCGCTGAGACATCTCTACGATATGGAATCGAGTATTCTACGAACAAACGACATTACCCTCATTGGCGATTGGCGTCGCCTCCAGACATCCGATCACGTCTACTACATGTGTACGAAGTGGTTTACCGATGGAGACGTTCACGCATATTTCAGTCCGTATGATTCACCATACGATGCGTTTCTCTTCTTTATGAATGCGCTCCGCGATGTGCGGTATCGGCTCTTAGAGCATCAACGACATGGAGGACTGCATGGCTAGACCTATAGTCCTGAGTAACGGTGAGCTTCATGTAGGAATTAATAAGTATGGACTTGTCCACGATTTCTATTATCCGTACGTCGGACTTGAGAATCACTCATCTGGCCAATCGACACGCCATAGGGTTGGCGTATGGATTAATGGACAGATAAGCTGGCTCGATGAGCATGGCTGGGAAATATCATTCCGATATCCAGTCCACGCATTAATCGGCCATACGGTAGCTAAGAATGCGCAGATGGGCATACTCATCGAGTTTGATGACGTTGTTGATAGTAGTATTAGCGCCTTCATGCGTAATATCCATGTCGTCAATCTTCGTCCTGAGGAACGGGGAATCCGACTCTTCCTTCACCAGTCGTTTGCGATTGGCGATGCGCGCAGCAATACCGATACGGCTCAGTATCTCCCGGATAGTGAGGCAATCCTTCATTATCGGGGGCGACGTGCCTTTATTATCTCCGCCATGACAGGAGGGCAGCCATTTGACCAGCACAGTATCGGCCTCTTTGGTATCGAAGGCCACGAAGGTACCTACCGTGACGCTGATGACGGGGAGCTCGGTGGCGGCAACGTAGAACATGGCCGCGTCGACTCGGTACTTCGCTTTAAGATGACGATTGGTGCGCACAGCTCACAGCGTGTCCACTACTGGATTGCAGCTGGTTCATCACTTCGAGAAGCGCTCTATGTTCATAAGCAGATCCGAGATGATGGCATTATTAAACGCCTCCACGCCACTGCCAATTGGTGGAAGGAGTGGCTCACTCCAGCATTGAAGATTGCAGATCAGATCCCTGAGGACCATCAGGAGCTCTTTATTCGTAGCATTATGATTATGAAGTCCCAGATCGACAATCGAGGCGCCGTGATTGCAAGTACAGATACAACG
>DATFHX010000001.1:0-15464 GCA_035247945.1 Saccharimonadales bacterium (SeqCode) | reverse complement strand
CCGTCTGGCCGTCTCCGGTGACGACAATCGCAGAGCCCACTGCGCCGGAAGGGAGTTGCATTTGACACGGCGTTGCATATGTTGGCCCCGTAGTACCGCACCCAAGCTCTCCTGAATCATTACGGCCACCGCCAATCACTTTACCCGTCGCCGTAAGAATACCAATGTCTACATAGTCGGTGGCAATCTGTACCGCGCGCTCACTTCCGAGATTGAACTTTGTGTATGCAAGCGTGTAATATCCTGTCGCACCAGTCGTTGCTGAAGCATTTCCAAGTTGACCGTCCCCAGAACGGCCAACGCCCCAAACTGATCCGTCTGAAAGTCGTATCCACCCGGTATTTCCATCTGTTACTACCTGAAGCACAGTTGGTTCACCAGCATCTCCAGCGTTTGGATAGAAGCGAACCGGCGTATTAATCTGCCCACCCAGCGTCCCATTCCCGGACTGTCCCCAGTCATTAATACCCGTAAAGTATGCCTTACCGGATTGAGTAACGATGTAAACGCTGTGCCAGTCAGCCTGGATCTGCGTTGCCTTTTCGCCCGCCGGCAAGATCATCTGAACTGGTGTGCTTGAATTTGTCGCCGCACCATTTCCCAGTTGTCCGTATGTTCCCGCACCAGCACCGTATACCGTTCCGTCCGTGCAGATAACAAAGGTAGATTCACCATGTACAAACATTGTGGAAGCAAATTTTCCCGCAGGGAGGTTAAACTTCACAGGTGTCGACTGGTAACTTGACGTTGACCCATTCCCAAGCTGTCCAAAATTATTTGCACCAGCTCCATATACCTGACCATCTACCGTAATAACAAAGGCGCTCATCCCTCCAGACAGTCCATTCACACCAACCGAAGAGGCTTTTAGATTACCCGGAAGCATGAACTTAGCCGGTTTCGTTGCATTTGCCGTTGAACCGTTTCCTAAGATACCAAACCCGTTATACCCAAGCCCATATACATTTCCGTCTGCACCGAATGAGAAACTGTCCGCTGCGAGGGGGTTGCCAAGTCCAAACGAGTTCGGACCAGCATTAGAGATATTTGTATACGTAATTGCAACATTCGATCCCACACTCGCACTCTGAGAAGCGGTATAGGTACGCGAGATGCTCGTATCTGTCGTACGCAGCACATATGAATAACCGGTCGCCACAATGAGCTGTACTCCACTTGACGAAGTCGTCGGCAATCCGACCGAGAAAGAGGTACGAAGCGTACTCGTCAGAAGTACGCTACAGGCCGCCTTCGTATTCGTTGCGTTTGTGCCAGATGGACATGTCTCAGTAGTGAGCGCATTGCCGCTACAATCTGTCCATGGGGTTAGTGGCTTTGCATCTGACCATGTTGGTACCGTTGCAGATTGCTGCAAACATCCTTGAGCACGGGCAATGCCCGCCTCAGCACCCTCACGTGCAAGCTGCTCGTAGTACTGTGAGTCAATACCTGAACGGACCGAGCTGGCTGCCGTGAGCGCAGCAAGCAGCACAATGAGCATAATAACCGATACGATTAAAACCGTAGGCAGCGCAAACCCGCTCGTTTTTTGTTTGGCAATCATTTATACTTAATTTATAAAGCATAAGCGACGCATTAGCAAATAATTCGAAAATACTATATACTGTATAGTATCAAGGAGAGACAAAATAATGGATACAGCACAAACAACAGATCCTAAGGTTATCATCTACAGCACCACTTGGTGCGCGTTCTGTAAAACAGAAAAACAGTACTTCGACAAGAAGGGCGTTGCCTACATCGAGAAAGACGTCGAAGAAGATAAAGCCGCTTACGAGGAACTTATGAGCAAGATCAACGGCAACTTCCAAGGTGTCCCCGTTACCGACATGGCCGGCGAGATGGTTCTTGGCTTCAACCGTCCTAAGATTGACGAACTCATTGCTCAAAAAGGACTTGCGACAGCAGCATAAGTATAATAGCTGGTCACTATTAAAATCACCCCGCACATAAAGTCGCGGGGTGATTTTATGTGCGGGGTAGGACCGAAGATCAGAGGTAGCGATCGTCCCAGTCCTGTGCCTGCGCCGTCTCGTAGGACGTCGAGCCGACGACCGATGTCACGTCGACGGGACGGTGGCAGCTCGGGCAGGTAATCACACTCTTGTGATCACGATCTTCACTGCCCTGGATCTCTGCACCAGCTCGTACGTCGCTACGCGTGAACTGCAACTTCTCGTTACAGTTACCGCAACGCTTCTTATAGCCGCCACCAAGAGATTTCACCATGGAGTATCTCCTCACTGGAGTCTTTCGGACTTTACGAGTATAGCATAATTACAAATTAGAGTAGTGATGAAGAATAGATAATTTCATACAATCTGCACCTAAATAAGAATCTATCTTGATCTCATCAGTTTGAGTAGTCGATCAAGACAATCTTAACCCGCAGCTACTTCATCTTACTTATCAAGCCATCGAATAAACTGCGCAAATTCAGAGTTGTCACTATTACCTTGATCTCTTTTCTTTAGCGACTCTGAGGGGAGGGCAGCAAGAGGCTCTGTCTGCCCAGGAGGTATATATACCTTCCATAGGCTGCTCCAGGCATTTTCAGAGTTTGCCTCGTAAAGTGTTTCCGCAATTCGTCCAGCCTTCGCCACATTTACGAATGTACGTTCAATATTCTTGTCTTTGTAGGTTAGTGCAAGCTCAAAATGAGCGCTTCGATCTGATACATTTTGCAGTAAGCGAAGAATTCCCTCAGCACCAATTGTTTCATTTACATATTTTATATATGGGCCAGGGAACCCTCCAAGGGCAGCAATATGAAATGAACTATCTTGAACAATTACCGGCCGCCTCAACATATCGTATGCTGCTCGAGCCTTAAAAATCGAAATCTCCCGCGAGTTATCTGCCTGTATTTCTGGAAGTTCAATATTCTTCCTTGTCACTCTATATTTTGTAGTATTAAGCTTACGTTCGAGGGTTTTGACCTTACCTGTATTACTCGTGACAAAGATGATCTCTTTCATAGTTCAGGCTGGACGACGTCTCAGCTTGCTAATCTCTTCCTCGTGACGGTTAAGCTGCAACGACATGGCCGCTCGCTCATGCTCATCTATTTCGCGCTGTTTGACATCGACATCAACAAGATCGTAGACATGACTCATATCCTGCTTCAACTCATCACGAGTCGCATCGATTTTACTATCTAGGCGATTGAACCCATCCTGGGTGAATTGATATAACAACGTAAACTGCTCATCTTGGTGAGTGAGTTGTTTATTTACGTCTGTAAATCGGTCATTCATTTCAGATCGTAGATCAGATATTGACGTATTCACATCAGCAATCGAACTATGCATTTCGGATCGTAGCCCAGCCATTGAACCGTTCGTTTCAGATCGCAGGCCCGTCATCTCAGATCGCAGATCGGTTATCTCAGCGCTCATATCAGATCGCAAATCACTCATTTCAGCGCGCATATCAGATCGCAGATCACTCATTTCAGCGCGCATATCAGATCGTAAACCCGTTATATCAGCGCCCACTTCAGACCGCAGACTAGTCATATCAGATCGTAAACTAGTCATATCAGATCGTAAACTAGTCATTTCGGACCGTAACTCAGCTATCGCCTGTAGAATCTTCTCTTCCATATATCTCTATTATGCACCTACCTACGTAAAAAACAAGCAGTTTGGAATGAATTTGAACAGGGCCGAGCTATGCTCCGACAGTAATCACTTCACCACCAATGGCATCACGGAAGTAGCCATCATGACTCACGTAAAGAATAGCCCCAGAATACTTTGCAAGAGCTGTTTCAAGCTCCTCAATACTCGGAAGATCAAGGTGGTTCGTTGGCTCGTCAAGAACCAGAAGCTGCGGGTCATTAGCAAGCATCGCAATGAGCTGGAAGCGGGCTTTCTGACCGCCAGAAAGTCGAGAGAGAGGCGTCTTGCCATCTCCTTCAGTAAAGAGATAATCACTAAGAAGGCTTCGGATCTTCGTCGTTGTAATTGCAAGATCTCTATCCAGATACATTTTTTCAATTGCTTCTTCGAGCGGCAGATCAAAATAGGTAGGGGAGACTTCCTGCTCATAGACACCGATTCGCACACTTTTATCGAGCGTAATATCACCAGAAAAACGTACAATCCCATCCGTATCGTCACCAGCAAGAAGTGCCTTAATTAGGGTCGTCTTACCAGCACCATTACGACCGCGAAGCTCGAGCGCTTCACCCTCACGAAGGTCAATATTAATATGTTCAAAGAGGGGAGTATCACCATAGCCAAGCGCCAGTTCCTTCGCGCTCACGAGAACATGCTTGCTTCTTGAATCATCGTTCTTGAGCTTCATACGGATATTACGCGCCTTAAACTTATCATACTGCGCCGCCGTCTTGTAGTTGAGGTTGGCAGCCGATTCCTTATCAATCCAGAAGGTAGGTTTTTCCTTCGCCTGAAGTTCAGCAAGTTCCTTGCGGCTGACCTCTTCAAGACGTTTGAATTTCTGGATCGTTCCAGGATTACGAGACTTCTCTTTAAGCCGCTGGTAGTCGAGCACCTTCACTTTAAGATTAGCAATACGCTTTTCAATCTGCTCAAACTCATTCATCTGAGAACCTGTCGACACTGCATTCTGCTTCAAGTATGCGTCGTAGTTACCCTTGTAACTTACCGATCCACCGTCTTTAAGTTCGACAATACGGTCAACTTCCTTCAGGACATCACGGTCGTGGGTAATAACGAGTACTGCTTCCCGAGCAGCCTTGAGCCACTCAATAAACTGCGCCTTCGCAACATAGTCCATGTGGTTTGTTGGCTCATCAACAAGGGCGAGCTGCGCTTGAGAGTGCATCACTTTTACAACCTCAACGAGGCGCTTCTGTCCACCGGAAAGGCTTTTAAATGTACGGTGTGCAATACCACTGAGCTGGAAATTATCGAGCTCACGCTCAATCTGTTCTTCAATTTGGTAAAACCCTTTGTCATCAAAGCGCATGAGCGCTTGGGTATACTCATCGATCTTCTTCATATTGTCGCCCATCGTTTCTGGATAGGTTTCAATAATATGGCTAAGCTCAGCATATTCAGGTAGACCCGCAAGAATATACTGGAGGACGGTCATATCGCCTAGATCGTGGTGCTCCTGAGCCGTCGCAACGACAACCGTTCCACGTCTATAAATAATACCACCCGTAAAATCCGTGTCGCTTCCAGAAAGAATACCGAAGAGTGTCGATTTACCCACGCCATTCCGGCCGATCACACCAATCTTCTCACCGTCATCGATTGAAAAAGAAACGCCACTCATAAGAACTTTAGCGCCGAAACTTTTTTCGGTGATCGTAATATCTGCAATCATATCTATTTAGTATAGCATCTCGAGAAGTAGCGACGAACTATTTCGCTCTACCAGTCAACTGGAGCAGTTTCGTAGAGTTCAATCATCTGCTTTGCAAGATTCATGACGTCGAACTCTTTTGAAGTACGAAGCGATGCTTCTGCCATCTTCTTTAGGCGCGTGTCGTCGGCGAGAAGCTCGTCAAAGGTCCGGGCAAATGCACGGCCGCTTCGACCCTTCACAAGCGCGGCGTTGTCTTTATTAAGCCCTTCCTTGAGATGGTTATCGCAGTACACCATAGGAAGTCCAGAGGCAATCGCTTCAAGAATCACCATCGGCTGGTTATCAAAGCGGTACGAAGCCTGCGCAAATATATCCGCCTGTTTCATCATAGCCGCTACTGCATCCGGCGTCTGGTACCCAGCGAAGATCACCTTGTCGTCGAGCCCAAGTTCGGTCACCTTCTTGCGAAGCACATCCTCGGCAGGGCCAATCCCAACGAGTACGAGGCGAACATTTTCTGTTTTTAGATCCACCATCGCATCAATAAGGACGCGCTGGCGTTTTTCCCCGCTCAGCCGTCCAACACTAATAATAAACTTCTCACCAGCACGTTTTTTAATAGGCGAGTCGCTTGCCTTCGAATTAATATACCTATCGAGAAAGACACCGTTCGGAATCACTTTACATGGCACCTTCGCACCATTTTGCTTCAAAGTCTTTGCGAGGTGCTGCGACGGCGCAACAAATGAGCTTGAGTGGTTTACAAATTCAGCCATAAGACGCCAGCCCTGCTTTTTCTTAATATCCGTCCAGGTTGATTTCGGCCACTTTAAAATTTCACTTCGATCCGTAAAGGGAAGTACTGGTTTGGTCTTAAAGAGGAAAGGGAACGCAAGTGAGAAGGCAATGAGGCCAGCGTTTACCGCAACAGGGTAATCATCCGCAAGCTCCGTAAAGAGCGTATGTACTGTCGTAATGTGCGGGATATTCCGACGCTTCGCCACCATATAGGCAAGCCCACCAAGATAAAACTGCGTCTGCGAGTGTACGACGTCAAACTCGTACTTATCAAGACTCCGCACAATACCTGGGTAGTGTACCGACATCGGTCGGTTATCAAAGAGCATCGGATTTACGGAAGGAAGGCGAATCACATGATCATCATTATCTTCGTATCCGTTTTTCTTTGGCGCAACAATATAGACTTCATGACCGAGCAGCTCTAACGCTTTACGGTAGTTTTGGATTGAAGTGACAACACCATGCACATAGGGCAGGTAATCGTCAGTAAAAAAAGCAATTTTCATAGGTAATGTGTAGGCGGAATATTCAGTTTCTACTGCGTCATTATACCAAAGTCAGATCCTTTAGGCTATGAATTCGCCCTTCGCCACTTCAGCAAGCTCCTTAAATGCCTCGAAGTGGAGGATGTGTCCGGCTTTTGGAACCGACACGAACGTGCTCTCTTGGAGCTGTGATTTTAAGAGTGGCACCGACGCGCGAGTAATCACATTATCTCTTTCACCAATGACAATCGTCATTCGGCGCTGCACCTCAGGAGAAGCGATCACATTGTCATACGGGTTGTCCGTCTCAAGAAGCATTGAAAAATCATCAGCAAGTTTTACATTCAAGAAATCAGCCTTCTCGCGTTCCGACTCTTCGAGCCAAGCTTTCGCCTGCTTCGATCGACCGAGCATAAGGTAGAGCGTTCGCATTCGAATTGCCCACGGGGCATTATACTGCCGTGTTACCCAACCTTCAGGGAGGCGGTCGCCAGCAAGTCGCAGTGCACGCGACATAAGCGCGATTCGTGGGGTAGGGCAGGCGAGGATAAGGTGCGTTGAATCACCCAGGAGGCCACGCTGAGCAAGACTATAGCAAATTGCCGACCCGAACGAGTTCCCCATGAGAACATCCGGAACGACACCTGTTGCCTTAATGTACGCCGCCAGCCAGTCGCTTAGGTCGCTAAACCGAGCTACCTCCATAGCGGGCGAGTCTCCATGTCCTGGAAGATCAGGGAGGTATACAGCGTATCCATTCTTTACGTACTCTCGACCAACGACAACCATGTCCTGTTTATTTCCTGTCACTCCATGAACAATGACGATTGTTTTCGTACCAGTATCAAGACCCGCCACAAGTGACGGGAAATGAAAATCATTATCCGAAAACGTCTTTTCGGTAAACGATTGCTGACTAATTTTGCGTAACGTTTGCATAATATTCAACTCGTTATTGAGCCAAGTGGTAGTTTCAAAGTATAATACCACCCATGAGACTGTCCGTTATTATACCATGTAAGGACGAAGTTGGCGTGGTTGAGCATCTTTTAGATTCGCTCGTCGCCCAGGTAACCCCGCCCTATGAAGTCATTGTCGTTGACTCAAATTCTTCTGACGACCTCAGTGGAACCGTAAAGAAATACACCAAAAAACTCCCCATTCACCTCATTTCTGCCACCAAAAAAGGTGTCATTCATGCGCGTAACCAAGGTGCCAAAGCCGCAACAGGCGACACGCTCCTTTTCCTCGATGCCGACGTCACACTTCCGCATGATTTTATTGCAAAAACAGTTTCACAGATGGAGAAGCGTTCCATTGACGTAGCTGGGTTCTACCAACGAATGCAATCGCCAAAACGAGGCATTCGAAGCGGCGCTCGGCTCATGAACGGATATGTCCGTCTCATGAGTGCGTCTAAAACACCGGTCGTCTTTAGTTGTATGGCCGCCACTAAGGCAGCGCACGCCGCGATCAAGGGCTTCGACCCAGCCGTCTGGATCATGGAAGACTACGACTATGCCTACCGCGCTAAAAAACACGGCCTCAAGTTCGGCGTCATTAAGAATACTTTTTTCCTTGCTTCAGATCGCCGTTTCCAAGATAACGCCGGCACAAGCATTGCCCAGGGAATTTATGCCGAGCTTTATAGATACACCCATGGTCTTCGGATCACAAAACCGCTCTACGACTACAAGATGGGCGGGGGAGCTAAAAAGAAACGCGCTAGCGAATCGTCGTCCCAATAGGGTCACCAGCAACTGCCCGAGCGATATTACCTTCTTCAAGGAGCTTAAAGACTACGATCGCTTGTTCGTGGTCGTAGGCAAGCGCAATTGCAGCCTTGTCCATGACGCGAATGTCCGGCTGTTCAACCGCTTCTTTGAGCGTGAGCGAATCAAACTTCTGTGCACCCGCATCTGTTTCGGGGTCTCGATCGTATACGCCATCTACTTTTGTTGCTTTAAAAATAGCATCGCAGTTCATTTCGAGTGCCAGATTCACTGCCGCCGTATCGGTCGTCAGCCATGGTCGTCCAATCCCGCCGGCGACAACAACCACGCGGTTCTTTTCGAGATGACTAATCGCACGCCGATGCGTAAACTGGTCCAAAACCTGATCCGCCTTAATGTTCGTCAGCGCCCGAGCAGGAACACCTTCAGCGTTAAAGATATCAGTAAGAGCGAGTGCGTTCATCATAGTTGCGAGCATTCCAATATTATCTGCCGTTACTCGCTCAATACCATTACCTGCAAGCTGCGCACCGCGGACGTAGTTACCACCCCCGATCATGAGCACGATCTGCGCATCCTTCACTTTTTTCACTTCACGGGCAATCCACTGCGCCCGTTCAGCATCAAATCCGCCGTTAAACTTACCTTGTAACTGTTCGCCTGAAAGTTTTAGAAGTACACGCTTATACATGCCCTCAGTATAGCATTCCAGTCAATGAGGCACCTTTCTTGTCGATTAAATAGCAACCCTCTCCAGCGACATTCTCGGCTTCTTTCATAAACCAATTTTATAGATCATCTTCCTGGATATTGACAGTAGTGAAGATATATTATATGTTACATAAGTCAAATCCGATTTGATCAGAAGGAGAGAACCGTGGAGCTGACACCGGAAACGGCCGCACGCTACGCAGGCGGACAGCTTGAGGTGCAGAACCGAGGCGAGGACTACCTCTACCGCGGAGAGATCGCGGCCGCCACCGTCGAAGGTGCCGGAGAGGACGCGACCTTCAAGGTCACGTTCAAGTGGGTGGCGAAGAGCGAGGGACCGGGTCGCTGGGTGAACGACACCAACCTCACCTACGAAGCGAGCCTGCTCATCTACAGCGTCTCGGACATCGGCGGTGGTCGTACCTGCCTCCAGTCGCCCATCGTCGGCGAGATCGTGGTGCTGTTCCCGCCCAACGGCAGCAAGCTCGACCCCTCCAAGGTCGAGGGCCTGAACCTCAGCTAGTGGGATCACCGCAGCTTCTCTGATTCAAACTCGTGGCCACATATCCGTGTGGCCACGAGTGCACAACCATTGCCTTGGAACACATAATAAGGTTCGAGGGTGTTGGTTGGCGAATGTGCGGTTTATTGCTGCTGCAGTGTCGTATAGGTATAGAAATGGTTCTCTCTCGTCTTGGCTGTGTTGCAAAAAAGAGTAATAGGGAACAATCCGGTCACATCCTTTAAACGACCGTACATTACATCTGTTATACTGTAATTACTATTATGGGCAAAAAGAAAGTCACCCCACCTCCTAAGACCGTCCTCAACCGACGGGCTCGCTTTGACTACGAACTTGGCGATGAGCTTGTCGCTGGCATTGTTCTTACTGGTCCAGAAACACGTGCCGCAAGGGACGGTCATATACAGCTAAAAGGTGCCTTCGTCACGGTTCGTAATAACGAACTCTGGCTCAATAACGCAAGCTTTAGTCTCAAACTCCAACAACGAGGGCAGCCGAGCGCCCGCTCGATCGATACAAGTCCACGCAAGCTCCTAGCAAGTCGTAAACAAATCGAACAGCTTGCCACTAAAAAGCAAGCGGGTATGACTATCGTGCCAACGAAGCTTCTTACCGCAGGGAAATTCATTAAGGTCGTTATCGCCCTTGGAAAAGGGAAGAAGAACTACGACAAGCGCGAAACGCTCAAACGCCGCGAGCAAGACCGTGAGGCAAGTCGCGCAGCAAAGAACTACCGCTAACTGCGGTAGTTCTTTTTTATGCCCCAAATTAAAAATGCCCACACCGAGAGAGATGACTCTCTCGGTGTGGGCGATGCGTAGCACTCACGCATCTACTTCCTGATCAACCCGAAGCCCATCTCCTGAAGCCACAGTTGACCCGCTCGGGGATCGCTCGCGTCGAACAGCGTAACTAGGTCCAGGTTGAGCCTCCGGCGAGCGATCTCCTGGTACTGCGCTCGAACGGCCGGCTCCTCGATCTTGTTGAGCTCACCGCTTTTCAGGTGTACGAGCGCATCTGCCGCTCGTCCGGTGCCAACCGCACCGAGAACGGGAATTCCGTTACTCAGCGCCAGCAGCACCTCCTCAGCAGTGACGCCGCCCCCGCTGAGAACCAGCAGCCCCGACCGACCGTTACCGGATCCGGCGAAGGTCTGCAGAAGATCCATGAACTTCGGTAGATCACCGTTCCAGTCCGCCGGCGTGCTCGCTCCCTTCTGGAGAATCCAGAGAACATGGAGCAGCGGGTTGGGGATGGTGTCCTTGTCCATCTTGTCGCCAAGCAGAAAGCTGGACTCCAACCCACCGTAGCCGAGCGTCTCGTTCGTGCGCGGCGTGTGCCCCCACGTACGAGGCAGGCAGTTCGGGTGGTTCTTCTGCGCGATTGCAAACGCGATGCCCGGCGCCTCCAGCGCCGTCATGAATGGCTTCTTGCGTTCGAGGATGCGCGTACCGCCACTCCCGATCGCGATCTGGTTGAGCCGAAAACGTACCCTCGAATCGCCGCCAAACAGGCCGACGACAGTAGTGAACAGCCTTTGTCGCTCCGCCTCCGTTCGGACAGTAGCCGCCCCGGCGACGTTAAGGACGCCGACCACCCCCTTCGTCACCCGAAGGAGAACGGGGTAGGGGATCTGCTCGTCGACGTTACTCACGACCAACGCTACGTTACGGCCCGCGGTGCTCGTAACGAGCGTAGTATCCCGAGCCTTGCTCTGAGCGAAGAATGCGTTGTACTGAAGGGACATGATTCCTCATTTCCATGTCAGGGCGCAAAGCCCAGTTGACGGACCACTGTCCTAAGCTCGCGCTTCTTGCACGAGACGACGTGCGGACGGTTTGCACGAAATTCCCGGTCGGCCGAGAGCGCTGCCGCAGTACGGCCCGAGTCCTCAACCAGAAGCAGCTTCCACGGATTATCTCCCTGAGGAAGCGTCGCAACATGCAGACATTCATTACGCGTCACCGCACCACCGTTATAGGCGATATGAAGCGATGCGTACTGCGCCTCATTTCGGAGAAGCTCCATGTAGTCGAGCGACACCTTCCACTCATCGTCCCACGTCAGCCCCGGCTTATCCGTCGAGAACTGAAGTAGAAGACAGAATGGACAGCGCCCATCCACGACCGTATAAGTCCCCTCGCTTTCATTACTCACGACGATAAAGCCACCGTACAGTGACAGATCGCCGATTGTCGGAACGATGCCGATCGTTCGAGCGGGCGCCTTCATGCGCGAAAGCTCCATGAGCACGTCCATAACCCCCGGTCTGGGAGTAATAGAGCCGTACCCATGCGCCGGACAGTGGACACGGTGCGTATCGCACTCCGAGCACACACCCTGGACAGGTCGGTCGATCGACATTGTCGCACCAGCGATCACCGCAGCATCTGCTTTGGATCCTCCCAGTGCCTTAGCAAGCAAGCGACCGACGTTCTTGCCTTCGGTGCCCATATGAGCAGCACCGCCCGTAACGCGAACGATACACTCACGCTTCGACGCAGCAAGCCGCACAAGATCTCGACGTGAAAGTGCACTATGCCCCGGATCACTCAGCGACGCCTGGCGAAGTGCAGTACCCGGCAAGTTGATCCCAACCACGTAGTTTCACCTCCTTAGGATAGAATTCCTTACGTGGATCGAACCGAACCTCACAACCGCAGAAATATCCTGCGGGAGTGCTCTAGTGTTTTTATCACATTTATCCTTAGTTGTCTACAGTAGTAACAGGAAAGAGAATAAGGGGTATACCAGCTCATTTTCATCACTTTTATTTTGAACTACGAGCAAGCGAAGATTTCTGTTAGAATCATCTTAAGGCCCAACTTAAGGAGAGTCTAAGAAATGGAAGTAATCTATCATATCAGCAGTGCACTAATCGCTCTACTATACCTAGGACTCCCCATTGCCACGATCCTTCTCCTTGTTAAACCAACACTTCTCCAAAAGATTAAACGTACAGATAAACCAGCATCCCGACCGCGCATCCTCCTCGTCTCGATCATCTGCTTCATCGCAGCAACGTTTATACTTGGTAGCATTGCAGCTGCAACAGAGCCAGCGAACGTAAAAGCAGAGCGAGCCGCAAAAGAAGCTGCCTCTCAAAAAGCACAAGAAGCGAAAGAGGAAGAAAAGAAGCCCATTACAAAGTCCGAGACTAAGACAGAAATAATTGCATTTAGCTCAAATGAGGAAAAAGATAATACGCTTCCTAAAGGTCAGACTCGCGTCAAAACCGAGGGTGTCAACGGCGAACGATCTACGACATACGAAATTATCTATGTAGAAGGAAAAGAAACGAGCCGTCGGCAAATAGACACAAAAGTCACAAAAGAACCGATTGCGAAAGTCACTCAGGTGGGCACATATGTCGCTCCGAGCGCTCCAGATCCCAAGCCAGCTCCAGCACCCACCCCTCCTCCCGCGCAGAATGAAGAACCGTCTACGAGTGTCTATTACCGCAACTGTGCAGCAGCTCGAGCGGCTGGCGCCGCACCAGTATACGCTGGTCAGCCAGGGTATGGACCACATCTCGACAGAGATCATGACGGAATAGGCTGCGAATAATAAAGATTATAGATTCTTTACAGCCATTAGATAAGCCTAAACTTGAGGACGGCAACAGATACAGCATGGGATTCTCTTCTTAATGGGACTCAGGCCCTTAAACAATTTGAGCAATAGTCTCAAAGTTCTTCGCCCACACCTCGGTCCGCTCGTCCGGATCAAATTCCGCGAATGTCCTAGTCTCGCCAGGGAACATCATAAGCTGCTCCCATCGAAGCCGCTCATCTCCCCGAGCCTCTTCACTCATGACGATCGGAACTTGATACGAGAATTCATGGACCATGCCATTCGCGTCAGCGTATGCCGCTCCCAGCTCAAAGTATGCCTCTCGACTCGATAGTGTAGAGAGAATTCTCAATAGATGATCAACATCTATACCTTTATCTATATACGCCATAAACGGCCCAGGAAAGCCAAGCTCTTTAATAAAGAAGCTATGGTCTTCACGGATAACAGACTTCCCAGTAACCTTATACGCTTCTTCCACCATATGCCGTGCAACTTCCATGCTTGTCGCAGCCTGGATCTCCGGAATATCCAGTTCAAGTGGGAGCACTGCGATGTTGTATGTATTAAAAATCAGATTTGCCGCTTTTAGCTTATCTGGATTTCCCGTAAGGAGATGTACTTGTTTCATAGTTTCCTCATTTATTTCCCTTCAAGGGAATTGTCTTTACAACTCTCCGTCGATACGGATCTTTGTCGGGGAACATATCGATAAGCGACAAAGCAGTGAACCTAATGGTGTCACCCTCATAGAGACGAGCATGATCTCGGATTGTTGAATGGGGAAGAAATCCGTCTTTTGCAAACTGAGGATTATTCGGCTTCCAACCACCCTGTTCAAGAAGCTTAATAACATCCATGTGGAGCGCCAGAAGATCAGGCGTCTTTCTAAGAAGCATGACATGAACCTGCTCGTCTTCACCGAAATATGCGTCGCCTTCAACAATGGACTCGGCAGGAGGATGGACATGTAGCATTTCGGTAAGCCTTTCGGCCAAAAGCGACTCGTCCCAATCAATGGCAAACGTATCCGCAATCGTCACATGAAGCGGCCACTCATTCGCCGAAAATTCCATACCATCAGGGATGGTTTCAAGGAGTTGGAGAATGGTATATTTTTGACTAAAGTGCTGCATAGTGCACTCTTATTGTAAACTAACAGTACCCCAGGCAGCCTCCCCTAAAGCATTAAATGGTATACTAGAAGTAATGAAAATCTATTCTTGGAATGTCAACGGTATCCGTGCAGTCGCCAATAAAGGCGCGCTTGAAACATTTATACAAAAAGAGAATCCAGACGTTATCTGCCTTCAAGAGACAAAGGCACAGGAACATCAGATAGACCTCAATCACGATGAATACCAGAAGTTTTGGAATAGTGCCAAAAAAAGCGGATACGCCGGAACCGCCATCTGGTCGAAGACTACACCCCTGAGCGTTATCTACGGCCTTCCAGATGAAATCGTCGATAAATACGATCTTCGAAATGATGCCTACGGAGATCCGGCCGACGAAGGACGTGTCACAACCCTAGAATTTGAAAAATTCTACCTTACCACCGTTTACACTCCCAACAGTAAACGGGAACTAACTCGCCTCGAACTTCGCCATAAACGGTGGGATCCAGCGTTTCTTGAGTTCATCAAAGAGCTCGAGAAGAAAAAGCCAGTCATTTTCTGCGGCGACCTTAACGTTGCCCATAAAGAGATTGACCTTGCAAACCCAAAGCCAAACATAGGGAAACACGGATTCACCATCGAGGAGCGAGAAGGTTTCGATAAAATTCTTGAAGCGGGCTACTTCGACACACTCCGTGCCTTTAACGACAAGCCGGAGCAATACACCTGGTGGACACACTGGGCAAACGCACGCACCCGAAACGTGGGCTGGCGCATCGACTATTTCGTCGCCAGCACTAAGATGAAAGCCGCAGTTACCGCCGCAACAATCCACCCAGACGTTATGGGATCTGATCACTGTCCAATAAGTGTCACTATTGAGGAAAGAATGCTCTAATGCCAGCACCCAAACAGCAAAATGTCACGCTTGAGGAGATCAACCAAGAAGTTTGGCGCCACCTCGAAGCCAGGGATTGGCATCATAACCCTCCTCGAGGTCTCGCCATTTCGCTTGCCCTCGAAGCAAACGAGCTTCTTGAGCACTACCAATGGACCGACGAGCCCGTTGGAGGTCCGGAAGCAGTAGGCGAAGAACTCGCCGATGTCCTTATTTATGCCATGCAGATTGCTCAGATTAATAATGTAGATCTCGCAGATGCAATTTCTAAAAAGCTTGAAAAATCTGCAAAGAAATACC